>NZ_CP049157.1:665555-998333 GCF_011493005.1 Caballeronia sp. SBC1
TCTTTCCAGCCGCAGGTTCAAATAGAACCCGGCAGGCGATTCGCCCATGCTTGCCTGAAACAGCCGCTCGAGTTGCCGGCGGGTGATGTTGACATTCCTGGCCAGCGAATCAATAGCCAAGGGTGTTTCAATGTGCTGCTCCATCTGCGCAATAGCCGAGAGCAGCTTGGTGTTGTTCACGCCATAACGCTCAACGGGCGCCGCGCGCTGCAAGTTCTTCTGCGGACGAATCTGGCCCAGCACGAACTGGTCGGCTACCCGGATCGCAAGATCCCGCCCGTGACGTCGCGCGATCAATTCGAGCATCAGGTCCAGTGAGGCCGTTCCGCCGGCTGAGGTGATCCGCTGGCCGTCGATCTCGAAAATTTCATGACTGGTGCGTAACGCCGGATAGCGTTCTACGAACGCCGCGATCGTCTCCCAGTGAACGGTTACGCGAAATCTCTGCAGCAACCCCGCTTCCGCTAACACGAAAGCGCCAGTGTCCACGCCGCCAAGAATGACTCCCGCGTTTGCCTGTCGTTTCAGCCAATGCTTGAGCGTCCGGTCGAGGTGTGCCAGCGGATCATAGGCCGCGACGACGAACAGGATCGAGGCCGCCTCGATCGCTTGTAGCGGCCCGTCCACTGCCATCGACATGCCGTTGCTTGCCTCCACCGGATGTCCGTCCGCGCTTAAGACTTTCCAGCGATACAAGTCGCCGCCGAGCCGGTTAGCGGATCGCAAAGGTTCGGCTATGGCCGCAAAGTCGAGCAGCGAAAAACCGGGCATCAGCAAAAAAACAATGAGTTCGCTCATGGGTGAACACTCCAACCAAAACTGACGGCGCCGTAAAACAGCGAAAGCGCTCGAACGCTTTTCGCATTCTCAATCGATTGTCGCAAAATTAGCAATCGAGGTCGCATATTTATTGTTTATTTTTAAACAGGAACCGTAAAGTTAGCCGGACGCTGGGTAGGATTCAGTTCCGTTCGGGCGCTGGCGGCAGCCCCTCCGGCCAGCGCCTGGAGGCGAGTCACCGTAACGTGATGCGAAATCATAAATCCTTATAAATTAGGATTACATATCTAATAAATTGAGCGGGAATCCATCCACTAACGTAATAACAACCCGACCGCAACAAACACACAGCACAACACGGAGATGAATATGAACGCAATTGCAAGCCCGGCCAACGAAACTTTCTCCGCAGACTGGAGAACGTTCGAATCTAACCATCGCCTTCGGACCGTCAAACTCGTGAGCGACAGCCTGGAAACAACATGGGACGATGACCGGATCAGCCACTACCATTTCTTATGGCTGCGCGACAATTGCCCGTGCTCCAAGTGCGTCCATCCGGGTACCCGCGAACAAATGTTCGAGGTGGTGGATGCACCGGATGACCTTGCCGCCGAGAGCGTTTCCCTGAATGCCACGGGTGCACTGAATGTGCACTGGAGCGACGGCCATCGCAGCGTGTATGAAGCCGGCTGGTTGCGTTCCCACGCCTACGACCCTATGTCCCGAAGCGAACGGGCAGACCGGCTGCGCAGCGTCCGTCCCTGGGAAAACAACCTGCTTATCCCTATGTTCGATTACTCGGACGTGATGTCATCCGACTCTGTCCTGCTCGACTGGCTGCTTGCGGCGCGCGATGTTGGATTGACCATGCTCACCGGCATGCCGTCAACCGACGAAGGGGTGGAAACCGTGGCTAGGCGCATATCGTTTATTCGCGAGAGCAATTTCGGCATTACCTTCGAAGTCAGGACGAAAGCGGAAGCCGCCGATAGCAATGCCTACACAGCCCTGGAATTGCCGGCACACACCGACCTGCCAACCCGGGAGCTTCAGCCCGGCTTGCAGTTTCTTCATTGCCTGATCAACGACGCCACCGGCGGAGAAAGTACCTTCGTGGATGGATTCGCGATCGCAGCGACTTTACAAGCAGAGTCACCCGAAGACTTCCGCCTGCTGTGCGAGCACCCGGTAGAGTTCTGGAACAAAGCGGCGCAGAGCGACTATCGCAGCTATGCACCTATTATTGGCCTGGACTCGCGCGGCGAGGTGAGTGAAATCCGGCTGGCGAACTGGCTTCGTGCGCCCTTCAACTTGCCGGCCTCCGAGATGGGCGCTTTCTATCGCGCGTATCGGCACTTTTCCGCGCTTACCCGGGATTCGCGATTCATAGTGAGCCGCCGGTTGGAAGCAGGCCAAATGTGGTGCTTCGATAATCGCAGGACCATGCATGCCCGCAAAGCTTTCGATCAGGCGAGCGGGAAGCGTTTCCTGCGAGGGTGTTACATGGACCGCGATGAGCTGCTCTCGCGCATTCTTGTACTGCAACGCAGTCATCCTGGCCGCTTGATCCGCGCCGCTTAGCGATTGCACAACACCATCACTCGCTCTGCTTCGGCGACGTAACGGCCCATCGCCGCTGCATCGCTTCTACAAGTTGCCGCCACAGGAATTCAGCAGCCGGAGAAAGGCGCCGGCCTACACGCCGTATTGCCTGGCTGCTGAATTCACGTGCGATCGGATGCTCCAGTTCCAGCGCAACCAGACGCCCCGCGTCAAGGTATTGCCGCGCCGCATCGGTCGACATGAACGCCACGCCCAGTCCCGCTGCTGCAATGGCCTGGGCAGCCGAAAAAAGATCGCAGCGGTACGACGGCGTCAGGTTCAGCCGCTCTGCGCGAATGATGGCATCAAGATATTGCTGGGCGCCAAAGCGCTCGGGCATGAAGATAAGCCGCTGATCGCGCAACTGTTCAAAGCGGATTCGACGCTCGCCCGCCAAAGCATGGCGCGGACTGACGAGCGCACAGAATTGCGCCGCCCGGAAGGTGCGGGAACGTATGGCGGGGTCGCTGCCGCCGCCCGCGCATAAGCCAAGATCGACGTCGTCGTTGCGGACCATCGCGATGATTTCCGACGTCGCGCCGCTGCGCAGTTCCACCACAATGTCAGGAAACTGCAAGCTGAAGCGCTCCAGCACGGTGGCCAGCAGATTCTCGACAAACCCCTCGCCCACGCCAATGCCCAGCCGTCCGCGCCGCAGGCTCCTGAACTCTTCCAGTTGTGCCAGCATGTCCGCATCGCGGCGGCAGCTCTCGCGGAAATGTTCGACGAGGCTTAGCCCGATCTCGGTCAACACCGCGCGCCTGCCGCGCCGCTCCAGCAGTACAACCCCGTGGTCGCGTTCGAGTTGCGCCACTTGCCGGCTGATCACCGAACCGTTGATGGCTAGCGCGTCGGCTGCGGCGCGCACTCCGCCGTGCACGTCGATTTCATGTAAATAACGCAGGCTCCGGGCGCTAAGCAAATTCTCGCGGGCAGGCGTATTGTCTTTAGCCATAGCTTTGTCTGTTGACATAGAGGTCAACATTATCGGTCAGCGAACGTCATTGATTAGCGGATTTTGCGGCAGAATACTCCCCCATTGGATTTCTTACAGAGAGACACCCACGACCATGGAAAATACCAAGGGCTTTTGCTCACTAGACGACACCACGGATCTGCGCGATGAACTAAGCGATATCCGTCATCGCCTGCATCAGAATCCGGAGCTTGCGTATAAGGAGTTTCAAACCTCCGACCTCGTTGCGCAAAGCCTGGAAAGCTGGGGTTACAAGGTGACGCGTGGCCTGGGTGGCACTGGTATGGTCGCTTCACTCACGACGGGTACGGGCACCCGTGCGGTGGCCGTACGCGCCGACATGGATGCGTTGCCGATTGCCGAGGAAACCGGCTTGCCGTACGCCAGCCGCAACGCGGGCCTGATGCACGCTTGCGGTCACGACGGCCACACCACCATGGTCCTGGGCGCCGCGCGTCACCTCGCGCGCACTCGCGCATTCAACGGCACGGTTCATCTCGTGTTCCAGCCCGCCGAAGAGATTGGCGCAGACAGCGGCGCCATGCGAATGATTGCCGACGGCTTGTTCGAGCGCTTCCCCTGCGAGGCAATCTTCGGCTTGCACAATCATCCCGGCTATCCGGCAGGCACGTTCATGTTCCGCAGCGGCCCCTTCATGGCCGCGTCGGATACGGTCAACATCACCATTCACGGCCGTGGCGGCCACGCAGCGCGCCCGCATCTTGCCGTGGACCCGGTGGTGATCGGTGCGGGTCTGGTGACCGCGTTGCAGACGGTGGTCGCACGCAGTATTGACCCCATGCAAACCGCCGTGGTCACGGTTGGCGCGTTCAACGCGGGCCATGCCGCTAACGTGATTCCTGAGTCCGCACGTTTGCAGATCAGCGTTCGTTCGTTCGACCCCGCTGTGCGCAAGCTGCTCGAAGCACGTATCCGCGCGCTGACGGATGCTCAGGCGAGCGCGTATGGCGCACGCGTGGAGATTGAGTACGTGCCGGGTTATCCGGTCGTGATCAACAGTCAGGCCGAGACGGAACTGGCATTGCAAGTGGCGCGCGAACTGGTTGGCGATGACCGGGTTGTCGATAACTTTGGCCCAATCGCAGGCAGCGAAGATTTTGCTTATTACCTGCAGAAAAAGCCGGGATGTTTCCTGCGCTTGGGCAATGGTGAAAGCGCGCCGATGCTGCATAACGCGTCCTACGATTTCAACGATGACAACCTCACCGTCGGCGCGGCCTACTGGACTCGTCTGGTCGAGCGTTTTCTCGCGCAGTAGGCTTCTCGCGGATGAATCGGTAGAAACATCGTTAGCAATTAAAGCGGCGCACTGTGCGATGCCTCGGCATCGCGCTTAGTCGTGCGCAAGACCCAAGCACTCACGGGACTTTCATGTCAGTCATTACAGCCCAGCCTGCTAAAGCGGTTTCGCAAAGCAAGATCGTGATTGCCGCGATCATCGGCAATCTGCTCGAGTTTTACGATTTCACCGTCTATAGCTTTTTCGCGCTTACGATAGCCAAGCTGTTCTTCCCGGCGCATGACCCGGTTGTCTCCACGCTGCTCGCGCTGTCCGCGTTTGCGATTGGCTTTGTCGCGCGTCCGGTCGGCGGCTTCGTGCTGGGTCACTACGCGGACAAACGCGGCCGGCGTGCTGCACTGACCCTGACCATCTTCCTGATGGCGATAGGCGCAGCCATGATCGGCCTGGCGCCGACTTACGCAAGCATTGGCCTCGCCGCTCCGGCGTTGATCATCTTTGCTCGACTGCTGCAGGGCTTCGCGCAGGGCGGTGAATTCGGCGCCGCCACCGCAACGTTGCTCGAGACGGGCTCCGCTAAGGGCCGCGGCTTTCGGGCTAGCTGGCAGCTCGCGAGTCAAGGCGCCGCTGCACTGATGGGCTCGGGTATTGCGGCACTGCTGACTTATCGGCTAAGCGGCGAGCAACTACTCGACTGGGGATGGCGCGTGCCGTTCCTGATAGGCACGCTGATCATGCCGGTTGGCGTGTATTTGCGTCGGCACATTGTGGAAGAACCGCCGAAGCAGGCCAAGACAGTCAGGTCGAGTGCGGAGCCGGGCCTTGTGCGCAAGTGGTTCCTGACCGTGTTCGCCATCATGGGCATGACAGTGGCAACCTACGTCCTCATGTACTACATCCCGACTTATTCAATCCAGTACCTGAAGATGCCAGCCAAGCTTTCCATGCTGGTGTCGATCTGCGCGGCGATCGTATCGTTGACGCTTTGCCCGATCTGGGGCGCGCTATCCGACAAGATGCAACGTCGCAAGCCGCTGATCCTGGTGGGACGCATTGCGCTGATCGTACTGCTTTATCCGGCGTTCTGGTTGATGAACCAGTTTCCTTCGTTGCCGGTCATGGTGGGATTGATCGTGCTGCTGATGTTGTTCTACACAATGGGTTCGGCGCCGGCTTATGCCCTCATGCCGGAGAACTTTCCGAAGCATGTGCGCGCGGGTTATCTCGCGAGTGCGTATGCGGTGGCGGTGTCAGTGTTTGGGGGTTCGGCGCAACTGGTTGTGGCGTGGCTTATCAAGGTTACGGGCAATACGATGGCCCCCGCGTGGTACATGATCGTGTGCGTGATTATTTCGTTGATCGCCGTTTCGATGCTGGAGGAAACCGGTGGGCGTGAGCTGACTTGAGGGAGTTCGTTCGCACTCGGGTTGGGAGTTGGACGGTTCTGTTTTCCGCGGGTTTGGTCGCTACGCTACGCGCACCTAAGCCCAGACGTTCGCGCGGCGGCGGTCGAGTTGCTTTGCTTGCATCCCGGACAACCTGCGCAAGCTGACCATCATCCGAAGCCCGCGCAACTCACAATTTAGAGCGTTTTTACGCACATACAGCCCTTCGCGCGAAGGGCTTTTTTTTTGTCCGTCTCAGAATGACCGCGCTTGGCCGCTAGTGCTCGTATTTGCCCTTCGGGAATCGGCACATTACCCGTCGCGCGCGCCAACCGTCGACCGCTCTAGCGCGCTACATCGAACGCCGGGCGCCACCAACGCACGCGAGCGGGTACTAACGAGCAAGGACCCCACCATGACAGACGCAATGCCGGGAAAAAGTTGCTTACACGATCAACGAATTTTGCACGCTCTATCACATGGGCCGCACGCACTATTACGCGCCGCAAGCGAGCGGCGAAGGCCCGGTGGAACTAGGTGCCGGGCCGCGCAAGGTTTTGATTGCCCGCGCAGCGCTGAAGCGTGGGAACAGCGGTTCGAGAAACAATCCGCGGACGACGATGACGCTAGCAAAGCCGCATAAACCCCACCACGCCGTCATGAGAACAAAGGCGGTGCAGCGGGGGCGGCTTACAAGTGTGGCCGGGCTGCTAGGAGCTTGTCCCACGTGGAAGCCGGGAGCGTAATAAAAGCGTCGTCATCGCCTCCAGTGGAAAATGACATGGTGCCATCAACAAACCATAAAATTGTGGGTTCTGGTGTGCTGAATGTATGCTGCGCAAGCTTCTTTCCGCTCTTCGCGTCAAGTACCCGTCCAACATATTTTGAATCCCCGCCGGGAACCCATTGCAACAAGCACCGCTCGGCTATGTAAATACCGTTTGGCGAAGTTAATTTGTGGCATTCAGTGCCATGCTGAGTGGTGTCGAAAAGACTGAAATAAAGCACGCCGACGACCGCCGCGCAGAGCACGACGCGCTTGAGTATTGGCTTCATAGGGGTATCGTGATAGGCGGCACAACCGGAACATAGCGGCGATCCGAGTAAGTCACGAAGTCGCCGCCCCGCTGGTGTTTGAGCGCCCACTTTCGAAAGTCACTGTTGTAAACGGGGTAATAGACGTCACCCTTTACAAGTGGATTGCCAAGGGTGACGGGGTATTCTACGTAAGGTATATAAGGCGAGGTTGCGGCAACAGCATCGAGCGGGATAACAATAACGCCGTTGCTACTCCAGTGGCCTAGATACTGGGACCGGTCGCCTTGCTTGTCGGTGAATGTGTAGTTGTCTTTCACATAAACCCAGACACCCGTCACCGTCGCGATCTTTTGCCGTGAAGCTCTATCCCACCCGATGCGGGCGTGGCCAATGGCGGCGTAGAAATTAAACGAACCAATTGCGCCCGTGAGATCGTCAGGCGCGCCGCTGCGCTCCCACTGCGTGGTTAGTAAAAGGTTGATTTTTTGCGCGAATGTACCGTCTACGCCGACAAATTGAAAATGGAAATGACGGTGCAGCATTACGGGGTCTTTCTTGCAAAGTTCTTCCGGAAAGAGATCGCCGAGCGTTTCCTTATAGGGGCTAAGCCTTTCGATGAGCATCTTGTGTGCTCTCTCTGATCGAATGCGCTCGTTTATCAGATTGTCGAAGCTTTCCTTCGTACGCGTAAACTTCAGCACCCAATCGATTTTTACCGTGGTGGTATCGTACATATCAGGCGGGTAAGGCTTGCCATCCTGATTAATAGTCGCAGCTTCATCGTCATCTGTCGGAGAATAGTTAAGCCTTCCCGCGAACCATCGTTCCATAAGGGCGGCTGAGACCGGTAAGTGCAGCTTACGCATTGCGCCCGGAATCTCTTGAATGTCGAACGGTGGAACCGTTTTTTCCTGTTCTACCGGTTTCGTCGGCTTCGGCGTTTTCGGCGGATCCGGTGTCTCCATCCAAGTTTTGAAGCGCGAATGCAACTCCATCATTTTTATTAATCCATCGCCTGGCTGTGGCTTTAGCCTTTCCGGGGCGGGTGCAGACGGCGTCTTGAGATTCTCGCGCACAGGTGGCGCACGATCCAACGACAGCGACACCTCGCGCACGATGCGCGCACCGTCTTCTTTGCTCACGTACGGCAACAGCTTATGCACCTTGTAATACAGCAGAGTCACCAGCTGGTCTCCTACCTTTGTCGTTGAGCGCCATCGAATAAATGGCTGTTTGCCGGAAGTAATCGATGGTTTTATTTTTGCAACAACCGCTACGCTACAGCACTTTTCCGCGCGTCCATCTCAATAAACAGGCGGGCGCGCGGGCGGTGACTTACACGGGGGTTTGCTTCAACGCCTTTGTGGCAATGCGCGGATAGCATCGACGCGCCAGAAAAGAGATGGGCGGGAAAAGCCACACCGGGCGGAAAGCGCCCACTTCGAACGCCGCGTCTCCAAGTGGATAGGGAAATGAGAATCAGCGTAAGCACTTGTTCGACCCTGAGCAACTTATCCGGCGGCAACTCTGCAACGTATAGGAGCGCCGCCACGGCGTCGCCTACCTGCGGAAACTGACCGGAACCGATGCCCTCGCGCTCAACGCCCCGCTCGCACTTTCGAACTGGATCTGGTCAGCACACAGTCCGGTGCAGTCGTCAAAGTCTGGCCGAGCAATGACGCGCTGCCGGTCGGCGCGATTGCGCGGCTGCCGTCATCGTCAATGGAACGTCGTACCGCGATGGCCTCACGGTGAACGCACTTGCGCAGATGGTCTATCGCCTCGGTGACCACTGCAGCACGTTCCAGAGCGATATCGGCCTGGACGCCGAGGCAAAGGGAGCAGGTACCGTGGACTTTCAGGTCTGGGCGGACAACGTCATGCTCTATGACAGCGGTGTTATTACGGGATCGTCGCCGACGAAGACCGTCCGCGTGGGCCTGAACGGCTACCAGACCCTTCAGCTTGTCGTGACCGATGCGCAAGACGGCATCACTAACGACGTGGCGGACTGGGCGACCCTACGCTCGTCTGCGGATCGTGAGAGACCAAGCAATCACACATATGCCTCACCGGCATCGAAGCGAATGTTTGCGGTTGTCACTGCCTTGATGGTCGGGCCGAAACTGCTGATATCCGGCAAGGTCGCATTGTGATGCTCGACGATTCTGGCAGCAGTGGCATGGACCTTGTCGTGCGTAGTGTGAGCGTCAGCGACGAGCGTTACGCGGTATCCGAGAGCGGCAGCGCGGCGCACCGTTGTATCGACACAGAACTCCGTGGCGTAGCCGCATATGACGACGTCGGATACGCCACTGCTCTCAAGTATCGATCCAAGATTTGTCCTCAAAAATGAGTCCGGCGTTGTTTTACGAACTATCTCGTCAGACGCGTGCACGTGCAGCTCTTCAGCAAGCGCCCAGCCGGGCGAGCCATACTCAAGGTCACCCGTCGCCGTTTCATGCTGGATAAAAATCACCGGAACGCCGGCAGCCCGCGCCCGTGAAGTCAGTTCGTTGATGCGTGCAAAAACATCCACGGACATTGCCGGTGAAGGAGATGGCCGGAACAGACCCTCTTGCACATCGACTACTATCAGCGCTGCGACCATATTTTCGCTCCCGGGAAAACCGTAGTCTAGCTGACCGCGCCTCCCGGTCTACAAGCTGATGGGAGCGGTCGCCGGTATGGAGCTCATGCTTATCAGTGCCCTTCATGCGATTGAAGCTGCAAAAAAATCCCCAAGAGAAAAGGTTTCCAGCCGAATCCTTTATCCGGGGAAATCGAGCCCCGCCGTGCCGGCTAAGGGCTCGCGCAATAGAACAAACGAAGCTTAGTTCGAGGCCGGTGCCGGAGCCGCCGCCGCAGGCTTATGCTTACGCGATGCTGCATGCCTCTTCGCGTGGTCATTTCTAAACAGCGGGTCAGCAATCTTCTTCTGATCGTCGGACAGCGTGGCGTAAAGGGCGCTAAACGACGCTGCCAGCTTCTGCATATTGTCCGCGTGCAATTGGGCCAACTCGGCGTAGGACTTCATGGCGTCGTCTGCGTTCTCCGAAGGCAGCTTGTGTGCGCGATCGCGGAAGGCCTGATCGGTCTTGGCCGCATTGTCGCGCATCGTTTGCGCAAAAGCGTCCCACTGTGGCGCTTGCTGGCTCGTGATCTTCATCTGCGCGTGCAGGTCGTCGATTCGTTTCTCCACAAAATCTGCGTGCTTCTGTGCATGGCTAACGGGCGCCGACGCGGCCGAAGAAGGCGCAGCGGTTGCATCGCTTGCCGCCGTGGACTGCGCCCACGCGGAAGTCGTGAAGGCAAGCGCCAGCAAAGCAGGTGCAACAGCAATACGAATGGATGGTTTCATGTTGGGAGGCTTGAATTGAGTTGTTGGATTCGCGACGTTTTTATCAGGACGCATTGTGGTCTTGTTGCCGGCCAATGTACCGATGAGCTCAATGTGCTTTCAGCGAGTTTGGCGCGCTCGGGGTAGCAAGCTCACCAAGCAATTTCAGTAACCGGGAGGATAACTATTCGGGTAATAAGCGACGCCCGGCGGTGGCGGAGGCGGAGGTGCTGAATACACCACAGGAGGAGGCGCCTGCGTGGCGGCCCCCGCAATAGCCGCACCCGCGACAACGCCCAGTAGCGCGCCGACGAGCAGGCCACCACCGCCGCCGCCGCCCCCGCCGCCTCGATAACCGCCACGGTCACCACCATGGTACCCACCGTGGCCGCCGCGATCGTCACGGTGCTGCGCTTGTGCCGGTAGCACAGACGTTGCAGCGGCGATCGCGATGGCGACCGTCGCCAACCGGCGGTACAACAAACTTCGGGAATGCTGCATCATTAAGCTCATCTCCTTTCATGTAAAAGGTGAAGTGTCTGCATCGACAACCGCGAAGATTACCGATGAAGGACGATTAGGCCCAAGACGACCTGCGATCAAATGCAGAGGAGGAGTGACTCCACCGTCATTGCGCGACCAGCTTAGCCCCCATTACTTACAGTTCCATCGCGCAAAACCAGGCGCCACCGGCTACCCTCGTGCGTCTGCTCGTGTTTCTGATAACCCGCGGTTCAAGAAAGTTTCCGCAGTGAAGCCGATTGCCGATCCGTCGACTGAATCTCGTGGCCCGGAACGGATTCAGTATCGCCGTGATATCAGCAGGAACCAAGCCAGCCCGCCTCCAAAGCCGAACGGGCGTCCGCGCGCTCTTCTGCCTCACTCTTTTAACTCATTAGCGAAATAAAAATTCCCACCGTGACCGCGATGCTTTGCAGCCACGGAGCAGCGCTCAATGAGTCCGCAAGCCCCTTGTTAGCGACCTATAATTTTTGCAGGCGCATATTCGTTGGGAGGCGAGTGGCGCCGCCCGGCCCTTCTTTGTCACTTAACTCCCTACTTCGGAATTGGGGGATAACGCCATGACCCGCAAATACATCGACTGCCGCGAGTTTCCTAGCGAGATGAACTGCACCGTCGCGCTGTCTGCAGACTCCGACGAGGAACTCCTGGATGCCGCCGTCCAGCATGCCGTGTCCGTTCACAAACACACCGACTCTCCCGAACTGCGTGCCCAGTTGAGCGCGCTGTTCCACCAAGGCACTCCGCCGGTCGATTCACCGAAAACCGTATGACTATCTATTGAACGATCCAAGCCCTATTCTGACGAAGCGGCGCAGATAACATAATAAGTATGACGAACAAAATATGACGTAACGCCGTTATTCCAAAAGGGGATGCTTTTAAGGGAGCATGTCATGGCAGTCGACCAGTCAAAACTCGATGCATTCATGGGAGGGTTTGTCCACGATCTCGGCGCCGTGATGCACGCGGCCACTGTTGTCGTTGGCGATCAACTCGGGCTGTATAAGGCGCTCGCCGCCAAACCGCTACGTGCGGAAGAACTCGCGCAGGCGACCGAGACGGACGCACGTTATGTTCGCGAGTGGCTAAGCGCACAGGCTGCGAGCGGCTACGTCAACTACGATCCTGCGTCGGAACGCTTCAGCTTGAGCGAAGAACAGTCCTTTGCGCTCGCCGAGGAAGGCAGCCCGGCGTTCATACCCGGCGCGTTCCAGATCGCCGTCGCGCAGTTCAAGATCATCCCGAAGATGGTGAAGTCGTTCAAGACCGGACTGGGCGTTGGATGGCACGAGCACGATGTCTCCCTCTTTCACGGCACCGAGCGCTTCTTCCGTCCGGGCTATGCAGCGTATCTCGTGAACAACTGGATTCCGTCGCTTGGCGGCGTCGAGACGAAACTGAAAAGCGGCGCACGCGTAGCCGATGTTGGCTGCGGACATGGCGCGTCCACCATCATCATGGCGCAGGCTTACCCGCAGTCGGAGTTCGTGGGTTACGACTATCACGAGGGATCTATCGAGCACGCCAGAGAGTCGGCAGCAACCTCGGGGGTGGGAGACCGCGTGAGTTTCGAAGTCGCTTCGGCCGGAGATTATCCTGGACACGGTTACGACTTCGTCACCATGTTCGACTGTCTTCACGACATGGGCGATCCACTCGGGGCGTCACGTCACGTCTATGAAACCCTGGACGACGATGGCACGTGGATGATCGTCGAACCCTTTGCCAACGACACGCTTGAAGGAAACCTGAATCCCGTTGGACGGATCTTTTACTCGGCTTCTACGTTGATCTGTACACCGGCTTCCAGGGCCCAATCGGGCGCCATGTGCCTGGGCGCGCAAGCCGGCGAGCGGCGGATTCACGACGTGGTAACCGGAGGAGGTTTCCGGCAGTTTCGCCGGGCGACGGAGACGCCGTTCAATCTCGTGTTCGAGGCACGGCGATAAAACGGGCCTAAGATCCCCCGCATTGCGTGACGGGAACCCGCACGCAACGCCCCCTCCGTTACTTTTTTTCGGCTGCCTTCGCACTCTTGAGGGCGGCACGTTTTCTGGGCGCCGTCTTCACGACGGGCTTCTTACGTGCGCTCGCTTCCGCCTTCTTTGCCAAACCCTCCCTGCTCCATTGCTCAAGCAAAATCTGGGTTTGCGTGCGCACCGTCGCCTTGAGCAAGTCGCCCTTCTCGGCGTCTATCTCCGTCCATCCGAGCAACGCGAGCGTAGTGCGCGGCGCGACATGGAACATCAACAGTTGTCCGTGCAAACTCAGCATCCGGATCAACGTAAGCTGGTCGTCGGGTTTCGTGCCGGTGATGCGCGCAATCAGCCTTGACCCAACATCGTTCAAGGGCTGCCGCACACGCCGCATCATGATCTCTGATGCAACGGTCGGCTCATGCCCCGCCTGTTCACGCGTAAAGAAAAGCCGCTGGTTAGACGTATCGCAAGCCTTCGCGAACATACGGTCCGCAATCGCTTCCTGAATGCGAATGAAAGCATCGATCAGCACGGGAACATCACTGTCCTTGTTCAAGACATCGGCTGCGTGAGTCACCACCGGCTCAAGCGTGACCCAGGACGAATCAGCGAGAAATTCCGCACACGCCCGGTACACCCCCTCTTTATTCTCGAAGTAATACTGCAGCGCGGGTGCATTTACCCCGGCGCGCGCAGCGATGTCACGCGTGGACGCGCCCTCGAAACCATGCTCTCCAAAAGACTCAATTGCCGCTTCGATAATTCGCAGCCTTGTCTCGTCGCCTCGCACATATCCGCCGGCCGACGGACGGCGTAGCCGTTTTGTGTCGTTCATTCGTGCTTCTCCCTTCAACGAAACAAATATATCACTTGACACAATTTTACCAACTGGAATAATTGTTCCGATTGGAATAATTTAGGTCAAAAATGTCAACAACCGCAGGGTTGCCTCCGCACGAAGTGCCACAAGATTCCGCCGCTTCGCCTACGCGCCGGTCTGGAAGACGCATGATCCTGGTGGCGCTTGGGATCATTGCGGTGATCCTTGCGGGAATCTGGCTTGCCCGCTGGTGGACTGTTGGGCGCTTTATTGAAAGCACTGACGATGCCTATTTGCAAGCCGACAGTGTCACTGTCGCGCCCAAGGTCAGCGGCTACGTGACCGACGTATACGTGGGCGATAACGCCACGGTCAAGGCCGGCGACCCGCTCGTCCGGCTCGATACCCGCCAGTACCAGGTCGCGCTCGACCAGGCGCAGGCGACCATCGCTGCACGCGCCGCGGATATCCAGCGCGCGCAAGCGGACATCCTCCAGCAGCACGCCAACATTGAACAGGCCAAAGCGCAGCAGCAAGTCGCACGAGTAAGCGCTCAGCACGCACGCGATGAAGTCCAGCGCTACGCACCGCTCGCTGCCACCGGCGCTGAAACCAGCGAACGGCTGTCTGAGTTGACCAGCACGCGCGATCAGGCACTGGCAACGCTGGCAGCCAATAGCGCCGCGGTCGATGCCGCCGAGACGCAGATCGCCGCCACCACCGCACAGATCGCTCAGGCGCGTGCCCAGCTCGAGGCAGCAGAGGCAAGCGCGCGGCAAGCGCACCTCGACCTGCAGGATACCGTGGTGCGCAGCGCACTGGCCGGCAAGGTTGGCGACCGCTCGGTTCGTGTTGGTCAATACGTACAGCCGGGCACGCGGATGCTGTCGGTGGTACCGGTGCAAAGTACCTATCTGACAGCCAACTTCAAGGAAACGCAGGTCGGCCACATGCGCGTCGGCCAGCCCGTGATCCTGCACGTGGATGCGCTGCCAGGCACCGACCTGCACGGCGTGGTCGACAGCTTTGCTCCCGGTACCGGCGCGCAGTTCGCGCTGCTGCCGCCGGAAAACGCCACGGGCAATTTCACCAAGATCGTCCAGCGAATTCCCGTGCGCATTCGCATTGAGACAGGGCCGGAGACACGCAGCGTGCTGCTGCCGGGCCTGTCGGTGACCGCCGATGTCGATACGCGTTCCTCCCGCGAAGGCGACCAGCGCATCAAAGCCGAGAACGACCATGGCTGATGTGACGACGGCAGCCGCTTCCTCGCCTGCGGCGCCCGCACCGGAGGCAGAGCGCGCGAGTGCGGCGGACTGGCTCGCGGTTGCGGCCGGCTCGCTGGGCGCGTTGATGGCCACGCTGGATATCTCGATCACCAACTCGGCCTTGCCGCAGATCCAGGGCGAGATTGGCGCAACCGGCACCGAGGGTACGTGGATCTCGACCGGCTACCTGATGTCCGAGATCGTCATGATCCCACTTGCCGCATGGCTTACGCGCGTGTTCGGCTTGCGTAACTTCCTGCTCGCCAATGCCACGCTGTTTATCGCGTTCTCCATGATGTGCGGATGGTCGCATAGCTTGCCCATGATGATCGCCGGGCGCATTGGGCAGGGCTTCGCAGGCGGCGCGATGATCCCGACCGCGCAGACCATCATTCGCACCCGGCTGCCACGCTCGCAGATGCCCGTCGGCATGACGATGTTCGGCTTGATCGTGTTGCTGGGTCCGCTGCTGGGACCGGTGCTCGGTGGATGGTTGGCGGAAAACATCAGCTGGAGCTGGTGCTTCTTTATCAACCTGCCTGTTTGTATTGCGCTGATCACCTTGCTGATCGTCGGACTGCCGTCGGACCGGCCGCAGTGGAGCACGTTTTTCAAGGCGGACTGGGTCGGCATTATTGGCCTCACAATCGGCCTGAGCTCGTTGACCGTCGTGCTCGAAGAAGGTCAGCGCGAACGCTGGTTCGAGTCCAGCATGATCGTCTCGCTGACCTGCGTGTCGCTGGTAGGCATGATGCTGATCGCCATTTCGCAACTGACTGCGCAGCGGCCGATCATGCGCCTGAACCTGATGCGCAACCCGCGTTATGCAAGCGTCATTGTCATTGTGTTTGCGGTCGGCGCGGGGCTGTATGGCGTGTCGTATCTGCTGCCGCAGTTCCTCGGCATAGTGTCCGGATACAACGCGCAGCAGTCGGGAGCCATCATGCTGATATCGGGCGTGCCGGCGTTCCTGATCATGCCCATCCTGCCGCGCATTCTCGGCAAGCTCGACTTTCGCATGCTTGTGATCGGTGGACTGTTGTTGTTTGCGTTGAGCTGCATGCTCGATATAGACCTGACTGCCCAGAGCGTTGGCCACGATTTCTTCTGGTCCCAGCTAATACGCGGCTTTGCGCAAATCCTCGCGTTGATGCCGTTGAACCAGGCGTCCATGGCGGCGGTCTCGCGCGAGGATTCAGGCGATGCAGCCGGCCTCTACAACATGGCCCGCAATCTTGGCGGCTCGGTTGGCCTCGCCATCATCGGGACCGTGATCGACCGGCGCACCACCTTTCATACCGCGATGATCCGCGAATCCCTGACGGCGAACTCGCTGGTCGGTCAGGAGCGCGTGGCGTCGAGCACCGCGAGCTGGTTCGCGCAAACCGGCGACATGGCTTACTCCAAAATGCGTGCGCTCGGCCAGATAGCCGCGCAGATCCATATGCAGGCTACTGTCATCACGTACTCCGAAACGTTCTATTTGCTCGGTCTCGCGCTGCTTGCCTGCGTGCCGCTCGCGCTCCTCCTGAAGACTCCGCGCGGTCCCGTTTCGACGTCCGCCGGCCATTGACGGCAAAGACACTATCCACGATGTTCCCTCGCCCTACTACTCCTTTTTTACTAACGCTGCTGGCGTCCGTCTGCGCGCTTTCGGCCTGCACCGTCGGCCCCGACTACGCCGGTGCGCCGCAGGTGGCGCCCGACGCGGCGCATGCCCCCAACTTCGTGCGTACGCCCGCGGTCGGCATGGTTTCCACACGCGCACCGAGTCAATGGTGGTTGTCGCTCAACGAGCCGCAACTGAACGCGCTGATCGACGCCGCGCTTGCGCATAACCCGGACGTTCATGCGGCGCAAGCGCGTCTGCGCGAAGCACGCGCGCAGTTGCAGCATCAAAAAGCGAACGGCATGCCGACCTCGTCTTTCGACGCCGCCGCGTTGCGCATGCGTGAGCCCAACCTGAGTTCGCTGTCATCGTCCCAGGGAAGTTCGGGCAGCTCATCCTCGTCCGGAGGAGGACCGCTGCAGCTCTATACCGCAGGCTTCGATGCATCGTGGGAGATCGATCTGTTCGGCGGCACGCGACGCGCGGTTGAAGCCGCTACGGCGGAAGCGGATGCGGTCGATGCCGACCTCGCCGACACGCAAGTGTCGCTCGCCGCGGAAGTCGCGCAAGCCTATGTCGACCTGCGTGATGAGCAACAGCGCCTGACGCTTGCACAACGCTCCGCGGAACTGGAACAGCAGATGCTCACGTTGACCCAGCAGCGCCGCGCGCACGGCACGGCTGCCGACATCGATGTGGAGCGCCTGACCACGCAGGTCGAGAACACCCGCGCGACGTTGACGCCGCTGGACCAGCAAGTTGCCGAGTCGCTCGATCAGCTCGCCGTGTTGACGGGCCAGGCGCCGGGCGCGCTCGATCAGGCGTTATCTGCACCACGTCCGTTGCCGACTTTGCCGGCGTCCGTGGCTATTGGTGACCCGGCTTCAATGTTGCAGCAACGGCCGGATATTCGCGCGGCGGAACGGCGCCTCGCTTCCAGCAACGCCCAGATCGGCGAGCACAAGGCTGACTTCTTCCCTAAGGTGACGTTGTTCGGTGACCTAGGCTATACCGCCGCCAATCCCGGCCACCTTGTCCGCAAAAACAACTTCAGCTGGATTGGCGCGCCCTATTTGCAGTGGAACATTCTGGACTTCGGCCGCACGCTCTCGAGTGTTCACAGCGCCGAAGCGTCTCGCGACGAAGCCGATGCGAAATACGCGCATGCGGTACTCGCCGCGTTGCAGGACGCGAATACTTCATTGTCGCGATATGGGCATCAGCGCGAACATCTGGCGACGCTGCAGCAAGTGCAAGCGTCGGCGGACCGCTCGGCTACCTTGATGCGCCAACGTTATACAGCGGGTGCGTCAAGCCTGATCGACCTGCTCGACACCCAACGCACGCAGTTTAGCGCGCAGCAAAATGTAGTCTCTGGACAAGCTGAGTTGCTGAAGGACTTTGTCTCCTTGCAGAAGAGCCTGGGACTTGGCTGGCGCGTGCAGGGGTGACGCGGGCGCGTTGAGGACATCGTCGCCGCTTGGGGCTGCGGCTCGCCCGCAAGCAGCTTTGGCGTGCCGGCCTCTATACAAACAGGCCGGCGCAGCCTGGACCTAATCCTGGACAATGCCAGGAATGTCCACCTTGAGATTGACATCAGCTTCATAGTCAACCCCATCGATCTCGAACCCGAACAGCCGTAGAAATTCGTGCTTATAGCCGGCGAAATCAGTGAGTTCGTAAAGGTTGTCGCTCGTCACCTGGTCCCACAGTTGCTGCACGCGAGCCTGCACCGCCGGACTGAGTTCCTTGTAGTCCGCGCGCAACCGGCCTTCCTGATCCATGCACGGCGAATCGCCATACAAACTGTCTTTATAGAGGCCATAGACCTGTTCTATGCAACCCTCGTGCGTCCCCTCTTCTTTCATGACCTTGAACAGCAAGGACAAGTACAACGGCATCATGGGAATGGCTGAGCTTGCCTGCGTGACAACCGCTTTCAATACCGAGACGCGTGCATCGCCACCATGACTGGACAGGCTGCCGCGAATCGAAAGTACCTTTTGATCCAGGTCTTTCTTGGCGGCGCCTATGGAGCCGTTCCAATAGATGTCGTGAGTTATCTTCTCGCCGAGGTATGTGAACGCGGTGGTCTTCGCGCCCTCCGCCAGAACGCCGGCTGCACGCAGTGCATCAATCCACATCTGCCAGTCTTCACCGCCCATCACGGCCACGGTGTTGTCGATCTCGCTTTGCGTCGCCGGCTCCAGGTGGCTTTCCTTGACAACTTCCTTGTCGGTATCGAGGCCGCGCAGCGTAATGGCCTTACCGACAGGTTTCAGTGTCGAGCTGAAGACCTCTCCGGTCTTCGGGTGCGTCCGCCGCGGTGCCGCGAGGCTATAGACGACCAGATCGACCTGCCCAAGGTCTCGCTTGATGACATCGATTGTCTTCTGCTTGATCTCGTCGGAAAAAGCGTCGCCGTTGATGCTCTTGGCATACAGGCCCTTCGCAGCCGCGAACCTCGTGAATGCTGCGGTGTTGTACCAACCGGGCGTGCCGGGCTTGTTTTCTTCACCTGGACGTTCGAAGAAAACACCGAGGGTCTCGGCGCCGCAACCAAATGCCGCCGTGATCCGGGCGGCAAGGCCGTACCCGGTCGACGCACCGATCACCAGAACTTTCCGGGGTCCACCCGCAATGGAGCCCTGTGCCGCCACATAGTCGATTTGTTTCTCGACGTTGGCTTCGCAGCCGACGGGATGAGTGGTCACGCAGATGAAACCGCGCACGCGTGGTTTGACGATCATGAAGGCCTCGCTTGTGAGGATGCCGGGATTGCAGCAGGGCGGCACTAAAAATTTCGAGCATTGTAATTGAGGCGCGTCATGTCGGCGCATGCTCGCTTCATTGCGCGGTATCTCAGCGAGTTAAGATTACGCTTCGTCAAAGCGGCGGCGGGCGCGGCTTTCCACAGTATCAACTCGATGCATTCCAACACCTCGCGTCACTTGCGAGCTTCGTAAAAGCATGACGCTCATATCATGATCTCTACCCAGTACATCAGCCGGATCAGCTTGCAGCGCGACAAGGTCGAGTCGTTCGATCGCTATCCATTCTCGCTGCCGGCAGTCCGGTCGCTGGAAACGCTTGAGCTGCATCCAAAGATGACTTTCTTCGTCGGCGAAAACGGCTCCGGGAAATCGACGCTTCTCGAGGCCATCGCTGTATCGATGGGATTCAACCCGGAAGGCGGCACGAAGAACTTTAACTTTGGCACCCGGGCATCACACTCGGTACTTGACGAATATCTGCGTGTTGCCAAAGGAGTAAGGCGTCCGAAGGACGGCTTCTTTCTGCGCGCGGAAAGCTTCTTCAATGTGGCGACCGAGATTGAGAACCTTGATGCTGAACCGGGGTTGGGTCCTCCCGTAATCAACTCCTACGGCGGCAATTCCCTGCACGAGCGCTCGCACGGCGAATCTTTTTTGGCGCTGCTGATGAACCGCTTCGGCGGCAAGGGTCTCTACCTCCTCGACGAGCCTGAAGCCGCATTGTCTCCACAACGGCAACTCACTGCACTTGCCAGGCTTCACGACCTGGCCCGCGACGAGTCGCAGTTCATCATTGCAACTCACTCGCCTATTCTGATGGCGTATCCGGACGCGTGGATATATGAGTTCACTACGGAAGGTGTAACGCGCGTCAGCTACGAAGAGACGGAACACTTCCAGGTCATGCGGTCGTTTTTGGCCAACCCCGAACGCATGCTGCGCGCGCTTCTGCGTGACGAGGAATGACGAGACCCGTCGAACGTTGAGCTCGGTCAATTTCATCGATGGCGGCGCCACGGGGTTTGTATACTTCAACTCATCATCTTATGAGGTTCTAACGTGGAACACATCGTTTTCCGTACCGCTCTGTTAGCCGATGTCCCTGCAATCGTAGCTTTGTTAGCCGACGACGAACTGGGCAGCCAGAGAGAAATCATCGGCACACCGCTCAACCAAAGATATGTCGACGCGTTCCAGGCCATAGAAGCCGATGTGAACCAGCGACTGGTCGTGGTTGCCGACGGTGACGAGATAATCGGTACGCTGCAAATTTCATTTATCCCCGGCATTGCACGCATGGGTTCGTGGAGGGGACAAATTGAAGCGGTTCGAATCGCCGCGCATCGCCGTGATTCCGGACTGGGCCACAAGATGTTCGAATGGGCGATCTCCGAATGCAGGTCGCGAGGGTGCAGCCTGGTGCAGCTCACGACCGACAGGAGCCGTACCGACGCACACCGCTTCTATGAAAAGCTCGGCTTCAAGGCAAGCCACGAGGGTTACAAGCTTGCCCTGTAGAGACACTGGCGGCACCGGGCCTGAACGACGACCACGCGCCTCCGTGCTCCCCAAAGACCTGAGCGCACGGCCATCCGTGCGTCTATGGCGCAGCCAGAACGCCAAAGCTGCCCTATGCCAAGCGTGCCCCCGACGCTGCGAAAGAATGAAATGAAGCAGTTGAATCGATTAAATCGGCTAAACGACTGGCAGGTCTTCAAGTGTTTTTTCAATCCGACCCTCTTCAAAAGAGGCTTCAATGCCAATGTGCCCGTTAGCGTAAGGGATGGCGCTGACCTGGGGGCCCAGATAGCTTCGCCCCCCAAGCTTGAACACCGTGCGCACCAACTCTCCTTTCTCCAGGACTTTCACTACCCGGTCCACATCGACGACTTTGGGTACCGACGTCCAGTTGGCCGTCAATTCGTCGATGTTGCCCCAACGTACATGGGTAACGCGATCATTGGTCCAACGAACACCATCAATGGCAACAATAGACATAGCTGACTCCGTCTATTAATGAAGCACCTTAATGAAACGGCAACCACGTCCGCCAGCGCTTTTTATTCTTTGTTGACGCTAGGGCGAACGGTTCGCATGACACGGCTCGCCGATTTTCAGGCTTCGGAAGGAATCGCTAGCAGTCGATTCTTTCAGTGCAGATACTGTGCGGCGAATGGGAAATAGATTGACACGGTTCTAGCGAATGTACAAGGGAGCGCCGAGAGCCTCCAGCGCGCCCGGGATCTTGTCCAGGTTCTGCGCATTCTGCACATCATGAGATGGAGCCAAACGTTTCCTCTGTCACCCGAAGGTCTGCTATCAGGTGCTCGATCACTGCGCGACCGGCAGCGCGCGTAGCGCGGCCCAGCGGAAAATAGGCATGCACGGGAACATCAACGGTTTTCCAGTCCGTCAGCAGGGCGACGAGAGACCCCTCTTCCAGCTCACGGCGACACGCCCATCCCGTGGTCGACGTAATGCCAAAGCCCGCCACCGCAGCAGCAACAGCGCCTTCGTTCTCGTTCGTCGTGAAATGCGGCGAGACATCCGCCACCACGGTCTCGCCATTGCGCTCGAACTGCCACGCCGACGGAACCGATGCCGCAGGGCCGCCCACTATCCTGTGCGCAACGAGATCATCGGGCCTGGCCGGTATCCCTGCTCGCTCAAGATAGCTCGGTGCCGCAAGGATCACGCGGGGAATCGTGGCGATAAGTTTCGCCGTTGCGCTCGAATCCGCCAGCGTGCCAACGCGGATCGCGACATCCACGGCGTCGCGAACCAGATCCTGCCGTCGATCCTCAAGCAGCAGCTGGATCTGCAGATCGGGATGCCTGGCGGTAAACGTCGCGAGGCGCGGGATGACTTCGCGGATCGCCACGCTGGTCGGCATGCTCATTCGCAGCGATCCGCGCAACTCGCCCCCTTCACGAACACTGTGCTCGGCGTCGTCCAGAGCGATAAGAATCGGTTCCATTCGGGCGAGGAATTCGGAACCCGCTTCCGTTGGCACGACCGCGCGCGTGGTGCGCGAGAGCAACCGGGCGCCGAGCCCTGCTTCCAGCTCGGCAATGATGCGTGAAGCCTGCGACTGCGAGAGTCCGCATTCGCGAGCCGCGGCTGAGAAGCTGCCTAGCCGGGCGACGCGGGTATAAAGCTTGAGCGCGAATATGTCTTTCATCAAGGTTCTCGCGGAACGTAACAGCAGCGCCGGTGGCAGCGTTCGGAGGCAAAGTAATTCATGTGCCCGGGACATAAAAGATAACCGAATTCATCGGGCGTCTGCTCTTCTCTCTCCCAGGCACTTGAGTCCGTCGAGCTGAAAACAGTTAAAGCTCGAGCTTCCTCGGGCGCGGCGCTAGTCACGAGCTAGTCACGACGTTTCGCTATTAATCATCAGACGATATGACCACGAACCCATGTGTTCATTACATAAGTCATAGCGAAAAAGACCGGCTACCGGCTAGAGGGCGCTCGCTTTAATCTGTGTTCATCGACAAAGCGAGTCACTCCCCTCACACCTCATTTTTCTCTACACCGAAGATTGATCATGAACGACCTGCTAGCCTTTGCAATTGATGCCCACGGTGGTCTGGACCGTTGGAACGCGTTTAGCCGACTCAAGGCCGAACTCTCGGTCGACGGTGCGATCTGGCACCTCAAGCAGCAGCCCGGTCTGCTCAACGACAAAATCTTCGAGATCGATACACATAAGCAGCTGCTGACAATCACGCCTTTCCTCGCAGCCGGTCAGCGCAGCGTGTTTGTTCCGGGTCGTGTGTCAGTTGAAAAGCTGGACGGCACGGTGCTCGAGAGCCGCGACGACCCCGAGGCCGCCTACGCCGGTCACGTCCAGGAAACGCCGTGGGACAAGTTCCACGTTGTCTACTTCGCGAGCGAGGCGTTGTGGACCTATCTCACGTCGCCCTTCCTGTACACCTATCCCGGGTTCAAGAGCGAAGAGATCGAACCGTGGCACGAGAACGGCGAGGAGTGGCGCCGGCTCAAGGTGACGTTCCCGGTTGATATCCATAGCCACACCCGGACGCAGATCACCCATTTCGGCCCGGACGGGCTGATGCGACGCCACGACTACACCGTCGATATCCTGGGCGGCGCGAGCGGCGCGAACTATGTCAGCGATTACGTCGAATTCCAGGGCATCAAGATGCCGACCAAGCGGCGCATCTATGCCTACGACGAAAACATGCAGAAGGTGCCCGAGCCGCTTCTCGTTTCTCTCGACTTCGGTCAGTTGACTTTTAGCTAACCTGTAGCTAAGCGACAACTCAGCGTCAAGTGAGCTGTGGTTGCCTACCGCGCGTCTTTGGGCTCGCCACTAAGGCTCGATGAACGGCGCGTAACTAACCAACGCATATCAAAGGAAACGCCATGAACACTCAAGAGAAGAACAAGAGCATCGTGCTAAAAGCATTCGACACGCTCTTCAATCGGCGCGATTATTCCACCGCCGAAACCTTCTGGTCTCCGAAATATATTCAACACAGCGCCCATATCGCTCCAGGCCGCGAGGGTCTTTTCGAACTCACCCGGAATCTGCCTGACACGCTGGTCTATGAACACGGGATCATCATGGCCGAAGGTGACTTCGTCATGGTTCACGGACGTTTCTCGGGCAACGGCCGGGCTGCGCCTTTCATTGCGGTAGACATCGTCCGGCTTGAGAACGGAATACTCGTTGAGCACTGGGACGTACTGCAGGATGAAGCGACCGCCGAAAGTTCGGCCAGCGGCCTGCCCATGTTCGGCGAGCGCTTTCCCGGTTGAACTGCCTCCCTGCGAGCATCGCGCGTGACAGGGTCTATGCGAAGTGAAAAGCCGAATTTCATCCCGCACCGGGTTATCGCTTATTTCCCGGCCACCCCGATTTCCCGGTCGCCCTCATGGCTCGATCGGCTCTTGAAGCTTAAGCCTGGCGCTGCGCGCGTGTGTCTCCGGCATCTTCAGATAAACGAGCAGCGAAATAGCGGACCATGCCGTGACGTACCAGTAAAAATAGGGCTCATGCCCGATCGATTTGAACTTCAGCGCGACGAATTCCGTGGTGCCGCCGAGGATAGCCGTGGTCAGGGCATAGGGCAGGCCCACAGCCAGCGCTCGAATGCGTACGGGGAACAGTTCGGTTTTCGCCAGCATGTGGACCGACGTAAAACCGCTCAGCATGAAGAGCCCGCAAAACGACAAAACAAACGCAACCAGCGGATCGTGCGTGCTTGCAAGCGCGCTGAAAATGGGCACGGAAAACAACGTACAGCTCAGCCCGAAGAAGATCAGGACGGGCCGGCGCCCCAGGACGTCGGAAGCGAGGCCAAAGAGCGGCTGCAATGGCATGTACAGCAACAGCGCTAAAGCCGAAACAAGCGTGGCCGTTTCCTTGCCGAGCCCGACGGTATTCACCAGGAACTTCTGCATATACACGGTGTAGGTGTAGAAGCCCACCGTCCCGCCCACGGTGATCCCGACAGCCAACAAAAGTTGTCGCCAGTGAAGCAGCATTTCGCGGCTGATGGGCGGGCC
The DNA here is from genome assembly GCF_011493005.1 of Caballeronia sp. SBC1. Classification (NCBI taxonomy): domain Bacteria; kingdom Pseudomonadati; phylum Pseudomonadota; class Betaproteobacteria; order Burkholderiales; family Burkholderiaceae; genus Caballeronia; species Caballeronia sp. SBC1. Next base: position 690,454 of record NZ_CP049157.1, read on the forward strand.
GTGCCGTGTCCCGCTGTGTTTGAATGCATCGCTTTCCACCACATTGCGCCGCATGTAGAGCGCAAACAATGCAAGCACGCCGCCAATCACAAACGGAATTCTCCATGCCCACCGGTCGATCTGTCCGGAGGTGAACAGCAGGTGCTGCATGACGAGCAGCAGACCCAGCGCCAGCAACTGACCCGCCACCACGCTGACCTGCAGGAACCCAAGGTAGAAGCCCCGCCGATTCGCCGGCGCGATCTCGCTGAGATAAGTCGCGCTCGTGCCGTATTCGCCGCCCATGCTCAAGCCTTGCAACAGCCGCGCAAAGATCAGGATGGCGGGAGCGAAGGCCCCGATAGTCGCGTAGCCCGGCGTGACAGCAATGATCAGCGAACCAATGCACATCACCGATACCGACCAGGTCAGAGCAGACTTGCGGCCACGACGATCCGCATACAAGCCGATCAACCAACTGCCTAGCGGACGGGCCACATACCCGACTGCAGCGATTGCCGCTGCATTCATCAACTGCACCGTGGCGTTGTCGCTGGGGAAAAACGCTTTGGCGAAGTAAATGGAAAAAATACTGTACGCGAGAAAGTCGTACCACTCGATCAGGTTACCGGCGAGACCGCCCGCAATGGATCTCAATAGCGCTGGCCGACCCGAAGGTCCGCCCATTCGAGGGGCGTTCATAGTCAGTCTCCTTTTATTTGTTATGCGGTGAAGCTCACGTGTCCGCTTGCTTTACGGCGCAGCCGGCTTAGTCGGCTGCTTGGTCAACTGCTTACTCATCGCGCGCGGCGTATTTTTCGTCGAGCTGGTCATAGAAGGGTTTATCGACCAGACGCTGACGCTCGCTGAACGGCACCACGAGGTCCGGATCTTCGTCGAGTTTGCCTTGCGCCTTGAGCACGTTCAAAGCCCGCTGCATGCCCCGTACTGCGCTCTGCAGCGGTGCGTTGGCGTAGAGCGCGATCCCGAAGCCGAGTTCCGCCAGCCTGGATTGCGGGAGCGTCGGCGTCTTGCCGCCAATCACAATGTTGATGAGCTGAGGCGCGTTGAACATCGCGGGCAAGCGTTGAATCTCCTCGATCGTTTCAACTGCCTCAATGAAAAGAACATCAGCGCCCGCTTCAGCGAAACGATGCCCGCGTTCAATGGCGGCATCGAATCCATGGGTCGCGCAGGCATCGGTACGGGCAACAATCAGCAGATTGGGGTCCTCGCGAGCATCAACCGCAGCGTGCAGCTTGCCGACCATCTCGCTTGTCGATATAACCGCCTTGCCGGCGAAATGTCCGCACTTCTTGGGGCTTACCTGATCTTCGAGCTGGATGGCGTCGGCGCCCGCGCGTTCAAGGGTACGAACCGCATGACGCACGTTGAGCGCGTTGCCGTAGCCCGTATCGGCATCGACAATAAGCGGCAGGTCCACCGCATCGCGGATACGCGCGGTATGGTCAGCCATTTCGTGCAGACCGATAAACCCCAGGTCCGGAAGCCCGAAAAACATGTTGGTCACGCCAGCGCCGGTGATATACAACGCACCGAAACCGGTATCGGCAACAACGCGCGCACTCAGCGCGTTGAACGCACCGGGCACGAGTAACGCACGCCGGCTCTCGACCAGCAAGCGGAAGGCGCTGCGACGTTCAGCAGATGGAAGCGACATGGTTGAACTCTCCGTGTTGACGTTAGTGACGTGTTAGTGACGCTAGTAATATTAGTGACGTACGGCGCGGCTTATTCGAATCGATACAGCGCGCGCGCCGAGCGGGTGAGGATCCACTCGCGCTGCGCCGCGTCGGGAACCCATTGGTCGAGCGCACGCCGCGTGGCGTCGTAATCGACCAGTTGCTGGTGCTGTGTGTGTGGCCAATCGCTGCCCCAGACCAGGCGCTCGGGCGTATAGGCGTCGAGAAGCTGGCGAGTGAGTGCGGTCCCCAACGCTGTTCCGTCGTCGCCGGACGCACTCCGGTAAGCCGCCGACAGCTTCACCCACACGCGTCCTGTTGCAGCCGCCGACTGCAGGTATCTGAAGCCCGGATCGTCGGCGCCAGTACGCGGATCCAGACGGCCGAAGTGGTCGACGACCACGGTGCAACCCTGTTCCAGCAGCGGACCTATTATCGCGTGCAAGTCCACTGCTTCACGATGGACCTCGACATGCCAGCCGAGCGCATTGACACGCGCGAACAATCGTTGCCAGTCAGGCGCCTTCAACGGCGGAACCGGCAAGCCGATCAGGTTCAAGCGGATACCGACCACGCCGGTTCGATCGAGCAACGCAAGCTCGGCATCCATGACTGCGCAATCCACAACCGCCACTCCGCGAAAGCGTCGTGGATAACGCTTCGCCACATCGAGGAAAAAGCGGTTGTCGGTGCCGAGAAAACTGGGCTGGACCAGCACGGCGTGAGAGACGCCGTTCGCCAGCAAGTGGCCCGCGTAGTCATCGAGCGTAGCGTCGTAATCCGGCGCGTGGCGACGCTGCTTCGCAAGCGGCAAGCCGCGCACGAAGACGTGGGCATGGGCGTCAATAGCAGTGATCCGCGCATTGTCAGCGCCGTTGATGTCGTTGGCGTCAGACCACTGATCCGCCATCGTCGTGTCTTGTGCGTGCATTGTTTCAATCCGTTCGTCGATCATGGATTTCCTGTTTCAGGCTCGGGTCGCGGCATTGGCTGCTGCCGTCGCGATCCGCCGGTTCTTTGTTTCCGGCAGCATGAGAGCGGCCACGACCACGAGTCCATACGCGATGCCGGCGTCGATGCCAAGCGCCGAGCCGAGCGGCATTGAGTTGCCCATGTGTCCCACCAGCACCGGAAAACCTGCCGAGACGATCCGCCCGAAGTTATAGCAAAATCCCACGCCGGTGCCCCGGATGCCTTGCGGATAAAGCTCGTTGAAAAGTGCGCCGAGCGTGGCCGGGATGCCGGCCGCGAAGAGACCCAGCGGGAAGCTGAGGAACAGCATGGCGGTGTCGCCCATTGGCAGGAAGACGTAGAGGTTGACCGTCGCGACACAGCACACGGCGAAGAGGATCACGTTGAGCCTGCGGCCAATCCGGTCCTGAAGCCAGGCGCTCACGAAACAGCCGCAGATGAATGCCGTTATAACGACGGCAAGATAACCGCCCGTGCCGAGCACGGACAGGTGCCGTTCGGTCTTGAGGTACGTGGGCAGCCATGTGGTGATCGCGTGATAGCCGCCATGCGCACCCACGCCGATCAATGCGCCCACGATCGTTGTGCGGATCACCGACCGGTCGAAGATGCTGCTCGCTGCGGGCAGCGCCTGCCTGGATGACCCTGCGCTTACGACAGCGCGCGGCGGTTCGACCACGCCACGTCGCAGATAAAGCACGAGCCCGGCAGGAATCACACCAATACCAAACAGCAGCCGCCACGCCCACTCCGGCGACACGAACGAGAACACCAGCATATAAAGGAGCACTGCGCCGGCCCAGCCGAAACCCCAGGCGCTTTGCACAATGCCCATTGCCTTGCCACGGTGTTCCGCGCGGATGGTCTCGCTCAAGAGCACCGCGCCCGCAGTCCATTCGCCGCCGAAACCCACACCCTGCAAAGCCTTGAGCGCCAGCAACTGTTCGAAGTTCTGCGCAAAGGCGCTGAGGAAAGTGAAGAGCGAGAACCAGATCACAGTGATCTGCAGCGCGCGCACGCGGCCATAGCGGTCCGACAACATGCCCGCGAGCAACCCACCCAACGCGCCGGCGACCAGCGTTGCGCCGCCGATCAATCCCGCTTGGCCCTTGCCGATACCCCAGGTCACAAGCAAGGTCGGGATCACGAGGCTGAACAACTGCGTGTCCACGCCGTCGAGCGCCCAGCCGGCAAAGCAACTCCACAGGGTGCGCTTTTCCGTCGCCGATATGTCGCGATACCAGTTCACTGTTGTCTCCAGGTTGTATTTTTCGCGACGAGGGTCACTCGTGCGTCTCATGCATGGAGGCATTTTAAGGATCGTTTGGATAAACATATATGATGCAAATGATCATCTTTCATATCGTTTTAATATGGACACACGGAACCTGAAATACTTTCTCGCCGTCGCCGATGCCGGCAGCGTCACCCGCGCCGCCGACCGTCTGAACATCGCGCAACCCGCGCTGAGCCAGGCGCTCACGCGTATGGAGAAGGAACTCGGCGTCAAGCTTTTCAGCCGCACGCGGCGCGGTGCGGACCTCACTGCGGCCGGGCTGGCGATTGTGGAGGACGTGCGGATGAGCGTCGCGAGAATCGACGCCGCCTCGCACCGCGCTCGCGAAATCGGTGCGCAGCGCGCAGGGCGGCTGACGGTGGGGTTCGCGTCGGCGGCGCTGTTCGAAGTGCTGCCGCGTGCGATCGCGGCGCTGCGCGCGTCGGTGCCTGATGTCGAGTTGGTTCTGCGCGAGATGAGCAATGCCGAGCAGGCAAGTGCGCTGGAGAAAGGTGAAATCGATATTGGCTTGCTGCATACGCCGGTGGCGGTCGCGGGCAAGATGCGCGAGAAGCTGATCGCGCGCGAGCCGTTGATCGCCGTGTTGCCCGAGACGTTTCCGCTGGCGGCGGGGTCGAAGGTGTCGTTACGCGAACTCGCGCCGCACGGGCTGGTCTGGTTTCCACAAGGCCAGCTGCCCGGCGTCCGCGCGGGCATTCTGAGTGCGTTCCGGCAAGCGGGTTGCGAGGTGGAGATAGCGCAGGAGGCGAACCGGTCGCTGACTGTGCTCGCTTGCGTGGCCGCCGGGTGCGGCGTGTCGCTGCTGCCGCATTCGGTTCGGGCGTTGCAATTTAGCGGAGTGAGGCTGTGCGAGATAGTCGATGGCGCCGCGCTGCCGCGTTTTGAACTCAGCGCAATCTGGCCAGCACGTGCAAGGCAGACACTCGCCGATCGCTTCGCCGAATTGATCGAGCCTTCTTCCGCGGCTTGGGTAGCGTAGAAGTTATGGGCCGCTTACTTGATGGCGGATCGAGAGGTTATAAAACCCGCTCACAAGCAGCGGCGACGTTTGAGCCGTGGTTGCGCGCTGCATTTACTGCGGCCAACCTGACGTCGAAATTGAGTGGGATGTGACTGGTGGAATGTAACTCAGGCGGGACTTCTCCTCGGCGGCTCTTTCCCATTTGCAAAAAAGCGATGGATGACTTGGACGGCACGTCTCCGCGTCGCTGATTATTCTCTTCGATTGAGACAAATAATTAGCATAGCTTATCACTGATCGCGGAGCAAAGTACTCAGTGGATCGGCACATTAGTAGTCGCAGCGGTTCGAACTCGACCTTCAATGTTCTAAAAAATGGTTGACTATATTGTCGGAAAAATGGTAGCAGGTACACTGTCGGTACCCGCACAATGCAACGACTGTTCTGCTTGTTCAATTTTAGTACTGTCTGGCATCCCGCTTGCGCACGTGACTATTGCTACGCAAGCAACGCGAGCAATGCAACCCATGCAAAGCAACTGCTGCAGAGCATTTCGGTGTGACCCAAAGGTGATGAGTTTTGTGAAGAATGACGGTTGCCCTACCCGCAAATGCTTCAAATCATTTTTCATGAAATTTTTAGCACCCCATTAAAAGATTGAGTCAGATTTATGCATGCCAGAAAATTTAGATTTTACGCAAAAAATGTTATTTTTGATCTTTTTCCATCATTGATTTTCGAAAAAAGATACGACAGCATGTTCAGAAATCTGGACGAACAGCAGTGGACTTATATTCGCTCACGTGCCAATTACTACAATAAGCTTGAGCGGCAGTTTGTCCTGAATGAAACGGCAAGTCGCAGCAGTACGTTGCCGTTGCGCGGCAATCCTAGCGCCTACTACTATGATTTCAAAGAGATATCCCGGTACTTCGCGAGCTCCGCAAAATTCAATTACGTTTTCAAGGACATCAAGGAAGCAGTAGCCGAGCCAACGCTTCTCAAAACAAGACCACTCACTGAAGCGAATGAAAATTCAGTTATCTTGAAACTGGATAAAATGAGGCACTTCAATTTTATTGAAGATACGCGATCATTCGAAAGCAAAATAAACATGGCCGTTTTTCGAGGTGCGTGCTACCAGGAGCACAGAAAAGCATTCGTCGCCAAGTATCACAGTTCACCATTGGCCGATATTGGCGACACTGACGACGCCAGAAAAGGTCAACAAGGTCATCGACCTTATATGAGTATTACTGACCAGTTGAAGTACAAGTTCGTGATCAGTCTGGAAGGTAATGATGTTGCAACCAACTTGAAATGGATCATGCTTTCAAATTCCGTATGCTTTATGCGCAAGCCGCGGGTGGAAAGCTGGTTTATGGAAGGCTCCTTAATCCCAAACCACCACTATGTCCTTCTGGACGATGAATTTTCCGATCTGGAAGATAAAATAGATTATTACAGTAAGCATACAGACAAGGCCTTGGCGATAATAAAAAATGCCAATCAGTACGCCATGCAGTTTCTTGACACCCGCCGGGAAAAACTCATCTCACTGCTGGTTCTCAGAAAATATTTCGATCTTTCCGGTCAATGAAGTATCTGACATTGCGTAGAACATCTCGCTGACACATTCCTCGCAGGTCCGTTGCATGCTTGCTCCGCGCGCAGGGCAGACGTTCTTCCAGGGAGACCCTGAGTCTTCCGGGTGTCACGCCGTAGACTTCCCTGAAGTCGCGGATGACAAGCGCGGATGAAAAGCGCGGAGCCGGCAAAAAACTGCATTCATAGGCGATTACTGTGATGCGTTTTTCCGTGTTGAGTAGCAACCAGCGTGCGTATCGAAGCCGCATCGTCCGGTAAAACTTCTTGGGGGACACGCCCATTTCAGCCAGGAAGTTCAGTTTGAGTTGCCTGACCCGCAAGCCCGGGAACGTCGCCTTCTAGTCCTCCAGGTGAAACGCGTGGACGCAAGCAACACGGTCCCGCATCAAGCCTGCTCTTGACAATATGAAACTGCCCGTGCACATGCCGATCCGAAGAGCAATGCACACGAAAATTCCAGGATGCCTTTTTGACTTATTGACGTGGCCTATGTGCCATGACCCGCGGCCCTGACAGATCGGGTACATCCCAGCGGTCAATACGCTCGAGCTGATGCAAACTGGGCTCCTTCACTCCCGGCGCTCGATCATGTGGCAAATCGACCAAATCAGTCTTCGACTTTTCATCGCGGTATGTGAAGAAGGGACCATCGCGCGCGCAGCCGAGCGCGAGTTCATCGCGCCTTCGGCGGTCAGCAAGCGTTTGGCGGACCTGGAAACATTGGTCGGCACAACATTGCTGTCGCGCAGCCAGCGCGGCGTCAGGCCGACCGCAGCGGGCGAGGCGCTGCTCAAACACGCGCGTCTCATCATGCTTGACCATGAGCGCCTGCAGGCCGAGCTGAGCGAATATGCCGCCGGCGGCCGCGGACATGTGCGCGTGCTGGCGAACGTGTCGTCAATGGTTGAGTTTCTTCCTGAGGCGCTCTCCCGATTCCTGGAAGCGAACCCGAGTGTGCGTGTTGACGTTGAAGAACGTTCGAGCGTTGACATCGTCCGGGGGCTGGAAGAAGGCGCAGCCGATATCGGTATCTGCCGCGACTTCATCTCCACCCGTGAACTCGACGTGACAACGTACCGCTCGGACCATCTTGCGCTCGTGGTCCCGAAGGACCATCCGCTGGCGGGAGCGCCGACTATCGGCTTCGTGCAGACGCTTGATCTGAACCACCTTGGGCTATCGTCGAATGCGTCCGTGAACGCCCTGATGCAGCGCATTGCCGCGGAGAAGGGTCGAGAGCTTAGCTACCGGGCGTACGTTTCTACTTTCGATGCGGCCTATAGATTCATCCAGGCGGGACTCGCTGTTGCAATCCTGCCTCGCGAAGCGGTTAACCCTCAGGTCCGGGAACAGTACGGGCTCGCCGTGATTCCGCTGGCCGAAGCCTGGGCCGAGCGTCACTTCGTCATTTGCGTACGTGATCGCGCGGCCCTGACCCTGCCAGCAGCGCGACTGATCGAGCATCTGATGGCGACTCGTTGACACATAACCAGCGCATTGCCGGCGCATTGTTGGCGCATTGCACGGCTCCCCATAAGCCCTTAAGGGTTTTCCCTTTTCAGACATTTCGCCCCGCCACGTAAGCGTCAACGGTCATCGCGGGGCAAGATGGACTGCATCGCCAAATGAGTCTTTTCACCGGGGACCCGGCCCGTCACGCTTCAACTCAACTTTGTCATCATGAGTCGAGAAGCGATGAACCACCCTACCGAACGCGTGATCGTCACCGAGGTCGGCATGCGCGACGGCCTTCAAAGCATCTCGCGGATCATGTCGACCGACGACAAGAAGCGTTGGATCGACGCCGCCTGGGAAGCCGGCATTCGCAGCATGGAGGTAGCGTCCTTCGTGCCGGCGAAACTGCTGCCGCAAATGGCGGATGCCGAAGCGGTCATTGCCCACGCGCTGACCCTTGAGGGCCTCGTTGTAACCGCGCTGGTTCCAAACGTGAAGGGCGCGCAGCGCGCGATCGAATCCGGCGTCCACAGGATCCTCGCACCTATATCGGTCAGCGCCGCTCACAGCCTTGCCAACGTGCGAAAGACCCCGGCAGAGATGCTTGGCGCGTTTGCCGAAATGTGTTCGCTCGCCAAAGGCCATGCCGAGACCATTGCGGGGCTATCCACCGTATTTGGCTGCACGTTGCAAGGCGACGTGCCTTATGACGGCATCGGCAGCATCGCACGGCAAGCGCTCGAAGCAGGCGCCGACGTCATCGCACTCGGCGACACAACGGGTCAGGCCACGCCTCGACAAGTGGGCGAAGTTATCGATTTGGTCCGTGCCATTGCGGGAGACAAACTGCGCTCCGCGCACTTCCACGACACGCGCGGCTTGGGCCTTGCCAACACGCTCATTGCCCTTCAGCACGGCATCCGCGAGTTTGATTCGTCGCTTGCCGGACTCGGAGGATGTCCGCACGCGCCGGGCGCTACCGGTAACGTTAATTCCGAAGATCTTGTCTACATGCTGCAAAGCATGGGCTATGAGACCGGCATCGATATAGAAAAACTGATTGCCTCACGCAGCGTGCTCGAACAAGCGCTGCCTGGTGAACCGCTTTATGGATACCTCGCACGCGCGGGCGTTCCCTCGCAATTCCACGAATCAAAGGCCGCCCGATGAACCCCTCTACGTCTTCCGCACAAAACAGCGCTTTGCCACTGGCAGGCATTCGCGTGGTCGAGCTGTCGCACATGGTGATGGGACCGACGTGCGGCATGATCCTCGGAGACCTCGGCGCCGAAGTCATCAAGGTCGAGCCACCACGCGGCGACGGCACCCGGCGCCTGCTCGGCACCGGCGCGGGTTTCTTCCGCACCTTTAATCGCAACAAGAAGAGCATCGCCCTGGACCTCGATACCGAAGCGGGTCTCGACGCGCTTCACAAGCTGGTCGATACTGCGGATGTCTTTATCGAGAACTTCAAGCCTGGCCGCATGGCAATGCTGGGTCTGGACTACGAGAGTTTGAAAGCGCGGGATCCCGCCTTGATTTATGTGTCGCACAAGGGCTTTCTCAACGGACCTTACGAGCATCGCCTAGCTCTTGATGAAGTCGTGCAGATGATGGCGGGCCTCGCTTACATGACGGGCCCGGTCGGCCGGCCGCTACGCGCAGGAAGCTCCGTGAACGACATCATGGGCGGCATGTTCGGCGCGATTGGCGTGCTTGCAGCGCTCTTCGAGCGCAAGTCCAGCGGCATTGGCAAGGAAGTGCAAAGCGCGCTGTTCGAGAATTGCGTGCTGCTGTCCGCTCAGCATATGCAACAGTTCGCCGCGACCGGTGTCGCCGCCGCCCCCATGCCTGAACGCATCAGCGCGTGGGCGGTGTACGACGTCTTCACGCTTGCAGGAGGCGAGCAGATGTTCATAGCGGCGACGGGAGACGCCCAGTGGCGCGCGCTGTGCGCCATCCTCGATCGACCCGACTTGCTCGCGGACCCGCGGCTCGCGACCAACAATGATCGCGTGGTGGTGCGCCCGTGGCTTCTGCAAACGTTGGGCGAAACGTTGAGCCAACTCGAAGGCTCAGCGCTCACGTCACAGTTCGAACGCAGTCATATTCCGTTTGCGTCGATCACCAAGCCCGAAGACCTTTTCGAAGACAAGCATTTGATCGAAAGCGGCGGCCTTGCAACGTTGACGCTCGACGACGGAACCGAGACAGCAATGCCGCTTCTCCCCATCTCCATGAATGGCGAGCGCCTGCAGCCACGTCAACCGATTGCGAAGGTTGGCGAGCACACGGCCGAGGTGTTGCGTGAACTTGGCTACGGCGAAACACAGATCGACGAACTCACGTTCGCCGCGCGCCCGAACGCGGCCTGAGAGCCGCCCGAGGCCGCATAAAAGTCCCGAACATTATTCGAGCCGGCGCAAGACCGGAACTCATGGAGACAGGCGATGGAATCGTCGAAGCATGCTGTTTTTTCTGCAGCCATTGCACATCCTGGCGCAATGCCGGATGCATCCACCCAGGCCGAATCCGCTGCGAACGATGTTGCGCTGGGCGCGGCGCGGATCTCGGCGCGGCTGGACCGGTTGCCCGCAACGAAAACGATCTGGCAACTCGTGATGTTGTTAAGTCTCGGCCTCTTCTTCGAGCTTTTCGACCTGATGTTTTCGGGTTATATCGCCCCGGGCCTGGTCAGGAGCGGCATTCTGACTTCAACCACGCATGGACTGTTCGGGACAAGCGGAGTGGCGAGTTTTATCGCGGCACTGTTCGCCGGTCTTTTCATAGGCACGGCAGCGTGTGGCTTTCTCGCCGATAAATTCGGCCGCCGCGCGATCTTCACCTACTCGCTGCTCTGGTACACCGTGGCGAACATCATCATGGCGTTTCAGGACACCGCCTTCGGATTGAACCTGTGGCGCTTTATAGCCGGCGTTGGAATCGGGGTGGAGATCGTAACCATTGGGACGTATATCTCGGAGCTCGTTCCCAAGCATATTCGCGGTCGCGCGTCGGCATGCTCGCAGGCGATCGGTTTCTGCGCGGTTCCCGTTGTCGCGTTCCTGTCTTACTTGCTCGTTCCTCGCCAGGTGTTCGGTATTGACGGCTGGCGTTGTGTGGTCTTCACGGGCGTGGTTGGAGCACTGGTCGTATGGTGGGTACGGCGACGGCTTCCGGAGAGTCCGCGCTGGCTAGCCCAACAAGGGCGCCTGAATGAAGCCGATGCCGTCATGGCACGCATTGAAGCGCGCGTCGAGCAAGAATACGGAAAACCGCTACCCCCGCCCGCGCTGCCCGAACCGGTGAGAACGCGTGCGTCGTTTCGGGATTTACTGGTAGCGCCGTACCGAAAACGCGTAGCAATGCTTATCATTTTTCACGTCTTCCAGACAATGGGTTACTATGGGTTTGCCAACTGGATCCCCACCCTGTTGATCAAGCAGGGCATTACAGTCACCAGCAGCCTGATGTATGCATCGATCATCGCGATTGCGGCGCCCTTGGGACCACTGCTCGGCATGCTGATCGCAGACAGATTCGAGCGCAAGACCGTGATCATTGTGATGGCCGCGGTGAATGTGGTGTGCGGCCTGATGTTCAGCCAGGCACGCGAAACCATGTTGCTCGTCAGCCTGGGCGTATGCCTGGTCCTTGCCGGCAACATCATCTCGTTCAGTTACCACGCATATCAGGCAGAGTTGTTCCCGACCAGCATTCGGGCGCGGGCGGTGGGCTTTGTCTATTCATGGAGCCGGATCTCGGCGATGTTCTCGGCTTTTGTGATCGCCTGGTGCCTGAAGGAGTTTGGCGTGAACGGGGTGTTCGTGTTCATCTCCGGCGCAATGATCGTTGTGATTTGCGCGATCGCAATACTCGGACCGAAGACTCGAAACGTTGCGCTGGAGGATATATCCACCTGAGCACGTCGCGAAGTCAGAAGCAGTCTTCACCCGGCCAAGCGTAGTGCCGCTTACAGAGTCTTGACCCAGCCAAGCGCATCATCCGCGAACTTTCGAAGCAGACGGGCGAGTTCGCCCACCTCTTTTGCTTCCCAGCCGGCAAGTAACTCTTCGATGATTTTCTGACGCGCCGCGTCCAGCGCGTCCGTCATGAACCGCCCCTGATCCGTAATCACGGCCGCGCGAACCCGGCCGTCGTTCGGGCTTGGACACCGCGAGACAAGCCCGAGGCTTTCCAGCTTCGCGATCTGCCGGCTAACGGTACTGTAGTCGCGCCCAGCCAGTTCCGCGAGCTCCACAATACCAAGCGGCCCCAACCGTTCGACTCTCGCAAGCAGCGGAAAAAGTGCACGGTCCAGATCGACACCTGCCGCTTCAATAAGGGCAACATCGGGTTGCGGCCGATTGAGCACGCCTGTCAAATCCAATAGCGCTTCGCGCAGTTCACGTATTTCCTTCCCCATCGCAATTCAATTCCTTGTCAATGCCGTGATATGTGTATAGTACACATATATTCGATGATCCAATCCCGGATGAAGCGTACGCTCGGATACTTGGCAAAGGAGAGCAAATATGAAAGCAGCACTCGTTAAAGAATCCGGCGCGACGCCGGTTTATGCCGACTTCACCGAGCCGGCCGTCACCGAAGGCGTGGTCCGTGTCGCGGTTGTAGCATCCGCGCTGAGCCATGTCACGAAGGGCCGGGCATCGGGCAGGCACTATAGCGCCTCTGCAAAGTTCCCTTTCGTGGCTGGGGTCGACGGCACCGGTGTTCTTGAAGACGGCACGCGCGTCTATTTCGTGCTGCCCGAAGCGCCCTTCGGCGGCATGGCCGAGTACTGCATCGTCAAGAAGACGCATTGCATTCCTTTGCCGGCGGCGCTGGATGAGGTGACCGCGGCGGCAATCGCCATTCCGGGAATGTCGTCATGGGCGGCTTTGGCTGAACGTGCAAAGCTGGTGAAGGGAGAGACCGTCCTGATCAATGGTGCAACAGGCGTATCGGGCCGTCTCGCCGTGCAGGTCGCCAAGTATCTGGGCGCGGGCAAGATCATTGCGACCGGGCGGAACGCGGAAACCCTGCAGTCTCTGAAAGCGCTTGGCGCTGACGAGACGATCAGTCTTGCGCAAGACAACGATGCACTCGAAAACGCGTTCCAGCAGCAATTTCAGCAGGGTATTGGCGTCGTGCTCGACTATCTTTGGGGGCAAAGCGCTGAGCTGCTGCTGGCGGCAGGCGCCAAAGCGGCGCCCGAGGCGGTGCCGCTCCGCTTTGTTCAGATCGGCTCCATGAGCGCGGCAACCATCACGCTTCCAAGCGCAGCGCTTCGATCATCGGCCATTGAACTCATGGGCAGCGGTATTGGCAGCATTCCAATGGCGCGCCTCCTTGGTTCGATCGAGCAATTGCTGAACGCAACAGTCCCCGGCGGCTTCGAGATTGCGACGAACCCAGTGGCCTTGTCTCAGGTCGAGGATCATTGGGCAAATGAAAACCAGGCACGCACGGTGTTTACCACCGGGTTTCAAGCGTAACGACTAGGCATTGCCAATTTGCCGAACTTCGCGATTGCGCAACCTCTAGCCAATAGAAGAGGGGGCCGTGTGCTGACTCCGTGCTCCGGGGCCGGCACCGCCAAGAAAGACGCTGACGGGTCGATCCAGGTCCAGTTCGGCGGCTGCGACGGGAAAACGGCCAACTGCTTGCCGATCACGCCGGGATGGAACTACATGGTTCGCCTCTATCGTCCTGGGCCCGAGGTGCTGAACGGCAACTGACACTTCCCGGAAGCGCAACCTGCCAGTTAGATAAAGCGGTCAGCCCTTTCGCATGACGGCGGCGAGCTCATGCTCTAACCACGTACTAATCTCGCCGTCCCTGCATGCCATGTATATCGCCTGAAGATGCACAGAATATTAGAAAGGATTCCTACAAATTTCAGTATCAATCTGGCTGACATCCATTCAAATAGCATCTCATAGAGTCCGCTTCACGCCGGGCGCGATTTCCCCAATTCCGCCAGACATTCTGGCCGTCGTCGATCAGCCACATTCAATCTCTTCGTGCTTCCATGGAAGCGTGCATCAGCAAGGTTGGAAGGAAAGACGAGCGAGCTGAGACGTAGTGCCCGATGCGATAATCTACTTCCCGGCAATTTCTGGTGGCGCTACTGTAAGGCTGCACCCACGCGTCAATCGGCATTACTCTCCAGACTGATATCGGCGCGCGCCGCCCGATCATTGATCGGTGGAATCTCGCGTCGATCCAAAAATCGGAAGGTTGAATGCTTAGCTTCGGCTTGCACGGCGCGCGGGCACATTAACTGCTCGGTGGTCAGGTTACCTCCACCCGTTGGGGATACATTCTTTTAGCAATTTCAGACCCCAAAATTTCTCGTAATCGTATGAGTTAATTTCGTCAAAATATCAGACGAAATGATCGGAGAATGTTGTGATGTCCAAGCATACCGAGTTGCCATCGGAGACCGACGGAACCGATGCCGACTTAAATCCTGACGCCGACCCGGCGCTTGCCCGAACGCCCGTGAGGTTCGGACGGCTTGCGCTCTGGATTGCCTCGGCAAGCGCACTGGCAATTGGAATCATGGGTACGGTCGCGTATGGTGTCTGGTTCAACCAGGATCAGCACGCCTACGCCGAAGCCATGGAACACGCGCGGCAGACGCTCTGGCTCGCCGCTCCAACACCGGCACCAGAATCGACTCCGGCAGTGCTACAGACGGCTTCTTCCACGCCTTCGGCCGCGCTTTCGTCCGATTATGTCGCGGCGCCCTTGGCCTCTTCTCGCCCAGTCACTGTCGCCAGCGCCGATCTGAACGCGCCCGCATCCTCCACTCAGTTCGATCACCGCGCAGCGCCTTCTGATTCGGCCGCGCCCAAGCTCGCGGTCACCCGCCCTCTTCGAGCGAGTTGTTCTGCAAGCGTCGAACGTCACCGGCCGGTGACGCGCGTCAAGTCCAATCGCAATGTGTTCACCCGCGTAGGTTCATTTTTTCATCGCGTAAGCTACCGGCAGCATGGCACCGAAAGCCAGCGAGATATCTACGCCCATCCGTGAGCGGCAGCGCGTCTACAAACCTGTCCTTCCGATGCATTTCAGGCCAGGTCCGGCGACGATCGCGTGCGTTTCCTTCCTTTGTCTGCTAATTGGTCTGCTGTTCCTTGCATTGCAAATCAGGACAATCTTCTCGGACCAACTAAAGCAGGAATACAGCGGGCTCGTCCTGGAAGGGATCGAACGAGCGGAAGGCGCCCGCAATCTGGTTGGCGTCTGGCAACGCCAAGTCGACAACAGCATCGCGCGATCAGGGCATCCAGAAAAATCGGAACAATCAGAACAATCGGACGACTATCGGCAGGCACGAATTGATCTCGCCGCCCGCCTCGCGTCGCTCGCGGCGCTCGTGAACGCGAGCCCGTCGGCGGCACCGCGCATCCCTCAATCCGCCCTGTCGCCCGACGCCAATCTCGACGATACCGACGCACTGCTCGCCGTGGAATCCGTGTACTGGCGAGCGCAGCGCGACAATGACAGCGCCGACGCACGGACCCGCATAGCACGCGTGGCAAGCACGTTGATCGTGTTGTCGGCATGTGTATTCGGCGCGCTGATCACCGCTTTGGGTATGTATGCAAAACGCACGCGCCAACTGGCGGGCGAGTCGCACAAGTTCGAGCATGCAGCGTTGCACGATGTCATGACCGGCTTGCCCAACCGACGAAAATTGTTCGCCGCGCTGGCGGAAACAGCAGCAGCAGCGGGCAATGCGGCACCCCATAAGATGGCGGTGCTTTACATCGACCTGGACGGGTTCAAACAGGTCAACGACTCGCTCGGCCATCACGTTGGCGATGAATTCCTGATTTCCATTTCAAAGCGCTTTCGCAAGACCGTGCGTCCGGTTGATGTAGTCGCCCGCTTTGGTGGCGACGAGTTCGTTGTACTGGTCCGCGAGTTTTCGACCAACGCCGAATTAGAGGCAATTGCACAGCGCCTGATCGACTGCGTGCTCCAGACCGACGAGCAAATGGGCATTGGATTTGTCAGCGCCAGCATTGGCATTGCGAGCTTTCCACATCCCGTCAGGGACTACCATCAGCTCGTCGCCGCCGCTGACGAAACCATGTACCAGGTGAAACGCAACGGCAAGAACGGCTACGCGTTCGCGACACAAGCGAACTGAGCAGGACCGTGTTGATGCCGGTTGATGCCGGTTGATGCCGATTCCGCCGCCGGCATCCAGAAATTGCTCAAGCGCAAGTGCCACCGCGTCGCTTTGTGCGCAGCATCCCCGCTTATCGGCACGAACACACAGAATCTGAAGGCGCACATTTCCCGATGTCGCTGTCGCGTGGCCTGCGTGAGAATCGCGCAACGAGCCGTGTCGACTAGCCTGCCCGTTCTGGCGATCAGCTTGGCTCGCCTCAGCCGTGACTGGCATCGCCTGCTGTTTATTCAAGAAAACTAAACAATTCCGGCCAAAGACCCAACCGAGGAAAACCACGCGTGCCGTGTTCGCCCGCGATCAAGACCATGCTTAAGAACTTTACGATTCGCCGCGGACTCACGATTACCATCGCCGGTTATACGATCGCGCTTGTGGCGGTGCTGCTTGCCGCCGCTTTGTGCCTGCGCCAGAGCAACCAGGCGCTTGAACAGATGGTCGCCACCGATACCGTCGCCATCACGCATCTCAAGACGAGTTCGCAACGGCTGCTGCAAGTGCGCCTTTCGCTCGGCAGCTTCGAGACGCTGTTCATGCTCGGCAAGGCTGGTGACGACTTGCTGCCCAACGCGCGCAAGACGCTGAATGCGAGCGATACCGAGTTCGATGCGTACCTCGCCAAGCCGCGCGACCCGCAGGAAGAGCCGCTTGTGCAAGCCGCCAAGACTGCCCGCGACGCGTTGATCGCCAAGGCGCTCAACCTTGAATTCGATGCCCTCGCGCAGAACGACTTCACCACGTTCCGCACGCTCCAGGTTCAAACGGCGGACGGGTTATACGCCACCTACGATCACGCGATGTCCGCGGTGGAAGCGTTCCAGATCGCGCATCAGCAGGACCGTTATGCGCAGGCCCAGGCTCAGTTCCATACGATGGCGACGGCAGCCGTGATCGTCGCCGCGTTGGCGCTGGTGCTGGGGTTCATCGCGCGGGCTGCGTTGAGCGCCGCGGTGATGAAGCCGATCGAGTCTGCAATTCACCACTTCGAACAGATTGCCGCGGGCGATCTGACGGCGAGCATCGACGCCTCGCGCGACAACGAAATGGGCCGCTTGTTTGCCGCGCTCGGCAAGATGCAGCAGGGGCTGGTGGGGACGGTGCAGCAGGTGCGCGGCGGCACGGGCGCGATCTCGCACGGGGCGCGTGAGATCGCGGCGGGCAACATCGATTTGTCGCAACGCACGGAAGAACAGGCGGCTTCGTTGCAGCAAACCGCGTCGAGCATGGAGCAGTTGACGGCCACCGTCCGCCAGAACGCCGACAACGCGCGGCAAGCGAGCGAACTGGCCGTCGATGCATCGGCAACTGCCGTGCGTGGCGGCACGGTGGTTGGCAAGGTCGTGCATACGATGGACGATATCGCGACGAGTTCCACGCGGATTGCGGACATCATCGGCGTGATTGAGGGGATTGCGTTCCAGACGAATATTCTCGCGCTGAACGCGGCGGTGGAAGCCGCGCGTGCGGGTGAACAAGGCCGTGGTTTTGCGGTGGTCGCGGGCGAAGTGCGCAACCTCGCGCAACGCAGCGCCGGGGCGGCGAAAGAGATCAAGGAATTGATCAATGCATCGGCGGGCAAGGTGCAGGCTGGCAACGTGCTGGCGGGACAAGCGGGCCAGACCATGAGCGAAGTGGTCGCGGCGGTGAAGCGAGTGTCGGACATCATCAGCGAGATCAGCGCGGCATCGAATGAGCAGACCGGCGGTATTGAACAGATCAACCGCGCGGTCGCGCAGATGGACGAGGTGACGCAGCAGAATGCGGCGCTGGTGGAGGAAGCCGCTGCGGCTGCGGCGTCGCTTGAACAGCAAGCTGAGAAGTTGGACGTCGCGGTGGCGGTGTTTCGGGTTTAGGGGGCAAGCCGGTGTTCCTGGCACTGCACGGTCATCGCTTACGGGTACGACCCCGTATGTCTACTTCTATCGAACACTGCGCCGCCATGGTGATATCAATTTATGATATCATTTGACAATGAAAGCCAAGCATAGGAAGACGCTCGAAGCAATATTCAGAAAGCCCACGAACGGCGGTATTGTTTTCGCGGAAATTGAATTACTGGTCATCGCGCTTGGCGGTGAGGTACGGGAGGGCTCTGGCTCACGAGTCGCATTCGAGTTGAACGATCGCCGCCGATATCTGCATCGACCGCATCCAGGCAAGGATGCGAAGAGGTATCAGGTGGAGGAAGTGCGAGAGTGGTTTATCGAATTGGAGGTGAAGCCGTGATAAACGCAATGAACTATAAGGGGTATCTTGCGCGAGTCGAGTTCGATCCGCGCGACAACATTTTCGTCGGACATGTGCTCGGCGTATCGGAGCACATCAGCTTCCACGGTGAGACCGTGCATGAGTTGACCACCGGGTTTCATGAGGCAGTCGATCACTATCTTGAGGATTGCGCCAAGACAGGTCGCGATCCGCAAAAGCCAGCATCAGGCAAACTCATGTTGCGCATAAGACCGGAAGTTCACGCTGCGGTAGGCATAGCAGCCGCAGCTGCTGGGAAAAGCATCAGCCAGTGGGCTGACGAAGTATTGGCGCGCGCTTCGCATGCGTAATAACCTCGCTTTTCGGTCATTCGGCGGTCAAAGATACTTCTGTATCGGCTAGGTTGAAAGGCAGAACGCCCGACGGCAAGATCGGGCGTTTCGTCTTCCCATCTGACAGAAGCTGCGTGCTGCCGCTTCCCGTGCTGCCAGGATACGTTGCGTATCGAACTAACAAAGCTCTCCATTAATCTCGCGCCGGAACCGCCGCGAACACCGTCCGATAATAAGCACGACCTTCCCGCATGTGCGATTCAAATGCGAACCCACGGCTCAGCATGTCGTTCATATCGGCGCGGGTGATTTTCATCACGTAGCTATGCTCAGTCGTGACCAACCGGCAGTTCCCCGAGGCCTCCGCCGCACTGAACCACTTGCCCGCGTCGGCATGACCGGCCGGGTAGGTATGGTCATCGTGTTCCACTTGCCAGCGGCCATCGAGCAGGATCCAGAAGTCATCGCGCGTATCCGCCGCCGAACAATCCGCGACTACCGTTCCCGCCTGCGCTTCCCACTCGCGTGAATGACTGATGGTCCAGCGCAACTGCTCTGTATCAAGCTTCGTAAAAAACGGCGTCTTCCTAAGCAGATACAAATAAGTAGTCGATGCTTTCATGGTCTTGCCCTCCTGCTGCGCGTAGCCCTGCTGACCGCACGCAGCGGCCAGCATGAAAAGGCCGAGCCAGGCGCCGCGACCGATACGCCCGGCCGTTGTCACCCTTGTCATCGCGATACCTTCGCTTCAAGCAGATCGCCCATGCCAATGCGCTTCGCAAATTCAATCCGCACTCGCTCGGACACCTCCAGCACCTGCGCCGCGCCATC
The DNA here is from genome assembly GCF_011493005.1 of Caballeronia sp. SBC1. Taxonomy (NCBI): domain Bacteria; kingdom Pseudomonadati; phylum Pseudomonadota; class Betaproteobacteria; order Burkholderiales; family Burkholderiaceae; genus Caballeronia; species Caballeronia sp. SBC1. The sequence goes on from NZ_CP049157.1 coordinate 710,009, forward strand.
ACCGACAAAATCGATCACCGAGCGCATCGGCCGTGTGCCCTTCGCAAGCCCTACGATGCGCACGACTTCATCCGCAACCGCCTTGGGATCGGCGTCCGCCGGTGTCAGTGCGGTCAGGCGCTCGCCGATCTGATCCATCACGCCGTCGTATCGGGCATAGGCTGCGGCCCTTGCCGAGTCCGCTGGTTTGCCCGCGCTCGGGAAGTGGTCCGTGCCGCTGGTAAATGCGCCGGGCACGACAATCGATGTCTCCACGCCAAAGCGCGCCAGTTCATAAGCTAGCGTGACGGCAAGCGAATCCATCGCCGCTTTGGCCGCGCCGTAAGGGCCCATGAACGGGGGGAAACCACCCTTCGACTTGCCGATACCCGTGCCTGCGCCCGTTACCAAAATGACTGATTTCATGATGATTCTCCGAAACGTTTAGCTAAGCTAATGTTTTCGATCTATTAAGCGACACCACCATTGGCACGCAGGATCTGGCCGTTGACCCAGCCCGCATCCGGACCGGCGAGGAACGACACGATGGATGCGATATCTTCGGGCTGGCCAAGGCGTTGCAGCGGCGGCATCTTGGCGAAGGTCTGGATCTGTTCTTCGGTCTTGCCATCGAGGAAAAGCGAAGTCGCGATCGGACCTGGAGCAACGGCGTTTACCGTGATGTTGCGGCCGCGCAGTTCCTTCGCGAACACATGCGTGAACGCTTCAACGGCCGCTTTCGTCGCGTTGTAGACGGCGTAGCCGGGCATGTTCAAAGCGAGCGTCGTGCTCGAGAAATTGATGATGCGGCCACCGTTGTTCATCCGCGCCGCCGCTTCGCGCAGCGTGTTGAAAGTGCCGCGCACGTTGATGCCGAAGGTCTGGTCGTAAAGCGCGTCCGAGGTATCCGCCAGCGGGACCGTCTTCAGCACGCCGGCGTTATTCACCAGCACGTCGATCTTGCCGAGTTGCTGCTCGGTCGCGTCAAACATGGCGCGGACTTCGTCGGCGTTCGCTACATCGGCCTTGATCGCGATGGCTTTCGCGCCCTGCGCAGCGAGTTCAGCGACGAGCGCATCGGCTTCCTTCGAACTCGATGCATAGTTGATGACTACCGCAAAACCGTCGTTGGCGAGACGCCGCGCCACTGCTGCGCCAATACCGCGCGATGCACCCGTGACAATGGCTACCTGGCTGTTCTTGACTGTGTTCATGATTCGCTCCTTTGGGGTGGTGAGTGCGTGGAATGAAGTATTGATCATTCACATCGATTGATAATTACTCTTGATTTGGTAATATCATTCCATTTACTTTAACAATCACCGCTCGCGAGTTGCCCATGGACCGGTTTCAGGAAATGCAGGTGTTTATCCGTATCGCCGAGCGCAGCAGCTTCACGCATGCCGCCGACGACCTGCAGATACCGCGCGCCACGGTCACGAATCTGCTCAAGCGCATGGAGGAGCGGCTGGGGACGCGGCTGCTCGAGCGCACCACGCGCACAGTGCGGCTCACACACGACGGCGAGGCGTTCTACCGGCGCTGCGTACGGCTGGTCGCGGACATGGAGGAAGCGGAGGGATCGTTCCGCAACGTCGCGCCGAAGGGCCTGCTGCGCGTGAATTTGCAGGGCACGCTTGCCCGGCATTTCGTGGTGCCGGCGCTGCCTGAGTTCATCGCGCAGTATCCCGATATTGAATTGCAGATTGGCGAGGACGACCGGCTGGTCGATCTGGTGCGCGAGGGGATCGACTGCGTGCTGCGGGCGGGAACGCTGCAGGATTCGTCGATGGTCGGACGCCGCGTCGCGCTGATGGAGCAGGTCACGGTGGCGAGCCCCGCCTATCTGGAACAGTTCGGGGAGCCGGAAACGCTCGAGGCGCTGAGTGCGCACCGGGCGGTGAATTACCTCTCGAGCGGATCGGGGCGGCTTTTGCCGATGGAATTCACCGTCGACGGCCGCGCGGTCGAGATCCAGCTTGCCGCGGTGGTATCGGTCACTGGCGCGGATTTGTACACAGGGTCCGCGGTGGCGGGATTGGGGCTCGTGCAGGTGCCGCGATATCGGGTGATGGGGGAATTATCGGAGGGGACACTAAAGGTCGTGCTTGATGCGTTTCCGCCGCCTCCTATGCCGGTTTCGGTTTTGTATCCACAGAACCGGCAGTTATCGGCGAGAGTCAGGGTCTTCGCTCAATGGCTCCGGGAGATATTTGAAGCAGCGGGAAGGGTTTGATTTTGGCGTGCCATTTCCATTTCGCAGGAAGCGAACGAGCGCCGTAGATCTTCGGTAGTTTCCCCTTTGTTATCCGGCCGCCAGCCGGGCGGCTTGATCACATAGCCACACGCCTCGCGTATTGAGCGCGCTGTTATCACGTCGCGCCACAACGCACGCCAGTGTGCGAACTCGATAGTCAGCAAGTTATAGGTCGTCATGGGCCGCACCAGCCCGAAGCGACACGGCACGCTGCGCCTTTCTGCAATATAGGTACCAAATAAACGGTCGAACACAATCAGCACGCCGCCATAGTTTCCATCAAGGTATTCGATGTTGGAGGCGTGATGCACGCGGTGCGAGGAAGGCGTGTTGAGAATCCATTCCAGCGGACCCAGGCGTGGAATCCAGGCTGCGTGCAGCCAGAACTGGTAAAGCAGGTTAAGCGAAAGCAACGTCAGCACAATCCGAGGCGGCATGCCGAATAACGGTGCGAGCACGAAGAACAGTGTGGAACCGGTAAGACGGGCAGTCCAGCCGGTACGGTACGCGGCGGAAAGGTTGAGTTGATTCGGTGAATGGTGGACGGCATGGGTGCACCAGAACCAGCGCGTCCGATGTGCGGCACGGTGGTACCAGTAATAGCAGAACTCCTGACCAATGAAGCACGCGAGCCAGCCGCTCCAATGGTTCATCGGCAAGGTCCAAAGCCTGTGCCGCCAGAACCAGCTCATTGCGTCGCTCCAGAACGCAAGCGGCAGCAACCAGTGCAATGGATACTCGCGAACGAGGAGATCGACCACGGACACGGTGGCCGCCTTCCAGTCATAGCCACGCCAGCCGGATCGGAGAGAAAGCACCAGAGCCTCGGCGAATGAGGATGCGAGGATCAGGATGACAGAGTATTTGAGTATCGTGAGCAAGATAGCCATGACCGGATCATCAACAGGGCGATGACAGTCAGCGTAGTTCGACGCAGCTTGTACGGCAATCAACTTGGGACGAGTCGGGTCTGTGCAGGGGCGGATCGGACAATTTGCGCTATTGCCGGAGGCGTTGCATCAATGACTCGCGATGCTGCCGGCTGCAGGGCACCTCGACGCCGCTGCGCAGAATTATTGTGGCATCGCCTTTCGCCCGCGGCCGCACAGCGAGCACAGCGGCCAGCGCCACCGCAGCGCTGCGGTGCGTGCGGACGAACGCCGGGTCAAGGTCATTGAGCAACGCGGCCAGCGTGCGGCGCATGAGCAGGCTCCTTCCGGGAAGATGGACGTTGACGTAGTTGTCCGCGGCCTCCAGCCATTCAATGTCCTCGCAGCGCACAACATGCATTTGCCCGCGGTCGGCGATCATCAGATGGGCCGGCACGCCGATGCTCGGGCGTGCCGCGCCACGGACCGCCCCTCGCAACCGCTGGACGGCGCGCTCCAGGCGCTCCGGCTCGACCGGTTTCAGCAAGTAGTCGGCTGCATGGGTATCGAATGCGCGCAACGCATACTGGTCGAACGCGGTCACGAATACCAGCGCCGGAGCGTCGTCCGGCAGCGACGCGGCTACGTCGAAGCCGTCGACCCCGGGCATCTGTACGTCGAGGAAGATTACGTCCGGCCGTAGCTGCATAGCCAGCGTCAGCGCCATCGTGCCGTCGGAGGCTTCTCCGATCACGTCGACATCGGGAAACGCGCGAAGCATACGCAGCAGCTTGCTGCGAGCCAGTGCCTCGTCGTCGACAATCAGTGCGCGCATGGCAGGTTCATCCCGGCGATCAGGCCGCCGCCAGGTCGCAGTCGTAATTCGAGACTCGCCTGCGTACCGTACAACGATTGCAGACGATCCTCAAGGTTGCCGAGACCCACGCCGCGTTTGTCGGGAAGGTCGTGCAAATCCCCATTGTCCTCAACCTCAATCTGCAACTGGCCTGCGCTGCACTCTATGCGGACCACGATATGCGTAAGCGCTTTGCGCCGCTCGACCACGTGGCGAAAGCAATTCTCCAGGAGAGGCTGCAGTCCGAGCGTGGGGACACGGCAAGCCTGTGCACCGGCATCGACTTCCCACGAAATTCTGACGCGGTCGGAAAAACGCTGGACCATGATGTCTGCGTAGGCGTGAAGCAGCGTCAGTTCGTCGGCCAGTGACTGTTCGGGACGCTGACTCGCGTCGGTGGCTGCGCGCAACAATGTCGCCAGGCGGTTGAGCAGCTTGTCGGCCACATCGGGATTACTGTGGATCAGCGATGAAATGGTGTTCAGCGCATTGAACAGAAAGTGCGGCTGCAGTTGCTGGGTCAACTGGGCAAGTTGTGCCTGTCGCGCCAGGTTCGACTGCTGGGCGGAGCGCAGCCGCTCGGAAACCCACGCCCCGTAGGACCGCAGGCCGAAATGGATACCCGCGAACAACGCATAGAAGAGTACGAATTTGGTCGATTCGTAGGCCATCACTTCGAGCCACGGCTCATGCCGATACCTGACGCCGGCGAGTGCATAGATACCGATGCGCAACGCGTACATTGCCGTCACGTAAGCGACCAGTCCCAGCGGCATCCACGCCCCAAGGCGCAGAAACCATTGCAGGGGATGGTTGAGAAGACTGTCGAATTGGTTTGCGCGCTTTATTTGCACCACAACCAGCACCGTGGCTACAAGAGCGGCCGTGCCATAGTCGACGAACGGCTGCCATAAACGGTGTCCGCCATCGCGCAGATACTCCTGCACACCCACGACCAACATGAGCAGCAAGAATGCGGCCCACGGCCACACCAGACGCCGCCACAGGCTGATTGGTTTGATTTCGCCAACTAGAAAGCTAGTGTTCATTTACCCGGCTCATTCACGCTCGTCCCCGGCGCAAGTTTCGCGTCCACGCACCACATTTCGACGCTGCTTAAAAGCGGCTTTATTCTCACCCAACTTCGGCGAGCACTGACTATGGTAGTCGCAAAAACTTGTCGTGGTCCAGGATGGCTATGCCCTTCCCGTGTGAGTCACGCGAGGACGAAGTGCAGAAACCGGCCCCGAATGAGTCATTCGATCAGGACCCGCCATGACGATTCATTCCCGGTCAATTTATATCTACAGGATATCTAACTATTAGCGAAAAGGCGATATTTCAACAGAATCCATGTCGCGACGGGATCGCCCTCGCCCCTTTGCTGTCAGGCAAGACTGCCTGCGGGCGTGACCTCATGGCGGTCAATTCAACTGGCTAAATCAGGTTCGGAAGGACGCGCGCGAACCCATCCACCAACCCGCCCCGCAAGAAAACGATCGCCTTTTAAAGTTTTGTTCGCCGCCGCGTACTCAGGTGTTGTCCCGGTTACGAACCGCCAGTTTGTGGTGTGACAATCAAGCCGTGACTCACCATGCCATGGTGCCGTTACCCTACACATCAATCGCCGGCTCAACCAAAATGGAACAGAACATGCATCGCCACATTTATCTCGCGGCTATTCCCGTTGCCTTTGTTGCCGGCCTGTTTGTGTCTCACCTAAGCACGCCGGCTCGAGCTCAGACGCCAGATGTCAAGCTCACGGCGCAAATCATAGACCTGATGGCAATGACCGATGCCGATATTGGCGCACAGGTTCCAAACATGGGAACCTTACGTTCAAAGGGCCTGGTAGTGACGTCGAACGGAACCGTTGCGGTCCAGACGGGCAACGTGCCAAAGCATACTCATAGGGGCTCCGACGAAATCCAGTATGTGATCTCGGGAAGCGGCACTTTCTGGCTGGGAAACGAGCAGCGCCCGATTCATCCCGGAGACCTGATCATTATCCCAAAGGGGACGATACATGCCGGGTCCGAGCCGACCAGTGGAGAGTTCAAGGTTCTCTCGATCAAATTGCCGCCACAAGCTCCGGGCGACATGCAAATGGTGCCGTGAGACGCAATGCAGATCCGGGACCTGGCTACGGTTCTTGCGAACTGACGCGGTTTCTCCCGCACATGTCGATGCACGTTGACTTGACTGCCATGGCTCAGGCCATCGCTTGAGCGGGCTGCACTTCAACGGTGACGTGCGACAGGCCCTTGAAACGCCTGAGAGCCGAATGATAGAAACGCGAGTCGTGATTCGATTCATCAGTCGCAACGGACAGTACGGCGCTCATATGTCCGGGGCCGAGCCGCCAAACGTGTAGGTCGATGACCTTGTCACCAGCGGCCTCAATGACCTGACGCACGTTGTCCGCCATCCGTCGGTCGGGGTTGATGTCGAGAAGAATCGCCCCGGTGTCGCGCATCAGACCGTAGGACCAGTTCGCAATCACCAACGCCCCGATGACGCCAGCAAGCGGGTCCATCCAGACCCATCCGAAAGCGCGCGCCAGCAGGAGGCCAACAATGGCCAGCACCGAGACCGCTGCATCCGCTATCACGTGGATGTAGGTAGACCGGATGTTGTGGTCCCGGCTAGCCGCTTGGTCCACATCGTCGTGATGCTCATGCTCTTCGAATTCGACCTCGTGCTCGCCATCCGGCATCCGCACAATGGCTTTAAATGCGTGCGGCTCGGGAATGTCGTCATTCGACTCCATATAACTGCCCCGGTCCGCCAGCGCAAATACCTGTCGCGAGCCGTCAGGCCGTACAGTCGTAACGGACACCCCCGACGCGTCCAGTCGCGAACCCTCGGTTGCCGGCGTCATGCGGAAGACCGGAGGAACGCCGTCCTCGAAGATGGACACGTTAAACACACCTGACCCGGTGAAAACCCTCTGCACCTCTTCTTCGTGAGCGTGTTCGTCGTGACCATGGCCGTGCCCGTGGCTGTGACCATGGCTATGGCCGTGATGGTCGCCGCTCAGAAGCCAGACACTCGCGAGATTCACCAACAGGCCGACCACGGCGATGGGAATCGCTTCACCGAAATGGATAGGTACCGGTGCAAGGAATCGGGAAACCGCTTCGTAACCAATCAGCAAAGCAATCATCGCGAGGACAATGGCGCTGGTAAATCCCGCGAGGTCGCCGAGCTTGCCAGTACCGAATACGAAGCGGGAATCAGTGGCATGTTTGCGTGCGTACATATAGGCGAGTGCCGCAATCAGCATCGCGCCCGCGTGTGTCGACATGTGCAGGCCATCCGCGACGAGCGCCAGTGAGCCGAACATACTCCCACCGACGATTTCGGTAACCATCATCGCCGCGCACAACCCAATCACCGCCCATGTCCTGCGCTCGTTCTGTTCATGGGCCGCGCCCAGAAAGATGTGGTCATGCCCCGAGCCAAACGCGGCGTTTTTGAAATCACTCATTTTTGACTCTACTTGAAATAACTATGGACAACTTCGATGAGCTGTTCAGTCGCGCTGCCGGCTGGCTCTTCGTGACTGTCGGCGTCGACGAGATGGGTCCGTATGTGGTCCTCGAGCACGACAGCCAGCAGGCCGTTCATCGCACCACGGCAGCTCGTGATTTGCTGCAGCACGTCGGCACATCCATGCTCCTGTTCGAGCGCCCGCTCGATGGCTTCCACCTGCCCCTTGATGCGGCGCACCCTATTTAGCAGTTTCTGTTTCTCGCGAATTGTGTGACTCATGGATGACCTCGTATAGATCGTGATGAAGTATACCTAATATAGGGTAGGGGGGTATACCAACTTCGAAATCGAATGCTTATTGAAAGTAGCTGATCGCGTCAGGCAGTGCGTTCGCCACGTCCAGAAACAGAACTTCGCGCGCACCTGCCAATCCCCGGGTACGCGTCCAACAGGGACCCTGCGCAATCAAACTGAAAGGTATGAAATACAAATGTAAATGCGGGTGATTATTATTTGCATTTGTATTGACCGGCATGCACGGGATGGATACGATCTGACGCTCATTGGACCGTTCGTACGGCAGCCCCTGAACGCGTACCGTAGTCGCCGGACAACGGGCAATGTATGGCGCGGTAGCACATCAATTCGGCTTAACAAGTTTGGACGTGAACATGTCTGTGAACCGTATGCTGCAAACGGCACCACATAGCCGAAACGGCACTGCCGACGCGCAAGCCGCGAACATTCAGAACGGTGGCCTTGACGAGCGCAACGCACGCCGGATGAAACGCGGGCACGATCTGGACCGTTACGATGGCGTCGCGCGGTTTTTCCATTGGGTATTCGCCGCCGGCATTATTTACGCGAGTATTACCGGCTACACACTGGCCCAGCTTTCGGCCGGACCGGAGCGTGATTTCCTGTCGCGACTGAATATGTCGATCGCTACGGTGCTGATCGTGCTTTTCCCGCTGCGGGTGTGCTGGAAATTCGTGCGAATCGAGCCGCGTGCGCTTCCAGACGTGTCGGAACTGCAGAACGAGCTGGCACACCGAGTGCACATTTTGATGTACTTAACAATCTTCGCTGTGCTGGTGAGCGGTTTCTTGATGGTCCCGAACGGTTATTCATTTTTTGGTCTGGTCGAGATTCACACGCCATTCGTGAAAGGGGCGCTCACCGACAAGCTCTTCGTCATACACCGCGCAAGTTGCGCATTGCTGGCGGGGCTGGTTGTGCTGCACGTACTCGCGGTCGTCAAGCATCAGTTGATCACCCGTAACAACGTGCTGCGAAGAATGCTGTGAATGCTGTCCGGCGCCCCCATGGGGGATTGGCATACTCCACCGTCGGTTGCGCCACGGACGATCAGCGCCTGTGCATATTTCCGCCTCGTGAGGCACAGCCTTAAAGCGAAAACGCTATACAGGTGGCCCTATTGACCCACAGCGGCAGCGACCGCGACGCGTTGCAGCACGGACATCGGACCGAGACTTTTAATGACTTCCATTTGTGCTGCGTCACGCACGAAGAGTGATCCGGCAAATCCAAGCGCATTCACTGAAATGCCCTCGACGCATTCCGAATACCTTGGTACGAGCAGCATCCATCGGCGGGTGACAAGCAGGTTGTACGGTGCCGACTGATGCAATTCGCCATTCACCTCGATCGCTCGCAGGCCGGTAGCTTCGAGCAACGCGTGGTAGCAATCGAACGCGGTGTGTGCTGCATGCCGCGAGGCGGCAGGAGCCAGTTCCAGACGCGCGAACGCGTGCAGAAAAGGCAGGCCAGGAATAGTGCCTACCGTGCCGATAGGACCTTCCACGCCCCCGGGTCTTAAAACAGATTCAATGGGGAGCGGCGGACCTGATTCTCCAAGCGGCAGCGGCACGATCTGCAGATGTTTGTGGCGTTGACTCGCGCCGGATTCCGCGCCGCCATTGTAGAAGGCGAGGCCGTCGAACTCGGCCATGCAGGAGGCCAATGCAACAAAGTCCGCGAACTCAAGTAGCGCTTCCTGCGGTTTGAAGCAACGAGTGACGATCAGCAGATGATGGTCGATGACGTTGAACTTGTTGAGCAACGCGACGTGAGTGTCCGAGATATCGGCCACAAAGAGGTCGGAGTCGTAAGGAAGGAATGGATTCACCGCGCTGCACGCCCCCGCCTCGACCTTGCGCGCCTGTCGAGTTTCCTCCTTGCGCGCGAGGCTTGCGACCTGGCGGACGAGAAAGCGTACACCGCGTTCTTCGAGCAGCGTCTGGATAGTCTCGATTGGCCGCAGCGCACCACAGCGCAACGCATGCTCAGTCTGACGCAGGATGGCTGGCCACAACGTGCCGGGCTGAAGACGTAAATGTTCCATGGTTCCATGGTCGGTTGTTCGATGGGCACACGGGTCGAGCGATGAGAGCAATCGCACCTACACTTTGTAACCGATAGCACGCAGCAGGTCCTTACGCCATTGAACGTCCTCCTCGTTTTCCACGCCGAGCGGCGGGAACCCGTCAACCACACCCAGGATACCGCGCCCCTGCTCCGTCTCGGCAACCAGAATCTGCGTGGGATTCGCCGTCGCGCAGAATATCCGGCATACCTCCGGCACAGCTTTTATCGCATTCAGAATATTGACGGGGTAAAAGCCATCGCCGAGAAAAATCAGGAAGCTGTGGCCCGCACCGATGGCAGCGGCATTCTGGCACGCCAACTCGATCAGGTTGGCGTCGGTGCCAGACCGGCGCACAAGGCGCTTACCTGACGCTTCACAAAATGCCAGACCGAACTTGATACCCGGAACGGTACCGACCATTGCCTCGTGCAGATCCTCGACAGACTTGATGAAGTGGCTTTGCCCCAGGATGAAGTTCGTCGCTTCGGGTTTGACGATTGTTACCGTAAGCACTTGCATATCGGACCTCGCTTTGTGGCGCCAGGAACACTGCGGTGGAGGCGGTTTTCGCCAGCAGGCGGGACCAGTATCAGTTCATCACGTTTCGCCGGACGGCGACCACCTTGGCCATATCAAGCCTAGTACGAACCGGAGACACATGCCTGTGCATTTCCTGCACTAGAATGAATTTCACAGTGCCGGACAGTGCTGGTGAGTCGCGTCAGGCCGGCGAGGTAAATTCGTGTGGGAGGAGCGCAAATGCCAACGTATCAATATCGTTGCGAGAAGTGTGGCCATTCGTTCGAGCACGCTGAACATCTCGCCGAACACGAGAACGCCCATCCACCTTGCCCGAAGTGCGGAAGCGAGACGCGTCAGCATGTACCAACGCCATTTGTCGCCAAGACGTCGAAAAAGAGCTGAGATGTTGTCTCGCGTCAATTCGTCGGGCTGAGCGGGAGTTAGTTCGCGCGCCAGGATGCTGGCCACCTCAAAAAGGAGGACCGTGCCTCGGGTTCACTTGCCGTGGGTATCACACTGTACGAACGACTCCCGGGCTGCGTTGCGCAAAATTTCCTGAGCGCGTTGCGCGATCGGGGATAGATAGCCGGCCCTTCGTATCAGTCCGACCTGACGCAGCAGGCCGTCAAGCTGAATTGGACGCACGGCGATGTCAAACGGCAGGGGGCCAGGGTCGAAGCTGCGCGCGTTGATCAAGCTAACCAGCTGCGTGGTAGATACGATCAGAAACAACGCGGCCAAACTATTGGCCTCGGCCACAATGCGCATACGTGGGTACCCGTGCTTTGCAAAGGCTTGCTCGATCTGCACACGCGCAAATTCCTGTCGACTCGAGGCTGCCCATGCGCAGTCCACCAGATCCTCTAGCGTGACCGATTCCCGCTCAGCCAGAGGGTGCCCGGTCCCAACCATCAAATTGTAGTGATCGTCATAAAGGACCTCCTTGGCCATTGATGCGTTCAATGTGTCGGGCAAGGGGCATACAGCCAGTTCCACTTCACGCCGGTCAATGGCGTCCAGCAGCACGTCGCTAAACGCTGTTGTCACATTGACGCGTGCTGCGGGCCGCTCCACCAGCAGTGTTGGGAAAAGCGAGCGCAGCGCGAATCTCGTGGTGGCCGGCGTCGTACCGATACGCAGCAGGCCCGCGTGTCCGCCACCAATATCGCGCGCTTCCTGCAGCGCACTATCGAGCTGCAAGGACACGCCCGATACCCGCGCATGAAATACCTTGCCTGCCTCGGTCAATACCGAACCGCGTGCGGTGCGCTCGACCAGAGCAACTCCCACCTTGCGTTCCAGCCGCTGTATGGCCTTGGTCACGGCCGGCTGAGAAATGCCTAACTGGTCGGCAGCGCGTGCCAACGTACCGGTACTCGCAATGATCAGAAAGTATGCAAGGTCGTTATCAATCATGCCATTCCTGCAAGTTATGGATTTTGGCCTTGCAGTTATTGGATTTTATATCGCCATCCCCTGAATATTGAAGCTCCAATTACAGAGAAGGAGAAGTTCCATGAAAGGTAATGAACAGTGCGCCGTGTTTCGCCACATGCGCGACGGGACGGAGCAGGATTGGGCGATTATCGGTGGTGAGATTGGGCCGTTCGCCAAAGGACTGCCTGGCCGCCTGCTGGACCACTTGCAACTGCTGGATGGCGACTTTGGCGGCTTTCCTGTCGATCGTCTGACGCACAGCCTCCAGACTGCCACGCTGGCGCATCAGGACGGCCAGGACGAGGAATACGTGGTCTGCGCACTGCTGCACGACATTGGCGACACGCTGGGAAGTTACAACCATGCCGACGTCGCAGCCGTGCTGCTGGAGCCATTCGTCAGCGGGGAAAATCACTGGATGATCCAGCACCATGGGATCTTCCAGGGGTATTACTTCTTTCACCACATGGGCATGGACCGCAATCTGCGCGATCGCTACCGCGACGTGCCGGAGTTGTTCAAACGTACCGCGCATTTCTGCGAGAAATATGATGCGGCGGCCTTTGATCCGGATGCGGAAACGCTGCCGCTAGAGTTCTTCGAACCGATGGTGCGGCGAGTGTTTGCCGAGCCGAAGCGGACCCTGTACAAAGCCGCATTCGAGAAAATAGGCCGAGTGTCATTCCGGACGACCCTCAGAGGAAACGGACGCGAAAACTTCACCCGCGCCCAAGAAGATTCAGATTTGGGTTTGCTTCTGCTCACCCTCCAGACAGCCCACGGATGACAGTCAAACTGCACTGAAAGACTCATAGCGCGCCTGCCATTCGCGAGGACATCAAGAAGCCTGACGGATGCCGGCGCCCAACTACCGGGAGCGCCCGTACTATCCCCATGAGCGATCCGTCACAGCATCGCAGGATTGCTTAATCCACGCTAAATCAGCTCCGCGACGCGTACGATAATGAGCGCGGCCGGTACGAGCATGATTTGTGCACATAAGGTTCCGACAACACGTGCCCCGGCGAGGGTGGTAATAGCTCGCCTAAAGCTGTTTTCGGAGATTCGGCCTTCGATAACGTCGTCGGTCATGACAGAAACCTGCGGGTCGATGACGACCGCCAATACCACGGTCGCAAAGCCATTAATGACCGACGACAGATTGGCGCACGTGACGCGCAAATCTGGCTTCAGGTATCCCGCGTAAAGCGACGCGAAAACACCGACGGTCCAGATGGCCATCGCAAAGATGTTGAGCGCTATCACCGTCCCGGATACACCGGCGCCGCTCGCTAGCTGAGAGATATTTTGGCGCGACGGGACCCGCGCGCCGTCCCGCAAATAGTTGATACCGCCGCGGCTGAAAATGTGGAGTAGAAGGCGCGGCAGTGATCGATTAGCCTGAAAATGCTCGACAGCGCGGCTGAAATAACGCTGGAATGTTGGGATCAGCAAAGCGCCCACTATGCTTGCCGCTGTGGCTGTAATCAGGAAGAGCCGAAAATCACCGAGCAGGCCACCTTCAAGATGTCGAGCAATATCAAGCTCCACACGCTTGGCTATGAACGGCCCTTGAAAGGAGTTCGCCGTTCGGGAGACAAGGGCAATGATCCCGAACAGTGAGAACGACACAGCGATACGTCGAGTGCGAACACCGGCGATCCGCACAGCGTAAGCCAGCGTCGCGATAACGTGGATTACGAATGTAAGTCCGCAAATAATCAAAAGCTGGATGTCCATGCGATCGCGGCGAAGTTGAACGAGAGTCGAAGTCTACCGGAGCGCCGTCGACGGTTCGATTGTCACCAACCTGACGGTCAATACGGAAGGTTGGAAATTGACCGCACTGGCGCGTTCTCCGCTCCGCGCTGCCAGTCCCGGACATGATCCTCAGGAGCCGCTTCCGGCCACCCCGCAGCAAGTCCCTGTCAGACTAGCGATAGTTAACAAAGTTGATGATGTCATTGAGGAACCACGGCAGAATCAATTGCGTATCGGGATAGCTGACGCCAACGCTCAGCCTCGGTGGCGTTGATGACATGGAGTCACTGGGCATCGGACCGTTAGTACTATGAAGAATATAGGTATCCGTGTTGGCGGGATTTGGCCGGGCGATCTGATTATTCTCGGGCGACGAGGTTGAGGAGCAGCCGGCGGTGAGCACAACGAAGGCCGCTGCCAAGCAAAAGGGCTTCATGATGGCGTGAACTCCAGCAACGTTACTTGGCCAGTATGGCCGATGAAGAATTCGTCCCGGACGTGGCTGGACTCTGCCAGAACGCAGAGGCGCAGTCCCGACCCACAACAGCCGATCCTTTCGATTTCGTCCGTTTCAGGGCTGAATTCAGGGCTGAATTCAGGGCCGACAAGTGACATTCGCAATTGAAGCCTGAAAAATCACAAACAGGTCGTTGCACACCGTTGGTTTTTATTTATCGTCCAATACCGACGGAAAGAGAAATAGATGGCCAGGTTCCCTACAGGTCGGCATACCCGTGCATTTCCGCCTGATCGGCCTGCCCTGCGTTCCAGTGCGCGTGTGCTTGGCCAAGCGCATCAGGAACGCTTAGCGTTTGGCCTGAACCGGACGTACTACACATATTCTGACTCCATTGGGACCTCTGCCTTAATCCGCATCATCGTACTACGCCGTTTGTCGTGGACGAAGAAACGCCAGCTCCCGGATGGTCAGATTCGACCGTAATCGCCCGCGTGGTTACCACGAGCCAATTAATTGAGAAGTCTTCTACCAGGACCCGCGCACTAATCCGTGGTGGCATGCCCATCGCCGTGGTAGTTTCCTGATTCGGCACCTCGAAAGAGGGAAAAAATAAAATTTAAGAGAGACTATCCGCATGCTGATTGCGCGAAACGAGCGGTCGAAATCAATGGATGGCCTGTTCATGGCACACCTCATCGCGGCCGTCATCACCGCCGTGGTCACCGCGCATTGCTCAGCCGCTTTTGCCGCTGATTACGCTCCTCCCGTGACCGTCTTGTCCGATGAGAATATCTACACGGTGAATGGCGATGGCACGTCAATACACGATCAAACGCGGTCAATTCACATTGAGAATGACGAGGGGGTTAGAAGCTACGGTCAGGTTTCATATCGATACAGCAACGAATTCCAGAAATTCGACGTTCTCGATGCTTACACAACAACTCGAGACGGAGCGCGTATCGACGTTTCGCCCAATGCGATCTTCACCCGTCAAAGTCCGGTGAGCGCCTACGCACCTACTTTCGATGACAACCTTGTCAAGACGATTGTCTTTCCCGGCGTCGAGCCTGGCGCGACTGTCACGATGCGCACGCGTGAGACGCAGGTCACGCCATTGTTCCCGGGGCAATTTTCGGCTAATGCCTCGTTTCCTAACGACAAAGCCATCAAGAGTGCGAGCGTAACTATAAATGCGCCATCATCAATGAAACTGCATGCGGACGTCGTTGATATGCCGGGCGGGCTGGTTGCTGCAGATGTCGACGGGGAACAAACGTGGAGTTGGTCGATAAAGGATGCACGCGCACGCCCCGGCGAAGCCTACGCGCCAAGCATTGACGATCGCAGTCCGCGGCTAGCGATCACAACGTTTCCCAGCTATGAGGCGCTTGGGCAGGCGTACCTCGCGCGTGCGCAAACTCAAATGGCCGCTACACCCGACATACAAGCGCTGGCCAATGAGGTCACGACGGGAATTACCGACCGGCGCGACCAAGCGGATGCCATCTATCAATGGGTTAGCCGAAACGTTCGCTACGTCGCCGTCTTTCTCGGTTTCGGCGGGGTTGTCCCGCATACTGCGCAGGACGTTTTGAAGGCGCGCTATGGCGACTGCAAAGACCATACAACGCTGCTTCAGGCGCTGTTGGCAGCGAAAGGCATCAAAAGCAGCACGGTACTCGTCAATGCGGATAGCCGCTATTGGCTGCCTTCAGCCGCTAGCCCGCTGGCGGTCTTCAACCATGTGATCACCTACATTCCCGAGTTTGACGTCTACGTTGACTCAACAGCGGGCACGGCCCGATTCGGCATCCTTCCTTTGAACGAAAGAGGCAAACGTGCTTTGCTGACGGGCGACGGTGATGAACCTAGCCGCCTGGTCACTCTTCCCCTCACACACGCGGACACCGACAAGGTAATCGTCACGACGGAGATCAGGTTGGATAGCGCTGGCACAGCTCGAGGCACTAGCACAGTCGAAAACCGGGGCGAATATGACTGGATCGCGCGTTCAATTTTTGCCGAGTTGCGCGCGGGTACCGAACCGCTGTTTGCGCAAGTGTTGCTGACGGGGAGTGGAGCAGACGGAACCGGACACTATATTCACGGCGACATTCGTAATCTCAAGGACGCGTTCTTCTTCTGGACTGTGTTTGAGCTACCCGACTACACCCCTTTTCCCGGCCCTGGGGCCATGCGTGTTCCAAGAGGGTTAGGCGGCATCAACAATATCTCCAGCGCCTTTGACGGGTTAGGTTCTAATAGACGCAGAACCCCGTTCCTATTTAAAGCAGGGTACTTCAGCGAGATTACCAAAGTGAACTTGCCCGCCACTATGAAGGTGTTAAGCCTTCCGAAACCCGCAACCGTTACGTCAGCGTTTGGCACTTACACGTCTTCCTATGCCCTTGAAGGCAGAACGGTGACCGTGACTCGGACGCTTGATCTGACGTCAGGAGTTCCGTATTTGCAGCCGGATGAGTGCCCCGCCCTAAAAAAAATGGTTGTATCAATCAAGCATGACCTTGCGGCGCAGATCGTGTATCAATGATCGATACACTGAATCGGTAAACCGAGCGGTCGCAAACAAATGGCGCGAAAACCGAACGTGCGGAGTCGAGAGGACCATCGGATTGCCGACGATTCCAGTCGAAATGTTGAAGGACCGCTTGTGGCCGAACCCGGTCTGACGATTAACTCGCTAGAGGGTCGGCATAGATCGGTCCGCGTCGAGCAGACGTCGGCCCGCATCCGACGGCCAATCTCCCCGGCAGTGGCCATCGGTGGATTCGCAAGTCTAAGCACGCGCAACTCGGGTCGCTTCGTGAGTTTCCAAATTTATTGCCGCTCAAGCGTCTTCCAGTGAGTCAATTCGACGGCTATTTAAATATAAAGAAAGTATGTTCCCGGCCGTTAATACAGACTTCGACCAACCGCGGTGCAAGACGGACCGTTCAACTCACGGCGATCCCCATGAAGAACAGAAGCCTGGCCTGCGTCCTTGGACTCACGTGCGTATTGCTCGCGGGATGCCTGACAACCGTCCCCAAAATTGATGCACAGCATTCTGCTAGCGTCCAGACGAGACAACTGATTGCTAACGGGATACAAGCGCCGACGATCGACGCCAATGGAAATCTGGTGACGCCATGGGTACGCGATTCGATGATCTCAGCGTTCTACATGCGAGCAGCCCACCTCGGGATTAAGATCAATCCGAACGGTATTCCAGTAACTATTCACATTACAAGTGTCAGAAGTAGATCCGAGACCGCTCGCGCATTCGCAAATTTCTTCGACGGCGCTGATCATCTTAGCGGAGTCGTCAGTGTGGGGGATGCTAGCTTTGAGATTGAGGAAGACACGTGGCTAGACTGGGCGATTACTGGTTTTCGTTCGATGGAAGAGGTTTCGAATGCGGTAGGCGAGCAGGCAGCGAATGGAATCGCGTTAGTCGCCGGACTGCCAGTCAGTGACTGACCTCTCAGGAGGTCAGTCACTGACTACGTTGCAGACGCTTCGCGTGCAGCTATATTATCGACAAATTGGGGGCCCCCTTTCGAAGGACTGAAAGTGGCTGGTCCCGGTCTGTCAACGTCCGGAGGCTGATCAGAGCGCGATATATCGCCCTTTGATCTTTCGCCTCACATCCAAAATCAAAGAAACGTTCGCCCGATACTCCCCGCGCGGGGCCGCGCGCGCTACGGCGAACAAGTACTGATATGCTTTGCAACCTACACTAGCGCGCTCGGAGCGGGCTAGTGGCTCGACATAAAATCCAGCCGCACGGGGCGGATCAAAACTGGACAAAAAACAGCGATGGGCACTGCATTGAACGACGACTCGCACCACACTGCCATACCGCTAAGCCGCTTGTTATCGCCGCCGGAGTCGCCGACGCTTTCACCCGGCATCGTACACAGCAATTTCAGCGTTCAAGGCAACGCCCGTCAAAGCTTCCTCGCCTGGCAGGAGCGTATGAGCCCTGTCTACGACATACAGCCGTCCTCAAATCAAGCTGAAGATACCTTCGCTGCATCGCTGTCTCGTTACACAATCGACAATCTGAGCCTTTTCGATTTCCGCACCGGGCCGAACCTGGCCGTGCGGTCGTTAGGTCGTGTTTCGACCGAAAGCGTTCGTGACATCAGCTTCAGCGTGTTCCTTGAAGGGCAACCGTCGCAGTTCCTGGGCGGCAAGCCGCGGCTCGATGCGCCGCACATACCGCAAGTGCCAAGCATCCTCGCGCTGGACATGGATCAGCCGTGCACGATCCAGAGTTTTCATGGTCGCTTGCTGCTCCTTTTTGTGCCCCGCGCGTTGGTGGAAAGGTCGTTCCCAGATGCCGCCTCGCTGCATGGCCGCTGGGTCCGCGCCACCACCCCTGTAACGCGCATATTGATTGACCATCTGGTGGCGCTGAAGCGACAAATCGTCGGACTGAGCAAGGTGGACGCGCATCAGTCTTTTCTCACCGCTGTAGAGCTGCTCGCGGCCGCTTTCAGCCGCCAAGCGGGGCTTTCCGGCGACGGCCGCGCAGCGGTGCGCGCGGCCGTCTATGGACAAGTGCGGCGGTATGTAGAGGCTAACCTGCACGATCCGGATTTGACGCCTGACAGCGTGTTGGCATCGCTGCATCTCTCGCGCGCCAGCGTGTATCGTCTATTCGAACATGACGGCGGCCTGGCCGCTTATATTCGCAGCCGCAGGCTGCGAATGGCGGCCGATGAGCTGGTGCGCTTTCCGCATATGGAGGTACAGGACATTGCCTCGGGGCTGGGTTTCAATGATGCGTCGAGCTTTACCCGTGCATTCCGCCGCGCCTTCGACATCGCGCCACGGGAACTGCATGAGTACGCGCCCCTGCTCCAACGCAAACATGCAACGCAGGAGCGCTTCACATAGTCGGGCAATGCGCGCGGCTCAGCCGCGCATCCCGAACGCCCATGCATGGCGTCGTCGAATACCAAAGCCCAGCGCGTACCGTCTCAGGCCCGCCAGGCAGGACCCTCAGGAAAGTCATACTGATCGAGCGACGCCGCCTGCATTTCGATGCTGTAGCCCGGACGTTGCGGCGGCATGTATCTGCCGTTTTGGATCACGACAGGATCGACGAAATGCTCATGCAGATGATCCACGTACTCGAGCACCCGGTTCTCCAGCGAAGCCGACACGCAAATGTAGTCGAACAACGAAATGTGCTGGACGTACTCGCATAAGCCCACACCGCCCGCATGCGGGCAAACGGGCACGCCGAATTTCGCCGCCATCAGCAGGACGACGATCACTTCGTTCAGACCGCCCAGGCGGCAGCTATCGACCTGACAGAAGTCGATTGCCTGCGCCTGCAGCAACTGCTTGAACATCACCCGGTTATGGCAATGCTCGCCCGTCGCGACGCCGATGGGCCGGATCCGCTGGCGGATAGCCGCGTGGCCGAGAATGTCGTCGGGGCTCGTGGGTTCCTCGATCCACCACGGATCGAATTGCGCCAGGCGCCGCATGTTCGCGACCGCTTCATCGACGTCCCACACCTGGTTCGCATCCATCATCAGCTTGCGGTCTTCGCCAATTTCCTCGCGCAGGATGCGGGCGCGGCGCATATCTTCTTCGAGGTTGCCGCCCACCTTCTGCTTGAAGTGCGTCCAGCCTTGCGCCACGCCTTCACGGGCGAGCCGGCGGATCTTGTCGTCGTCATAGCCTAGCCAGCCCGCCGACGTCGTGTAGGCCGGATAACCGTGCGCCAGCATCTCCCTTTCGCGCTCGCCCCGGGTCTTTGCATGGCGGTGCAATAGGGCGATGGCTTCTTGCGGCGTGATCGCATCGGTCACGTAACGGAAATCGAGGCAACGCACGAGTTCTTCGGGGCTCATGTCAACGAGCAGCTTCCACACCGGCTTGCCTTCCGCTTTGGCCCACAGGTCCCAGGCGGCATTCACGACAGCGGCCGTTGCCAGATGGATGACGCCTTTATCTGGGCCGATCCAGCGCAGCTGGCTGTCCGACGTCAGCGCGCGCCAGAAAGCGCCCATGTTCGCTGCAATATCTTCAAGTTTTTTGCCGACAACGAGAGCGCTAAGCGCGTGTACCGCACTCACGCAGATCTCGTTGCCGCGCCCGATGGTGAACGTGAGGCCATGACCCGTGAGCGTCTCAGGCGAATCCGTTTCAAGCGTCACGTAGGTGGCGGAGTAATCCGGCGCGGCGTTCATCGCATCGGAGCCGTCGAGTGAACGCGAGGTCGGAAACCGGATGTCCCGGACGGACAGCTTGGTGATCGTGGGCATCTGAACCTCCTCCCCATTGAACAACGAGGGCCGCAGCCCAAACAGGCGCCGCACCCCTTCCTCTCTCGTCGCGTTCCGGCAGGCGACGGTCAGTCGTAGAGCACGGCGGTGATCTTCGGATCGTTGATATTGCTCTTGTCGTACCAGTAGAAGCCTGTGTCGACTTTCTTCGGCAGCTTCTCGCCTTTCAACGCCTTCACCGCGGAGTCGACAACACATTTGCCGATGCCAATCGGGTTCTGCGTAATGGCGCCGTACATCAGGCCCGAATTGATGTCGTCCTTTTGCTCCTTGCCGGAGTCATAGCCAATCAGCACGAGCTTTTTACCCGACTCCTTGACGCCGATCGCGGCGCCCTCCGCCGAGCCTTCATTCGAGCCGAAAATGCCCTTGAGATTGGGGTTGGCCTGGATCATCGTCTTGGCAATTTCCGCCGACTTCAAATGGTCGCCGCC
The DNA here is from genome assembly GCF_011493005.1 of Caballeronia sp. SBC1. Classification (NCBI taxonomy): domain Bacteria; kingdom Pseudomonadati; phylum Pseudomonadota; class Betaproteobacteria; order Burkholderiales; family Burkholderiaceae; genus Caballeronia; species Caballeronia sp. SBC1. Next base: position 730,779 of record NZ_CP049157.1, read on the forward strand.
GCCATACTGGACCGAGACGATCTTGATGTTCGGATGCTTGGCTTTCATCTCGTTCAGGAAGCCATCGCGACGATCAACGCCAGTGCGGCTGGTCTGGTCGTGCACGATCAGGCCAACCTCACCGGAATTGCCGATCGCCTCGGCCATCTTGTCGGCGGCGAGTGAGGCGGCGGCAAGGTTATCCGTCGCGCAGGTCGTGAGCGGAATGTCGCTGTCGACGCCGGAGTCAAAGGCGATAACTGGAATTTTGTCGGCCTGCGCCCGCTTCAGCAGCGGAATGGCCGCCTTGCTGTCGAGTGCGGCGATGCCGAGCGCCTGGGGCTTCTTGGCGAGCGCGGCTGAAAGCATGTCGATCTGCTTGTCGACCATGGCCTCGGTTTCCGGACCCTCGAAGGAGATCCTGACGCTGTGCTCCTTGGCCGACTGTTCCGCGCCGGCTTTGACGGCCTGCCAGAACTGGTGCTGGAAACCTTTCGAGATCAGCGGGATGTAGGCTTCGTCTGCGCGCGCAAGACTCGCCCCGCCAATGAGCGCGCCAACGCCGACCACAGCACCGATTAGTCTTCTTTTCAACATGGTGGTTCTCCTCCTAAGGTGGGCTATCAACCTTCAGCCGTTGGGGGAGCCTTGGCGCTCCCTTTCTTGATTTTGTTCCGCGTCGCTGCAACGTTAGTCAGCTTTCGTCAGCCTTTCTTGCGCCGCAGAATATCGGCATAGACCGCGAGAATGATGATGAGACCGGTCACCACGATCTGCCATTCCTGAGCGACGGACATGATCCGCAGGCCGTTGGTCAGCACGCTCATGATGAAGGCGCCGATGATCGTGCCCATGATCGTGCCCGAACCGCCGCTGAGAGACGTCCCGCCAATGACCACGGCGGCTATCGCTTCGAGTTCGTAACCTTGGCCTAGCGCCGGCTGGGCCGAATTCAGGCGCGAGGCGATGAGCAGGCCGGCGACGCCGCAAATTGCCCCGCTCAGGCCGTAAATCGCGATCTTCCACCGGTCGACATTCACACCGGAAAGGCGCACGGCTTCTTCGTTGCTCCCGAGCGCAAAGGTGTATCGGCCCAGCGCCGTGCGGTTAAGCGTGATCGAACTCACGACAGCCAGGAAAAACAGGATCAGGACCGCATTCGGAACGGGCAAGCTCGGAAGGAAATAGCCGATCAGCGAATCCTGAGAGATCCTGTAGAAGTTTTCAGTGTCGGTGAAATAGATCGGTTTGTCGGCCGAGACCACGAGCGAAAGTCCTTTCAGCAGCAGCATCATGCCCAGGGTGGCAATGAACGGCGGTATCTTCATTTTCGCGGTGAGGGTGCCCGAAACGGTCCCGCAGAGCGCGCCTGTGCCAATTGCAGCAATCACGCCGAGCGACATCGGCAAATGCCAATAGGTCAGGAACACGCCGCAGATGACCGCCGTGAAGGTCATCAACGTGCCGACGGACAAATCGATGCCGCCGGTAATGATGACGAACGTGCAAGCGATCGCCAGAACGCCGTTGACCGCCGTCGCCTGCAGAATCCCGAGCATGTTGTCCATCTGCATGAAAGCGGGCGAGGCGAAGCTAAAAAACGCCAGCAGCAAAACCAGGCTCCCGAAGGCGAGCAGCTTTTGCAGGGCGGTCGGCGAGAAGAGACGGGCTCTCAGGCCGGACACCCGTCCCTGATTTCCCAGCGCCGAAGTATCCGATGGCAGTGTCATGAAACGGACCTCTCCTCTAAAGACTCATGCCGCTTTTAAGGTTTCACGCTGCGTCGCCAATTGCATGATGCGCTCTTGCGTCGCGTCCATGGCCGAGAGTTCGCCAGTAATGCGGCCCTCGCACATCACGACGATACGGTCGCTCATGCGCAAGATTTCGGGCAGTTCCGACGAGATCATCACGATCGCCTTGCCCTCCCCCGCCAGTGAGCGCAGGAGCTTGTAGATTTCGCTCTTCGCGCCGACGTCGATGCCGCGCGTCGGCTCGTCGAAGAAGAGCACGTCGCAGTCGCGCTCGAGCCATTTGGCGATGACGATTTTCTGCTGATTGCCGCCCGAAAGGAGCCGCACTTGCTGAGTCGCGGAGGGCGTGCGAATGGCGAGCAGATTGATGAAATGGGCGGCTGTCCGGCGTATCTGGGCGCGGCGCAAGAAAACGTTGAGCGACAGGAATTTACCCAGGTTGGACATCACGATGTTCGATTCGACGTCCATTCCGGTCGCAAGACCGAAGCGCTTGCGGTCTTCCGATAAATAGCCGATACCGCGCGCCACCGCGTCGCTCGGTGTCCTGATCGTCACCTTCACGCCTCTCACCAGGATTTCGCCGGATTCGACCGGATCGGCGCCGAACACCGCTCGCGCGACCTCGGTACGACCGGCGCCCATCAGGCCCGCAAAACCCAATATCTCGCCTTTGCGCAGCGTGAAACTTACGTCCCTGACCAAGGGGCCGGCGTTCAGATTCTTTACTTCGAGTGCGATCTCGCCTTCGCTTGCGGCGCTATGAGAAGGCGCGATGTCGGTCAAGGTTCGCCCGACCATCATCCCGATGATCGCTTCGACGCTGGTGTCGCGGGCGGTGACGGTGGCCACATACTCGCCGTCACGCAGCACGGTGACGCGGTCGGCGATCTGCTTCAGCTCGTCCATCTTGTGCGAGATATAGATGACTCCCACGCCCCGGCTCTTCAGCTCCCGGATGATGCGAAACAGCTCGGCGATCTCGGCATCGTTGAGCGCGGAGGTGGGCTCGTCCATGATCAGGACGCGCGAATCGAAGGACAAGGCCTTGGCGATCTCGACCATCTGCTGGCTGGCGACCGTGAGGGTGCCGACAACCGCGCGCGGATCAAGATTCACATGCATGCGGGCAAGAATGTCGCGGGCTTGCGCGTTGAGCTTGTCTTCGTCGAGGAACAGGCCGAGGCGTCCGCGCGGCTCGCGGCCGATGAACATATTCTGGGCGACGCTCAGATGATTCATCAGCTGGAGTTCCTGATGAATGATGCAGACGCCCACGGCCTGCGCCTCGCGCGGGCTTGAGAAGTCGACGGGCTGGCCGTCATAGAGAATTTCGCCGGTATCCCGGGTGTACACGCCGGCGAGGATTTTCATCAGCGTCGACTTGCCGGCGCCGTTCTCGCCCATCAGCGCGTGGACTTCACCTGCCATCAGCTCGAATTGGACTTCGTGAAGCGCCCTTACGCCGGGAAAGCTCTTGCTGAGCCGTTTGACGGAAATGAGCGGGGTCATGGCGCGGAGTTATCGGCATTTCCGCGACGGCGGCCGGCGTCATCGCGAGAAGCGGGTCGAAAAAGCGCCAAGTGTGGATGCGCCGGGCGTAGCCGGGTATCACGATGAAAATCGTGGCTGGAATTGCGGTGAAAACCGCGGCGGAAATCGCAACGAGAAGCCAGACACATTGCTGGGCCCCCAAACCGATGTGCCACGATTTTACGACGCTGGACGGCAGCGGCTCAACCGTAGGCATTCCCTAGTGTTGTGCGCATAGCGTTCGCGCCTCGGTTAGCCGGAAAGTGCCGAGGCTTCGTCAGTACGTTCGTCGAATAAAACTCCGCCATCCTGAATTCCGGGACGGTCTTCTTCCCGGCCGTATCCGAATTGCTCTGCGCGCGGGGTGGTTTCACCCCAGCAGACTACGGCCTTCCCGCACTATGTCGAACGAGCGGTCATGGTTTGCGGGCCGCGCGGGTTCCTGGACCCCGCACGGCCTCCGGCACGCCGTTTTGCTTCGGGCGGTCTACAGCGCGAGGTCGAGCACGACCCGGCCTTCAATATCACCCAGACGCATGCGCTCGAACACCTTGTTGATATTGTCGAGGCTGTCGGTGGATACGGTCGCCTTGACCTTTCCCTCTTCGGCGAAGATCAACGACTCCTGCAGATCGAGCCGTGTGCCGACTATGGAACCGCGCACGGTGATGCCACCGAGCACCACATCGAAGATTGGCAGCGGGAAATCCCCCGGCGGCAAGCCATTCAGCGCGACCGTACCGCCACGCCGCACCATGCCCAGCGCTTGCGAGAAGGCCCGCGGTGACACTGCGGTGACCAGCACACCGTGTGCGCCGCCAATTTCCTTTTTGATAAAGGCGACCGGGTCGGTGGTCTTCGCATTGACGGTGAGGGCGGCTCCAAGGCGCGTGGCGAGCGCGAGCTTGGCATCGTCGATATCGACTGCGGCGACGTTGAGCCCCATCGCTTTCGCATATTGAACCGCCATGTGGCCCAAGCCCCCTATGCCGGAGATGACAACCCAGTCGCCGGGCTTGGTATTGGTGACCTTGAGCCCCTTATAGACGGTGACGCCGGCGCACAGAATAGGCGCGATCTCGACAAAGCCTATCCCCTTGGGCAGGTGGCCAACGTAGTCGGCGTCGGCAAGCGCGTATTCGGCAAAGCCGCCGTTCACCGAGTAGCCGGTATTTTGTTGCGATTCGCACAAGGTCTCCCAGCCGCCGAGACAATGCTCGCAATGGCCGCAGGCGGAGTACAGCCAGGGCACGCCGACCCGGTCGCCGGCCTTGACGTGCTTCACCCCTGCGCCAACCTCGGCAACATAGCCCACACCTTCATGCCCCGGTATGAAGGGCGGGTTGGGCTTGAGCGGCCAGTCGCCCTCGGCAGCGTGCAGGTCGGTATGACAGACCCCGCACGCCTCGATCTTGACTAGAACCTGCCCTGTGCCCGGCGTTGGCACAGCCACTTCCTCAATCTGCAACGGCTGGCCGAAGGTGCGGACCACTGCGGCTTTCATTATCTTGCTCATCAATCGATCTCCTTGTGAACGCATCGGGTGATGCGAACTTGTTTCGTGTTGCTCGCGATCCCAGACCGACACCGCGTTTTCGTGCGACGTGAGCGTTTGCCTCGCATGTCATTAAAAGTACTCAGCGAATTCTGTCCGCTGCCGGCATCTGTAGATACGCGAGAGATGTGCCAGAGGCGCATTCTTTCCCTGCGTTGCACGTCTGGCAAAGGTTTGCTTAACTAATCGGCTGATCCGGGCTGAGGCCAATATGTTCAGTGGGGTGTGCCGTTTCGAGACAGCAGGCGGGCATATGTGGCAAAGCGATACAAAAGAACCAACGGCAACCATGGCGACTTCTGTATGAGACCCTTTTGCCTGTCATGGGGCAATTCGCATTGCTAGTGGGCTGCATAGCGGTGAACTGTCGTCGTAGTGAAAAATAAATGTTCCACTGACAGAGCATTGGCTTTAAGGATTCTGTCGCGGTCATGCCATCGTGAAAAAATAACTCGATATGATCAGGATAGCTTATCGAAAATAGCTGCCGTTGATCCAGATCATGGTCTGGTTTTCTATCCTTCACATTGTCGAGGCGAAATCGACGCACTCGTGAACGGGTACGGTCCGCTCGCACAGGCGCGCCAGGTAGCGCGCCTGCCAGCGACGCCATTGCGGGCAATCATATAAAAACTCGCTTTGGAATCCGGGGCTATAGGCACAACACCACATCGTTCAAGGCGCCGGCGGATCACCCGCTTCGGACCCACGCGCCGCGGCTGGAGTCAGCGACTCCATCGGAATACCGCCACGCTTGTTACTCCCAACGTTCTATTTCCGGTGCCAAACTCAAACCATTCCACAGCCAACAACGATCGATGACCAGCGAATGGAGTCGCGCTTCAGTCACGGGGCGCGCGAATTTATCCAAACCAGGAGATTGCAAAAGTCATGACATCATCAGCCGAGAACGGACTCAAAGAAGGACAGCCTGCCATGCACACGCCGCCGGTCGTGTCGTCAGAGGCGTGGGAGACGGCCCGCGAGCAACTGCTCGTGAAGGAAAAGGCCCACACCCGCGCCCGTGATGCACTGGCCGCCGAGCGCCGGCGCATGCCGTGGATGGCCGTGGAGAAGGCGTATGCATTCGAGGGGCCTGCGGGCAAGGTCAGTCTCCTCGATCTTTTCGACGGCCGGCGTCAGCTGATCGTCTACCGCGCCTTCTTCGAGCCGGGCGTGTTCGGCTGGCCCGAGCACGCCTGCCGGGGCTGCTCCATGGTCGCGGATCAGGTGGCGCACCTCGCCCACCTGAACGCCCGCGACACTACCCTCGTCTTCGTCTCGCGTGCGCCTCAGGCGGACATCGCGCGACTGAAGGCGGAGATGGGCTGGGAGATACCGTGGTTCACCCTCACGGACAGCTTCGACGCCGACTTCGGCGTAGACGAGTGGCACGGCACGAACGTGTTTTACCGCGACGGCGACCGCGTGTTCCGCACCTACTTCATCAACAACCGCGGCGACGAGCAGATGGGCGGCACCTGGAACTACCTCGACATCACGCCGCTGGGCCGGCAAGAACTCTGGGAGGACTCGCCCGAGGGCTACCCTCAAACCCCAACCTACAAGTGGTGGAACTGGCACGACAGCTATGTAGCAGACGCGGCGCCAGACAAAAAGTGGGTCGAGGTGTCGGACGCCGGAGAAGCGGCGTTCCGAAACCAGGACGCGAGCACGAAGCCTTGAGTCGCGCCCGTTCCTGTGGGCTCTAACGGCGGCGACAGTCAGGCGGGGGCGGCGATCGCCCCCACTAAACCGTCAAGCGCCGGTCGCTGCGATCGCGGTCCGCGGCCGCAGCGTCGCCATGATCAGGTACATGCCGCCGCCGATCACCACGCCAAAGAACCACCCATAGGTATTCCACCAGACCGGCAGCAAGTTGGTGAAATTGGGCAAGAAGGTCGAAAACACGCTGCCGACCGCCGCGGAGACCAGCGCGTTGACGTTCCAGCCGCCTTCGTAGCGGTATTCGCCATACTCCTGGTAGAGCGCCGCGACATTGATGTTGCCCTTGGCCACCAGATAGTAGTCCACCAGGATGATCCCCAGCAGCGGGCCCATCGTGGCGCCGATCGCGTTGACGAAGTGCGCGGCGTTGCCTTCCCACGGCGCGAATGGATACAGTACCAGCGCGATGGCCGCGGCAATGTAGCCACCCTTCTTGAAGCTGATCTGCTTGGGGAACGTGTTGGAAATGTCGAACGCGGCCGAGACGAAATTGGCCACCACGTTAATGCCCAGCGTGGCGACTGCGAAGGTCAGCGCTGCGATCAGTGCCAGCACCCAGCTATCGAATTTGGCCGAGATCTGCTCGGGGTGCAGAAGCACTTCGCCGTACACCCTGAAGGCGGCGATGGTGGTGACGCCGGCGACCAGCGAGAACGCGATCAGGTTGACCGGCAGACCCCACAGATTTCCTTTCTTCACTGCGTCGCGATTTTTTGCATAACGCGAGAAGTCGCAAAAATTCAGGTATAGCGCCGCGAAGTAGGTGATCCAGGTCGCGCCCACTGCCATCAGCGCCCAGAACGAGCCAGGCTCGCCGCTGACGCCGGCGTCCTTGGTTTTATCGAGGAGCACGTTCATTGGAATGCCACTGCTGAACGAGAAGCCGCCCGCCTTGATGCACAGGCCAATCGCCAGGATCAGCATTGCGACCCATACCGCCGGACCGGCCCAGTCCTGGAATTTGCGCACCGTCTCCATGCCCTTCTGGATAATGAGCAACTGCAACGCCCATATGACCACGTAACAGATCACCTCCAGCCCCGAGTGACCTAGAAAGTGCGTGCCCTTATAGAACGCCATCAGGCTGTCGTTGCGGATCAGCAGCGCGACCATCGCACCCGACGCGGCTGCCGTCTGTGCGCCGTACCAGAAGCAAGCCACCACGGCGCGCACCAGTGCGGCCAGATTGGCGCCCCACACGCCAAAGGAGGCGCGCGCCAGCACCGGATAAGGCACGCCAGTCTTCTCGCCGGCGTAGCCGATCAGGTTCATGAGCGCGAAGATCACTAGCGAGCCGATCCCGATCGCCAGCACGAAGTTGACAAAGCTGCCGCACAGAAGGAACAGGCTGGCGGCGAGGTAGTAACCCCAGAGGCTGTGCACGTCCGATGTCCAGACGTTGAAAATGCTGAAGGTTCCCCAGTTGCGCTGCCTGGAGGGTGCGAGATCTTCGTTGTAGAGGCCGGGGGAAGGATCGCGGATTTCCATCTGTCATCTCCTTTGAGTTCGTGGAACTGAGGAAACACCGCCGGACACTCCTGGGTGGAAATGCCCCCGCGTCTGAAGCATGCTGATATGCAAGAACTCTATGCACTTTGTCGCAGAGTTTCGAATGGGTTAACCCTAGTCGAGATGCGTGAGAGTACAAGCTAAATATAAGCTGAACGCCCGGTCCCACGCACCATTAGCGTGGTCGCAAGTTCGCGTATGGTCACGGCGCGCAGGAATGCGCTTGATTGACGCGATAGCAAAACAACGTCAGAGCGGGCGTGCGAGTACCCGGCCATTCTGTTGGCGAGTCATCATTCCCCAAGCTCAATGACCAAGACCGCTCGCGGCAATCTGCTGCTCCACATACTGGGCGAACAGGGCGTGCAGATGCGTTGTCGGATGAATGTCGTCGGCGAACATATACGTCTGATCGGCATTGGCCGTCACGTAGGTAGCCGGTGAGCACAGCAATGCCGTGTCATCAGGCGTTTTCGAAGGGTCGCAGGCGGTACTGGTGTTCGACACGGTAAAGCCATTCGCCTGAAAGTTCGCAATGATCTGATCCGCCCAAGTATAGGAATCGATTTGGATCACCTTGCCTTGCAGGCCATCGGCCTGTAAGGCAGCATTCAAGTCATTGTTGAAGAGCTGCGATAACTGGGTCAGGTTTGCTCCGCCGTCGGACTGAGCGATGCCATCGGGCGTCAGTCCAATATTCGGGACATTAACCACTACAACATGACTGGCGCCGCTCTGGATGATCTGTCCAACAACCTGAGCCAGCGTCGTTGCCGCCGTCTGCACGGTCGACGCCGCCGCCGGCAGCGGCCCGGCGCGAAGCACGTCGTTCGCACCAGCCCAGACCAGCACCAGTTGATTAGAGTTGAAGCTGCCGTGCTCGCTCAAATAGCTCGACACCTGCTGATTGACGGGCATTTCTATATTGCCGATCACGTCGGTAAGAAAGTTGTACAGGTTTGCTGGCGTTGCCACCGTAGCGCCGCCCTCGGCATAGCCAAGGCCACCTTGCGCACTCAACTCATGAGCGACGTTGATCGTAAACGCAGCGGTGAGCGTGTCCCCGTAGTACTGCGCAACATCCTGAGTCCACACTTGCCCTGGGTTGGTTGTGAAACGCCCCCCGCCGACCGCGCTGGCGATCGGCGCATAGGTTCCGACGTCCGACAGACTGTCGCCGAACGAGATAACCTGCAGATCAATGCCGCCCGGCGGGTTAGGCGCGCCACTTGAGCCGCTTCCACCGCCGCCGCATGAGGTAAGCAGAGAAATCGCCACGGCAAGAATTGCAGCCCGTACCGTGTCATTAATTCCTTGCATAGCTCCTCCGCTGGTCACTCAGGCACCCGCCTCGTGCGGCGGGCTTATGGGCAGCCTGACAGACTGCATATCGCTCTTGCAATATGCACCTTCGTTAAGCAAAAAGCATGCGCTATCGTCCTGCTTTCAAATATTGAACAGGTCCTTTGGGTGGTCTGCGCCAATTAGCTTCGAGCCGCCTTTTTCCTTGGCGAATGCGGAAGATCACAGTGAGCAGCTTTTGCCACCGCGGCAATACTCGTGGCGAGACGCTGGGTGGCGGTTTCAATCTCATCGTCGCTGAAGCCCCCAAGACCTAAGATCAAACCCATTGGACCTTTTCCACCGGAATACATGGGAGACACCGCTCGTACCACCACCCCGCTTTCGGACGCCAACGACGCTACTAACCTGTCGTTGACGCCTTCTCCAAGCCAGAGCACGAGGTGCATGCCCTGATCACTCGGCTGCAACCAGGCGACCTCTTTCGGCAAAAATCGCTCGATTGTCTCGATGATCCGCGCGCGGCGATCCGCATACACGCCACGAATGCGCCGGATGTGACGGTCAAGGTGACCTTCCGCGATGAAAGCAGCCAGCACGTGCTGATCGGCATTGGGAGGATTGCGATCCATTAGCACGCGCGCGCCGCAGAATGCTTCCACGAGGTTCTCCGGAACAACGGCATAGCCGAGTCGCAACGACGGGAACAGTATCTTGCTGAAGGTGCCGAGATAAATCACCCGGTCTGGATCCAGTCCTTGCAGCGACGGAAACGGATGTCCCGCATAACGCAGCTCGCTGTCATAGTCGTCCTCGACCACCCACGCGTTGTTTGATCGAGCCCACGCCAACAACGCGTTACGCCTTGCCATGCTCAGTGGCATTCCCAACGGATACTGGTGCGACGATGTGACGAATGCCGCCCGTGCATGCGGGCACAGCTTGATACCCGCGTCGACGTTGAGACCCTCTGCGTCGACGGGCACCCGGATCATGCGTTCCGGGCGACCCGTACTTTCCAGAATTGCCGTAATACCCCTATATGCAGGGTCCTCCACCCACGCCGGCTCGTCGGCATCGAGCAGCACCTGGCATGAAAGGTAAAGGCCCTGCTGTGTGCCGCTGGTGATGATCACCTGTTCGGCTTCGCAGCGAACCGAGCGCGATTTCCTGACGTAATCGGCTACTGCTTCACGCAGCGCCCGCGCCCCGTGCGGGTCGCCATACCCTGCCGGTGCGCCGGGGCCGCGGGCGCGCAGCCGGTTGCCTAGACGACGCCACACATCGTCAGGAGCGGCAGGTCCAACCGGCACCGAAACAGCAAATGGCGCTTGCGGTACCGCAGCAAACTGACGTGCAACCTGGGCAAACAGGCGGATGCGTTCTGAAAGCGGGGCTGTTTCGACGGATGACGAACGCGCCCGCGCCTCGGCGGGCGGCGTTAGCGACTGCGCCACGCGCGTGCCGGCTCCAGGATGCGATTGCAGAAAGCCCTCGGCGATCAGTTGCTCGAATGCCTCGACGACCGTTCCCCGGGCAACATGCAACGACGCAGCCAGCGTGCGCGTGGATGGCAGCAGCTCGCCGGGTTTGAGGTCGCCTCGGCGGATAGCATCGCGGAGCGCCTGCGCGAGCTGACGCCCCAAGTTACCCATCGCTCGATCCAGCGTCCCGATCGACGGAACCTCGACCCCTTTTGGTTTTCGAGCCATTGCTTTCTGGTCCAAAGAAAATGATCCAAACTGGTTCTACAACATAAACCAGTTTGCCGCCACAATTCTTGTACTGGCATGGAGCCCGACAATGCGCGAACCTGCTGCATGAGGGTTAGCGCATCGCCACGATCAGCTGCAATCGTGCAACCATCACGGAGCCTATATGTACGTACCAACCCATTTCGATGAACCGCGCGCTGAGGTCCTGCACACGCTGATCGCGGAGAATCCGCTTGGCATTCTGTTCACGCACGGCAAGAGCGGTCTGGATGCCAATCACATTCCGTTTGACCTGAAAGCCGAAGAAGGCGCATGTGGCGTTCTTCATGCCCACGTAGCCCGCGCAAATCCGTTCTGGCAGGACGTGGCCAACGGAGACGAGGTGCTGGTCGTGTTTCGCGCTGGCGACGCCTACATTTCCCCCACCTGGTATCCGAGCAAGCACGAGTTTCACAAGCAGGTGCCGACATGGAATTACCGGGTGGTCCACGCCCATGGCCGGGTGACCATTCGCGATGACGAACGCTACGTTCGAGGGCTGGTCGCTCGCCTCACGCGTACTCATGAAGCCTCCCAGCCCCGTCCGTGGAAAATGACGGACAGCGCCAGCGACTACATCGATACGATGCTCAAAGCGATCGTCGGGGTCGAGATCGAAATCACCCGGCTGGTCGGGAAGATCAAGCTCAGCCAGAACAAGGAAGTGCGGGATATACGAGGGGCCGGATCTGCCCTCAGCGATCAAGGGGAACACGTGATTGGTAGCGCCATGCTTGAGTACGCCGAAATAAAACAAAAGGCACAGTAAAGGCCGGCGATTATCCACGTGATGCTCGTGAAAACTTCGCCTGTTTCTCGAAATCGCTCAATGCAAGTCGTAGTCAAAACCACGGATGGTTTTAGCCTGAGTCAGTCCGGCCTCAGTAGGCAACTTAGCAACCTCGAAGGTTTTCTTCGGGCAACCGCTGCTTGAGCGACACGGGCGACGTATCGCCGGACGCACGCCGCGAGGCAGCTTTTCGCTATCGCTGCCCCTCAATGTGACGAGACGAACTTTGACTCTGGAAAGGCCGGAGGCAACGCGAAGCTGTCGCGCAGGCGTTTCGTCTCTGCGGCAGGCGTCAGGCCAAAGAGTCGCTTGAATTCCCGGTTGAATTGAGAGGGGCTGGCATAGCCGACAGCATGACACGCCGCCTCAGCAGTGATCCCCTGGCGCACCATCAGCAAGCGAGCCTGATGCAATCGAGTGGATTTCACGTACTGCATAGGCGAAGTACTCGTGATGGCCTTGAAATGACTGTGGAACGTTGGCACGCTCATCCCGGCCTGGCTTGCCAATTCCGGAAGGTCCAGATGCTCCGCATAGGTCGCGTGGATACGCTCAAGCGCTCTCCCAATCTTGCCGAATTGCCCTTGCATGGCTAAAGCCGCCCGCATTGCGTGGCCTTGTGCGCCGGTAAGAACACGGAAATACAATTCGCGTACCAGTCCCGGGCCAAGGATTGAAGCGTCAAGTGGCTGGTTCATTGCCTCCAGAAAGCGTAGTACAGACGCTCGCATGGCCGCATCCATTGGACTCGACATCATAGTCTCCGGCACCTCGCCTGCCGATGGCAAACCATGATGATCTATCTGAATCATGAGCTCGGCCGCCACCTGAAAGTCCAGATGCAGGTACAGGGCGAGTAGCGGACACTCGGGCGTCGCGTCGGTCTCCATTGTGAAGGGGACCGGCACCGCAATAGCCAGATAATGCTGCTCGTCATACAGATAAACCCGGTCACCAAAAAATCCGCGTTTTGCACCTTGGCAGACGATCACAATGCCGGGATCGTATAGCACCGGAGTGCGAGACAGCGCCCGGTCCGAACGCAGGACACGCACATCGCGCAACGCGGTCAGGTTGTAGCCTTCCTGCGGAGCCAGCGCAGTCAGCAAGGCCACCATCCGGTGTTGTTCACGTGCGCCGGCAGCGGAAACACGGTGGTTAATGCTTTTCTCGTGAACCGATTTGCTCATAGAAATAGGCAATAAAAACGAAGAATCAGGTCTGATTTTTGGGGCTTATTCAGAATAACATGTAACTCTCGAAACCAGCCCAGGAGTGTTTGCAATGCCATCAACCAAAACCATCCTTATCACGGGCGTCAGTAGCGGCTTCGGACGCGCATTGGCCGAAGAAGCGCTCGCCGCAGGGTATCGGGTCGTCGGCACGGTACGAAGCGAGCATGCAAAGCAGACGTTCGAAGCGCTTAGCTCTACTAATGCGTTCGGTCGCGTACTGGACGTTACCGACTTTGAGTCTGTCGAACATGTTGTGGCCGGAATTGAGGCGAGCGTCGGACCATTGGACGTGCTGGTGAACAACGCAGGCTACGGTCACGAGGGCTTAATGGAAGAGTCACCGCTCGACGAAATGCGTCGGCAATTCGACGTAAACGTGTTCGGTGCTGTTGCCGTCATGAAGAGTGTGTTGCCGTATATGCGCGAGCGACGACGCGGACATATTCTCAACATCACATCAATGGGCGGCTTTATCACCATGCCGGGAATCGCCTACTACTGCGGCAGTAAATTCGCATTGGAGGGAATCTCCGAGGTCCTCGGCAAAGAAGTCAAGCCGTTCGGCATCCACGTGACCGCTGTAGCGCCGGGATCTTTTCGCACTGAGTGGGCCGGTCGTTCGATGGTTCGAACGCCGCGCTCGATCGCGGACTACGATTCTCTGTTCGACCCGATTAGAAAAGGACGGGAAGAGAAAAGCGGTAGGCAACTCGGGGATCCTGTGAAAGCTGCGCGCGCCATGCTGTCCGTTATCGAAAACGATGAGCCGCCATCGCATCTTCTGCTAGGAAGTGATGCGCTCGGTTTGGTCCGGGAAAAGCTCTCGTTGCTCAGTGCGGAATTTGACGCGTGGGAAAGTGTGACGAGATCGACGGACGGATGAATGCGCCCAGCGACCGTATTAAGGAACGGTGTGAAACAGCTCAATAGCAACAGAGAGCGTCGGATGAATTTGAGCCGATCCAAAGAGGGCCTCTCCTTGCCAGGTCGCGAAGTTGCGAAGAACGGCCCTTCTCATTCCGGTGACCCCAGCCCGGCCGCTCGACGGTGGACTGCCAGTGGCCGCTTCAACCGAAGACCTGTCCGTCAGTGCAGCGCTCTCGGATGGCTGAAGATCGGCCTATGCGGTCGTTCGGGATGCCTCGTGGTTGTGGTGCTACGAATGTCCGCTGACATGAACATCGAGTGAGTTTTCTCGACCCATCACGGCCATTCGCTTCATGCTCTCCTGGCGGCCGTTTTCGGATGCTGAGCGGACATCGATAGCGGGCTACCAACTCTGCGCCGCAATGGTCGTCCAAAGCGAATTCGCGATCGTCGCATTCGCCCGAGCTGGTGCTACATGCCGCCTCGACCAGCAGCGTGATCGAAGGCGGCGCCTCACGTCTCATCAGTCCTTGACGGACTGCGTTGCCGCTTGCTCGATCAGCTTCGCGACTTCGGCCGGATGCGAGATATAAGCCACGTGGCTCGAGTTGACCTCGATGGTCTTGCTCCCGGCGCGCGAGGTCATGAAACGTTCCAGATCGGGATTGATCGCGCGATCCGCCGTCGCGACAACTGCCCAGCTCGGCTTCGTCCTCCATGCGGCGTGCGTGATCGGAACGCCAAACGACTGCGCCGCCGGCGTCACCTGCGAGACGGCCATGAAGTTTGCTTCTGCGGCGGGCACATCGGCCGCAAAGTCTGCATGGAACATTGCCTGTTCGATGTACAGGTGGCCATCTGCAGTAGCCTTGATGGCTTTAGTCGCGGGCGGCGTCTTTTTGGTCAGATCGAGAGGGCTTTCTCCCGTGTCCGGCTGGAATGCTGCCACGTAAACGAGGCCGGCGACCTTGTCGTCGTTGCCGGCCTCGGTCACGACCGCACCGCCGTAGCTGTGGCCGACGAGGATGCTCGGGCCGTCCTGCGCATCGATAACCCGGGTGGTTGCCTTCACGTCATCGTCGAATGAGGTCTCCGGCTCCTGCACCACGGAGACCTTGTAGCCATCGCGCGTGAGGATCTTCGATACGGCCTGCCAGCCTGAGCCATCCGCGAAATAACCATGAACCAGGACGATGTTTTTGACGGGCGCGGCCACCGCTGCGTGTGAGCCGAGGGCTGCGGCGGAAAAGGCGATTGCGGCCGCGACACGGCCTACGGTAGAGGAAAGCTTCATTTTCATGCTCCAAGAGGTTGAGTGACTAGAGAATGTCGACGAGTATCTCTCGTCGATTTTGCCATCCTACTAGTAGGATGGCAAAATCGCAAGAAATTTTTCAGAGCTTGGGATTGCGGTGCTCCCCGTGTAAACTGATGCACTATTCAACCGACTAGATGGTAGGTAAAAATGACTGCGACCGGAGAAGCGACCGCGACCAGAATTGTTGAAGCCGCGCGGCAATTCATCATGCGCCGTGGCTACAGCGGATTTAGCTACGCGGACGTCGCTGATGCGATAGATATACGTAAGGCGAGTATTCACCACCACTTCCCCTCGAAGACAGATCTGGCGATCGCTGTGCTGCAACAGCAGCGGGCAAGGTTTGACGCAGACATGGCGGCACTTCAGGTGAGTGGTGCAGACGGTCTTGCGCAGTTGCGCGCCTATATCGATCACTGGGAACGCTGTATTACGGACGACAGCGCCCCGTTCTGCGTTGCTGGTATGCTCGGCGCCGAACTCCCGGCGCTTCCCGACGAAGTGGCGCAAGAAGTGAAGGCGCACTTCGAGGACCTCACCGCGTGGCTTGAACCCGTACTTGAATCAGCTGCGAAAGACAACCTCATCGAACTGAAGTCGTCGGTTCAAACCGAAGCCGCAACGCTCCTGTCGCTGGTCTACGGTGCAATGCTGGCTGCGCGGGCCTATGGCAACGCCGCACTCTTCAAACATGTCACGGACAGCGCAGTGGGGAGACTTGTCAAACCGCACAAACGCACCCGATCCGCCTGAAGATTGGCGCGCCTGGACGTGTCTGACCGGGTGCAATGTCTGACTCGTCCCATTGGCTCCTGCTTTCCGAAGAACTCCGCAAACTGATTGCGCATTCTTCGCTCCCGAATAAAATGATATGGAATGCTAATGTTTATGGATATGACCAATAGCTGCAACCTGTACCCACTATTCTCAACCATGGTCCTCATAACCGGTCGGATACTCTTTCAGGAACGCGACGCGAATCAGCGCCTGAAGGATCGAGTCCGGTAGCAAAGACTTTATCAACATCAACAGACCCGCATCCCGGGTCGGAAATCGCAATGTCGAACCGGTGCTGACCGCCGCCCGGTAAATCACACTGGCTACTTTTTCCGGCAACAACGATTTGGCCATGCCATCGGCCATATGTTGGCGGAGCATTGCTATCTCGCGCTCATAGGGTGCATCCGAGATCCACTCATGCTGAAAGCTGGTCCTTATGCCAGACGGTTCGACGAGCCTCATCTTGATGCCGAACGGTGCCAACTCATACCGCAATGATTCGGCGAGGCCTTCCAGCGCGAACTTCGCCGCTACGTACGGTGCCATGAATGGCAACCCAAGCCGACCGGCAATCGAGGTGACGTTGACAATTGTCCCCGTCCGCTTACGCCGCATCCCCGGTAGCACTGCCTTCGTGACCGAGATTGCACCCATCACGTTCGTTTCAAAATGCTTTTGCAATGTCGGGATCTCCATCGCCTCAAGCGGCCCCGCGAGCCCCGTTCCCGCATTGTTGACCAGTACGTCGATGTGGCCAAACCGTTCCTCCACCTCAGCGACCGCGGCCTTTACCGACGCCTGGTCCAAGAGGTCGAGGCGAACGCCAAAGACATCGCCGTCGCTTCTCCAGAGATGCAGATTCCGCGGATCACGCGCCGCTGCTGCTACGGACCAGCCTCTCGAATGGAAATGGTCTACCGTCGCCTTGCCTAGCCCTCCGGACGCACCGGTGACGAGTACGACCCGTTGTCGCCGATTATCTGGAACGATTGATCCATTTCCTCTCATGTTCTGGATACCTCGTCAGGCACTCGTCTTTGTACGAAAGGCATTCAATGCCATGTCTGCGACCTCAAGCAGGTGCTCGGCCGCCGCACCTCCGCGCGCCGAAATCATTAGGCCGGAACGCACGCTAAGCAAATACCGGACAGCCGTCTCCGGTTTGACAGAATCCAGAATTTCGCCAGCCGCAATTCCCTCTCGGACGAGACTTTCCAGCACCAGACCCAGCACTGACCCGCTGCCATCCATTGCTTGCAACACGTCATTTGAACTCTGCCCAAACTCGCCAATCGCGTTGACTCCCATGCAGCCGAGCTTTCTGCGGTCCACCGGGAGGACGCCGGGCTGCGAAAGGACGGTGCGCAGGGCATCCAACGGGGACGCCTCGCCACGAACCCGGGCAACGAGTTCAGACACACTCTGCGCGCTATACAAACGAAGTGCCTCGAGATAAAGCTTTCGCTTGTCGCCAAAGGTGTCATACAGGCTTTGGCGCCCAATGCCCATAGCCTCGGTCAATACGTCGGTCGACGTAGCCTCGTAGCCGCGTTCCCAAAAAACATGCATCGCGACGACGAGAGCCGCGTCTCGATCAAAGGATTTCTTTCTAACCATGGCTCATGCTAACACTGCTTGACTGAACAGTCCAAATAGAATTTGGTGGTTTATGCAAGCGCCATGTCGCTCGCCGGCGCGCACGTAGCACCTCGCTCTCTCAAACTGTATCGTTGAGGCGCTCGATGGCAGGAGAGTGGTGCGGAACGGTCGCTCGCGTGTCTTAACCTGCTCGCACTCGAATGTCTCGTTTTGTTTTGGCCGGACAGCGACCGACCGCCGTCCGGCATGCCTTGGTTCAGACCTCAGTCTGTTCGGCCATCTCAAGTGCATCGTCGACCTCAATGCCGAGATATCGGACTGTGCTTTCAAGTTTGGAATGGCCAAGTAACAACTGGACCGCCCTCAGGTTCTTTGTGCGCCGGTAGATCAGCGATGCCTTTGTCCGACGCATTGTATGGGTTCCGTACGCCGTGTCGTCGAGACCAATCGACGCGATCCAGCGATGCACGAGGCGGGCGTATTGGCGCGTTGAAAGGTGTGGCGACTCGTGAATCCTGCTCGGGAACAGAAAGTCTGACTGCGACAGTCCCGCGGTCCTGATCCACGCTTCCGCGCTATCCCGGGTCTGCTCGGTAAGCTCGAACTGGACCGGACGCTGCGTTTTCTGCTGCATGACCGTTGCCCGTGATGCAACGTGTTGGCCGTGGCAAATATTACGCACTCGTAGCTTGGTCAGATCGCACGCTCTCAACTTGCTGTCGATGGCTAGGTTGAAAATCGCGAGATCCCGTGTCCGCGCCGAAAGTTGCAGGCGAATCCGGATTGCCCAGATCTCCTTCAGTTTCAACGGCGGCTTCTGTCCTGTGAACTTGCTCTTGTTCCACGGGACACGCCCGGGTGTGTTGATCGCGGTCGTCTCCATGACGTTCTCCTTTCGAATGAAGGGAACGTTAGTCTGCGCCGGCTGCCGGTGGTCGCTGCCCGACCCCATTCTTGCCTCTCAGTTAGCTTCTGCGAATGTCACCACCGAGTTCCAAAGCGGCCGTTTGCCGTACGCCGCCGGCGTTGGACGTAGCTGGAGACCGCCGGTTCGTGTTCGCCCTCATCCACGCTCACGAGGGACTATTCGGCACACTTTGCACTGGCAGGTCGTCGACGCATCCGCGACTCCTCGAGGCTTTTGTCGACGCCAGGCTTTCCTTGATTGAAAGATCGTTCACGGGTGCGACGCACACCTGTCGACGGTGCGCAATGGACGCACGCTGTCGTTTGTGTAATGTGAAGATTGGTTGCGTTAGATAGCAGTGCATAGTGACCGCCGATAGTCTGAGAAGCAGAGCACTAGCGGCTTTGGCAAACACGCTCCCCTGCCGGACGGCGACTACGCTTGCGAACGGCAGCTTCGTCCTCCTCTGTCGCCGCAGCGCCTAGCGCCAGTTTGAGCGCCTTCTGGTCACGTTCAAGCTGCATTCTCATGTGCCGCATGAACTGCCTCGCGGTCTCGGTGTGTGGGGTGCCGGGGCGAAACACGAGCACTCCCGTGAACATTACCTCGACGTCAATCGGCTTCACGACGAGCCCTCGCTCTGCGAAGTCCAACGTCACGAGCGGATGAGCGATTCCTATACCGACTCCCGCGAGCGCCAGTTCGCATACCGTGTGCGAATACGGCGTTTCGACGACCGTCTTGAGGCGGATTTCGCGCGCCGTGAGCTGCGTATCCAGGCGCAACCTGGTGCTGTCTTCGGGATTCAGCGCGATGAAGGGAAATTCAGGCAGATCGGCGACGGCGATGAAAGGACGCGCGGCCAAAGGGTGATGCTGGTTCATCACTGCTACAGCCGGCATACGCACGAATACCGAGTGCTCCAGGCCGGCCATCGACATCTCGTCGGACATCAGGCCGAAATCCACCTGTCCCGCCGAGACCTTCTCATGTACTTCGCGCGAGCTCATTACCTGTAGCGATATTTGCACATCTCTGGACGAAGCATCGAACGCCGCGATGACGCGAGGCAGAAAGCCCGTGCCCAGTGCCGGCAGACAGGCGATCGCCAACCGCCCCAATCCGTAAGACCGCAAACTACGGATTCGATGCTCGATGACCTCGAAGCCGCGGAAGTACTGGTCTACCTCTCGCATCAGGGCGACGGCTTCCTGGGTAGGGACGAGCCGGCTGCGTACCCGCTCGAACAGCCCGAAGTCCGCCATGGTTTCCAGACGCCTGATGGCCTGGCTCACAGCCGGTTGCGAGATGCCGAGCAGGGCTGCCGCCTTGCTCGTGCTTCCCGCATTCATGACCGCCCTGAACACCTCAATATCCCGGATTCTCATAACCTGCCCTTATTGACCTAATTATTTCCGATGTTGATGCAAAGCCGGGCGAAAGTAAACTGCAGTCGTCGATACACCACCTCGCAATCACCGAGAGCATGATGACAAGTCATACCCAGAAAGCGCCGCCGCCGTTCCGCAGCCTCTCGCCCGCCGTCGTACGGGCATCCACGGTCGTATTCGATTCTCTCGCCGAGTTTACGTGCCGTAAGGAACGGCAACCGGACGGTTACAGCTATGGCATCACCGGGACGCCAACGGCTCGCCAACTGGAGCATCGCATCGCCGAACTCGAAGGCGGTGCGCATTGCGTGGTAACACCCTCTGGTCAGTCCGCGCTGATGACGACCGTCATGGGTTTCGTGCGCGGTGGCGATCACCTGCTCGTGTCTGCTGCCTGCTACGGCGCGCTGAAGACGTTCGCGGATAAGTGGCTGGCGCACTTCAACGTCGAAGTCGAACTGTATCCGCCAGCAATCGGGGCTGAGATTAATAAGTACATCAAGCCCAACACCCGCATGATCTGCATGGAGTCGCCGGGCACGGTGACGATGGAGATGCCCGACATCCCGGCGATCGTCGAAGTCGCGAAACGCCACGGCGTATTGACAATGATGGACAACACCTGGGGAAGCCCGCTCGCTTTCAAACCGCTCGAACACGGTGTGGACTTCAGCGTCGAAGCCGCGACAAAATTCTTCGGCGGCCATTCTGATTTGCTGGTGGGCTGCATCAGCATGAACGACACGGATTACTACGCGACCGTGCGCGAGACGCAGAGCGTTCTCGGCCAGCAGACCAGCCCCGACGACTGCTTCCTCGTGATGCGCGGTCTGGAAACCCTGAAGGTCCGCTTCGCCGCCCAGAGCGCCGGGACGCTGCAGATTGCGAGGGAACTTGAACGCCACCCGGAAGTGAGCAAGGTGCTGTTCCCGGCGCTACTGTCCGACGCCGGCCACGCCATCTGGAAGCGGGACTTTTCGAGCAGTGGGTGTCTCTTCTCCCTGATTCTCCAGCCTGCTCCGGAGGCTGCGTTCAGCGCGTTCTTCGATGCGCTCCAGCATTTCGCCATCGGTGCGAGCTGGGGGGGCGTGCATAGCCTCGCTGCCTTCTATCCGGCCCCGTTGCAGGCCGAGCGCGCATTCCCGCTGACCGACCAGGCTATTGTGCGCCTTTCGATCGGGTTGGAGGACCCGGCGATGCTACTTGAAGACTTGTTTGCCGGTCTCGACGCATTCAAACGAACCCGCGTAGCCGGTACCTAGTATTTTTCCGTTCAACTGACCTGGACTAGTGAGTACGAGATGAAAACAATCAATGGATGGAGACGCGCTCTCACGGCAGTGAGTTTCGTGGCACTTTGCACGGCGTTCAGCTTTCCCGCTACTGTGCAAGCGGCAGACCTGCTTGCGCAGGCGAAGGCGAGCGGCACACTGCGCGTGGCCAACACTCAGAGCAGTCCGCCGTGGAGCATGCTTGACGAAAGCAATAATCCTGTCGGCTATGACGTCGCGATTGCAAAGGAAGTCGGCAAGCGCATTGGCGTGCCGAATGTAGTATTCATCGCCGATTCGTTCAAGAACTTCGTGGAGGGGCTAAAGACGGGCAAGTACGACCTCGTGATGAACGATCTCACGCCTACGCCTGCACGCGAGCAACAGGTTGATTTCGGCGATCCATACGGCGTGGAGGATTTCCGTATTTTCGTACCTGCCGGCAACACGGACATTAAGGGCAAAGACACGCTTAAAGGCAAGCGGGTGGGCGTGGTCACCGGCTCGAGCAATGAAACATGGGCACGAGCACATCTGAAAGATTCCGATATCCGTTCCTACGACAATGGGGCGCTCATCTTCAACGATCTGGGCAGTGGGCGGATCGACGCGGTAATCATTTCTCACTTTGGCGGCATGAAGTACGCCAACGTCAACCACTTACCCGTGAAGGAAGTAGGCGAACCCTTGATCTATCAGCTGTCAGCACCGGCTATCGTGAAAGGCCAACCGGCCCTGCGCACATCAGTCAATAGGGCGATCGCGGAAATGATGGCTGACGGGACGATTGAGGCTATTGCGAAGAAGTGGGTTGGGAGCGATTACGATATGGCCGGCATGATCGCGAAAGCCAAGGCGCAAAAGGAGTAGTCATGACCGAACTTTTCATGCGCTCGCTGCCGCTGTTGAGGAGCGCGGTGCTGATGACGATCTTTCTCGGCTTAACGTCTTTCGTGCTTGGCTCGACGCTGGGGTTGCTCGTCGCGCTGGCCCGGGTCTCGAGCATGGGCGTACTGCGCGCGCTCGCATTCGCATACGTTTCCGTCTTCCGTGGCACGCCGCTACTGGTGCAGATACTGCTTATCTATTTCGGCTTGCCCCGGTATGGTCTGACACTTGACCCGGTTCCCGCTGCGCTTCTCGCGCTAACGCTGTTCTCAGCAGCGTATCTGAGCGAGAACTTCCGCTCCGGCATCAACGCGGTGGACAAGGGCCAGTGGGAAGCGGCGATGTCGCTGGGCATGGGTTACTGGAAAGCCATGTTGCGGGTCATCCTCCCTCAGGGCTTGCGCATCGCCATTCCGCCCGTCGGCAGCCGCCTGATTGCACTAATCAAAGATACGTCGCTCGCTTCGACCATCACGGTCGTAGAACTAACCCGCGTGGCCGACCAGGTCGGCGCATCCACCTTCCGCTACATGGAAATGTTCCTGATGGTCGGCATCATCTACTGGGGCATCAACCAGATTCTCACGATAGTCCAGACGATCCTCGAGAATCGCTTGTCGAGGCGTTTTGTATGAATACGAATATCAGGACAATCGAAGTTCGTGGGCTTTCGAAGGCCTTCGGCAACAACCAGGTGTTGCGCGGTGTCGACTTCAGCGTATCGAAAGGCGAAGTTGTAGTGGTGATGGGTCCGTCCGGGTCGGGCAAGACCACGCTGCTGCGTTCACTGAATTTCCTCGAAATGCCGGATGCCGGCACCGTGACTGTGTGCGGCATAGATGTTGAATGCGCCGGTTCATCGAAACCGTCTCGCGAGCATCAGAAGAAAATCCGCGCGATCCGTCAGCGCACGGCAATGGTGTTCCAGTCGTTCAACCTGTTTCCGCACAGGACAGCACTGGAAAACGTGATGGAAGGTCCGGTCAGCGTCAAGGGCGTTCCCCGCGCGCAGGCATCGGAGCGCGCAATGCACCTGCTGACACAGGTTGGCCTGGCGGCAAAAGCCAACGAGTATCCGGGACGGCTGTCCGGCGGTCAGAAGCAGCGCGTAGCGATCGCGCGGGCGCTCGCGATGGATCCGGAAGTCATACTCTTCGACGAGCCCACTTCCGCTCTCGATCCAGCGCTGCGAGAGGATGTCCTAAACGTAATGCGCGATGTCGCCAAACTGGGCATGACAATGCTGATCGTCACGCACGAAGTGCGGTTTGCGCGAGATGTTGCGGATCGGGTCGTTTTCATGGACGGCGGCGTGGTTGCTGAAGACAAGACACCGCAAGCCTTCTTTGGTGAGGGCATCAGTCCACGCGTAAGGCAGTTCCTTCATCTGATCGAGACCTGAGCGTTGAGTCCGCCGAGAAAAATCGTCCCTGCGTACTGCCGGTCGCGCACCGTTTCCATCCGGATAGCCCGTGGTGCAGGGACGGATTGCTCGAGCGGAAGGCGTCGTCGGCGAGAATCTCCATTTGAATCTAAGCCGCTGTACAAAGCGCGTGAAAACGAAGTTGGCTCGCCCGATGAATCGAAGGCCGCCGTCGCTTTACCAAATGGCGACTCGTCGCTGATCAGGAGACATTCGCCATGCGACTGCGAAAGACTGTTTATGGCCGAACCCGGGCCGACGCAAACCTCGCAGGATCGCTGATCGCAGCAGATATGCGAAAGGCATGGACCAAGACCCGCATGGGACGGTCGAGTCGCTCGATACCGGGCATTCAGACGGATGAGGTGAGCATTGATTAGGGGCGATGCGTTCGACATCTCTGACCTCCAGCGAAGCGGAAGTTCGTCATCTAATCGGACTGGGAAAGCTGAAAGACGTTTCCCTCAGGGTCCTCTCCGTCGCACATCAATTGGGCGAAGCCCTCGTAGCGTTTCAAGTCACGCATTCGAACACCCGCGCTCAACAGTTTCTCGCGCAACGCTGATAGCCCAGACTCCACCGAAAAGACGATTTTCGCGTTCGAAGTATTGGCTTGCTTTGGTAGCTCGCGATAGGGCTCGCCAACTCTGTGGAAAGTAATCTCAATTGAACCGGCCTTCAGCACAACCCATTCGTTCTCGATTTCTTCGGCGACCCGAAACCCGAAATGGGTCTGATAGAACGACTTCAGCAACTCAACATCACGGACGTAAAGTATCAACCTGGACATGAGAACCGGCATTGGACTCTCCGAATATGGTGAGACTGGTGACTTGCCCGGATTGTCGTCGATTTTGATCGAGCAGTCGACGGACCGCTCCTGGCCGCTGCCAGCCTGACGCGGATCGGCAGCTCGCACCCCGAAGGATGTTTTACACCTCCAAAACTAAACATCTAAATAGGTGGTTCAGCGCACCGCGTCGATCATCATCAGCCCGCGGCACCATCTAATTGAACAGCGACAAGCGGCGTCTCAAGAATCTCATCGTCAACCTTCTCGACACGATAAGCGGTCGAAACGGGTGCCCAAGAAACGACCTTCTCGATCTCGCGATCCGCAAAAAGAACGGCAGCGCGATCGTCAATAGCAACGGTGCGCGGCATCCTTCCAAGACGCATTTCCGATAAAAAATTTACGCGCCTCTCTGGAATATTAACGTTGCTGTAGTGGGCTGCACAGGCTCCTGAAATAAAGCCCAAACCGCGCTGCAAACCGTAATTCCCCTGTTCAAACGGCCCGCCTAAGCCTGTCTCGAACCAACACATGGCACCGGCGCTCATACCGGCGAGGAGAACACCCCGGTTCCACGCTTCCGAAAGAGTCTCATCTAAGCCCCACTCCCGCCACACCGCCAGCGCGGACTTAAGATGTCCACCACCAACGAATATCGCGTCTTGACTCAGAAGCCGTTGCTTGTAGTCGGTGTAGGGAATTACGTTGGAACCCCATCCGTTAAAGAACGAGAGTGTTGCCGTTTCGAAGCCGAGAGTTCCATAGGCAGCATGGAACTTGTCGATTTGCGCGGTGTTATCTCCGCTAGGAGTTGGAATGAAACAGATTCGGGGGCGGGACTTTCCCATCAACTCCTGGATGTACGCGTCGATGGGCGATGCTTCCTTTTCAGTCGTAAATCCACCGCCGCCGATTGCAAGAATCCGCCGCATCTTGTCTCGCCTCCAATGGACAGGTGCATGCATTGTCGGCGATCTACGTGCCAAAGTCGATTGGCCGGTTTTGGCCGGACAGTGATCGACGGCCGTCCGGCCGCTTGCTACTCAGATCTCGGTCTGTTCCGCCATCTCAAGGGCATCATCGACCTCGATGCCGAGGTATCGGACTGTACTTTCAAGTTTGGTGTGACCAAGCAGCAGTTGTACCGCACGAAGGTTTTTTGTACGGCGGTAACTCAGCGAAGCCTTCGTCCGGCGCATCGTGTGGGTCCCATAGGCCGTGTCGTCGAGCCCTATCGATTTTATCCATCGATGGACGATCCTCGCGTACTGGCGGGTCGAGATATGGGGAGAGCCGTGAATGCGACCCGGGAACAGAAAGTCTGAAGGAGCCGGCCCTGCTGCCGCAATCCAGCATTCCACGCTGTCCCGTGTTTGCTCCGTGATTTCGAATTGCACGGGCCGCTGCGTTTTCTGTTGCATGACGATTGCCCGGGGTACTACGCGGGTGCCCAAGCAGACGTCGCGCACCCGAAGCTTCGTCAGATCGCACGCTCGAAGCTTGCTGTCGAGCGCCAGATTGAACTTTTTTGCCCGGTTAGCTTGTCTTTGTTCCACGGCACGCGCGCCGCGGAGTTGTTAGCAGTCGCTTCCATGACAACTCTCCTTTAAGTTAAAGGGAGAGTTAGTCTGCGTCGACTGCCGTTGGGGCGATACCCGACCCGTTGCGGCCGGTCGTCTGGCGCAAGCGAATGTCCTCAACCGGGGACATTTCGGCCGGTCACAGCGCGTGACGTTTTTTGAGCTTTTCAACCCTATACCGTCGGCCGAGCCTGGGCGTTTGTTATAGTGTAGTTATGTTAATATAAACAGCATATCGCCGCGCGCCACCGTCATGACACTTCGCCCTGGATCTTCTTCCACTTCGCTTCCGCGTTCTCGCGGCACCTCGCTACATCGTCAGATCTTCGTGGTGCTGCGCGAGCGCATAGTTACCGGTCGTTATGCTGCTGGTTCGGTGCTGCCGAGAGAAGAAGATTTGTGCGAGCACTTTGGCGTCTCGCGGATTACCGCGCGCCGCGCGCTGGCGGACCTCGAAGCGCAGGGCTTCGTACAGCGTCGCCAAGGGCTCGGCACGTTCGTGCGCCCCGATCTTCCGGTGGTGCGACCTGCGGCAACGCTGGGTTTTGTCGATGCCCTCCACAAGACCGCGACCGAAACCAAAGTCGAAGTGTTGAGTGTTGGTGTCGAAAGCGTGCCTGCCTCGATCGGCGCGTTGCTGCAACTCGCGCCGGACGAGCAGGCGCTGCATGCACTGCGTCTGCGCAAGACGGGCGACGTGACGTTGATGGTGTCCGACGCGTGGATCCCCGAGCGGTACGGCAAGACCCTCACCGCGAGCCGTCTGAAGAAGCAGGCGCTGTACGAAATCCTGATGAGCCAGGGCGTCGAATTCGGCCGCGTGATACAGGAAGTCACCGCAGTCGCCGCCGATCCGACATTCGCGCGCTGGCTCAACACCGACGTCGGCATGCCGCTGCTGAAGGTGACGCGCATCGTCTACGACGCATCGCGTGAGCCGGTGCAGCATCTGACGCTTACGGTCTCGCCGGAACACAGTCGCATCGTGACCGATATGTCGGTCGACCGGATCAATGCGCTGAGCACCGGCCAGATCGTCCACGACGTCCATCCGCTTCCTGCACAGAACAGCGGCGCGCCGCGCGCGCCAGGCCAAACAAAGCGTCGCGCGTAGCGCAACGCGGGCTTGGCCGGCTTCACGAGGATTCTTATGGCATTGAGCATCGGACGTATGTTGAAAAACGTGCGCGCGGGCGAAGCGCATCTATTGTGCCGGCAAGAGGAAATCGTGTCGGTGCGCCCGTCCGTCGTGTTGGGCAGCAGTGCGTTCGTCGACGGCGGCTCGATCCCGGCCGAATATGCAGGTCACGGCGTCGGCACGAACGAATCGCCCCCGCTACATTGGTCGGGCGTTCCCGACAGAACCGCGGAGCTCGTGTTGGTCGTCGAAGATCCGGACGCACCGTTGCCGCGCCCATTCGTGCACCTGATCGCAACCGGCATTGCGCCTCAAATCCGGTCTTTTGCGCGCAACGCGTTATCCGCTGACGTTGCGGCAGCACGCGGCATCGCGCTCGGACGCAACACGTTTGGCCGTCGCGAATATGCGGGCCCGCGTGCGCTGCCCGATCACGGGCCGCATCGTTACGTGTTCACCATTTTTGCACTCGCGCGCCGCTTGCCAGCTAGCCACCCATACAACAAGCGCCGTCTGCTGACGGCGCTCGAAGGTTCGGTGATCGGCTGGGGGCGCCTCGACGGTTTCTTTGAAAGAGTCAGCGGAACGCGCCGTTGAGCACAACGTCAATGGCGCCTTCCCTCGCTCACTGGGTGAGCGATTCCAGCGACCGCCCGTTGGTGCGCGGCCCAAGCAGCCCGATCGAGATCGCCACCATCGCCATGCTCGCCGCAATCAGCAACAGCGCACCAGACACCCCTGCCCGGCTCAGCGCCCACGACACGAGAAAGCCGCTGAATACGCCGGAGAGGCGGCTCCACGAATAAACAAAGCCGACCGCGCGCGCCCGAATTCTCGTCGGATATAGCTCAGATTGATAGGCGTGAAAGTTGTACGAGAGCGTGGTCGCGCCCAGCGTCACGAGGCCGCCAGTCAGCACGATGAGCGCCGGGTTGCGCGTCGCCGCGAACAGCAGCCCCGCAACGGCCACCACTACCGACGATGTCACGATCTGCCACTTGCGCTCGAAGCGATCCGCGTACAGCAGCGCGAGCAGCGGACCGCACGGCATCACGAGCGTAATGCCCATCGTGTAGGCGAGACTCGCCGTCACCTCGATTCCCTGGTGCACGAGAAAAGTCGGCACCCAGTTCGAAAAACCGTACAGGCCGATGGTCTGAAACACGTGGAATGTACTCAGCATCACCGTGCGTGACAGATAGCGCCGGCTGAAGATTTCGCTTAAACGGCCGTGCTCGATCACTTCGCCCACGCTGGGTTCCGGCTTCGGCAATGGCCGCCCCGTTTCGCGTTCGACACGTTGCTCGAGCGCGGTGAGCACCGCGTCGGCCCGCCCCTGTTCGCCGTGCGACGCGAGCCAGCGCGGACTTTCGGGAATCCGCGTGCGGATCCCCCACACGAGGATCGCGGCGATCGAGCCTGCGAGCACGACCCATCTCCAACCGTCGAGTCCGAGTGGCGCGAGCGGCACCAGTTGCCACGCGAGCAGCGCAATCGTCGGTACCGACAGATACGTGATCACCTGATTGAGCGCGAACGCGCGGCCTCGCATCTGCCGCGGCACGAGCTCGCTCAGGTAACTATCGATCGTTACCAGTTCGACGCCGAGACCGATCCCGACCATGAACCTCCAGAAATTCAGGCCCCACGCGGTCGTCTGAAAGGCCATCACCGCCGCCGACGCCGTGTACCACAGCAACGCGAACGTGAACACCGAGCGCCGGCCGAACCGATCGGCGATCGCGCTGAACAGCAGCGTGCCGACCAGCAACCCCGCGAACGCCGCCGCGATGAAACTGGCGATGCCGGTCATGCCGAAGAAGCCGCGCGTGGTCTCAGTGAGGATCCCCGAACGGACAATGCCCGGCGCGAGATAAGCGGTCGAAAACAGCTCGTAGAACTCGAAGAAACCGCCGAGCGAGATCAGCACGACGAACGTCCAGATCGTGCGGCTCGGCGGCAACCTGTCAAGGCGCGCACCGATGGTGCCGGTGGTGGCGACCGAGGCGGCCTGGGCTGGCTCGCAGGCGACGTCGCCCACCGTTTTGAATAACGATGACATGTGCTCTCCTCCACAAAGGGATTGTTTATAGCCGCCATTGCAGCGGCAACGTCTGCGCTCAGGCGAGCGCGTCTTTCACCGGCGGCGCAAGCTCGGCGATCAGTTCACGCACGTCGCCGAGTTGCTCGATGCGCAGCACGAGTTCTTCAATGCGCGACTGCCGCGCGCGATCGATTACCTCGCTCGTCAGCGAACGGAACTTGTCGCGAATCTCGTCGTTCGACAGCAGCGGAATCGGCCGTCCGCGCGGATGACGCAGCAACTGGTCTTCGTTTCGGCCATCGTTGAAGAACATCCGTAAGCGGGTGGCGCCGCGAGCGAGCGGGCCGTCGGCATCGAACGACCTGTCGTGGCGCACGGTGATGCGCTTCATCAGCGCCCAGACATCATCCTGGTCGATGCGAGCGGGGCTGAACTGTTTCATGCGCGCTTCGCCGTCGATCGCCGCGACCGCAACTGCGTAAGCGAGATTCATCTGCGCGCCGATCGGCGTGAGCGGCCGGGTCGGCTGCCAACCGCCGTGATGAAATGCGGCGCTCGCCAGATCGAGTTCGATCCGTTCGATATCGTCGGCGGCGAATGGCCGTTCCGCGCGGATCCGCAACACCGCTTCGATCGGCGCGAGCAACGCGCCCATTGCCGGATAGCGCTTGATAATGATTTTTTCGGTCTCCCACGTCGTGCCGAGATTCGCGGCGATCTGCGACGCGTCCGGCGCATGACCTTCGCCGAAAGTCGACAGGAACCCGCCGTAATCGCGCTCGAACACGCGCTTGATACCCGTGTAACCGCCCTTGGCGAGCGCCGCCGCGTAAAGTCCCGCACGCGACGCGAAACCGTGGTGCATCCGTTTGGACATCGCCTCGAACTGCGCGGCCATCAGTCCGCCGGATTGGGTGCCGGCAAGCCCCAGCGCATCTTCGAAGGCAGCGGCGTCAAGCTGGTGCAGTTTGCCTGCGGCCGCGGCGCTCGCGTGCGTGCCGAACACCGCGCCCGAATGCCAACCGCGCGACAGCATCTGCGAACCATGCAGCGCGAGACCCACGCGCGGTCCGACCTCGTAGCCGCACATCGCCGCAAGCAGGAAATGTGCGCCGTTCACACCGCCGAGCAGCTCCGTGCTCGCAAACAGCGAAGGCAACACGACCGATGCACCATGCAACGGCGCGAGCGGATGAAAGTCGTCGAGTTCGAAGCCTTGAATAAAGGTGCCGTTGAGCAGCGCCGCCGCCGGCGCGCTGGTCCTGGTACCCCAGCCGATCAGGCTTGCGCGTCCCTCACCTTCGAGTGCGCAAACCAGTTCGACCGCCTTGCGCGACCACGCAAGTTGCGCGCCGACGAGCGCACAGCCGATGCCGTCGAGGGTCAGATATTTGCCGCGCTCAAGCGCGGCGGCGGGAATGTCGTCGAACCGCACCGTCGCGAGCCAGTTCGCGAGCCGCCCGGTCGGGCCGGACGGATCGGTCGGCGCGCCGGCTATGGATGCGGCCGTTTCCAGTGAAGCGCTTGCGGCCATCGTCATCATGATTTCCTGAAAGTTAAGAAGGATGTCGAGGTTCGCCGTGCGTCACGCGCGCGCCTGAACGCTCTGCCAGATCCAGGGCCGCTGCTCGCGGTCCGCGCTTTGCCACGCTTCGATCCGCTCGCGCTGGCGCAATGTCTGTGTGATCTCGTCGAGACCTTCGAGCAGTGCGTCGCGGCGAAGCGCCTCGATTTCAAACCCGAACTCGGCGTCGCCCGCGATGATCCGCTGCGTCACCAGGTCGACGGTCACTGTCGTGCCCGCGCTCGACAGGCCGGCAAGCAGCTGAATCAGCGCGGCATCGAGCTGCACCGGCAGCAGGCCGTTCTGGAAGCAGTTGTTGTAGAAGATTTCGCCGAAGCTCTCGGCGATCACGCAGCGAATCCCTGCCGCCATCAGCGCCCACACCGCGCCTTCGCGCGACGACCCGCAGCCGAAATTCGCACCTGTCAGCAGGATCGGCGCGTGCCGCCACGAAGGCCGGTTCAGCACGAATTCCGGATCCTCGCTACCGTCGGGACGCAGGCGCAGCGCTTCGAGCGCGTACTGCCCTAGCTCGTGACGCGGCTTCTGTGTGAGCCGCTCGATGCGGATCACGGTGTCGGTATCGATATTCGGTCTCAGCAACGGCGCGGCGGCGCCCGTAATGGTGGTGACCTTATCCATCAGCGAGCCTCCTCGGATCGGCGATCACGCCCATCACCGCAGCGGCGGCCGCGCTTTGCGGACTGGCGAGATGGGTGCGTGCGCCCGGCCCCTGGCGGCCGACGAAATTGCGGTTCGACGTCGACACCGAGCGCGCGCCCGCAGGCACGGTCTCGCCGTTCGCCGCAACGCACATGCTGCAACCGGGCTCGCGCCATTCGAAGCCGGCCTCCCTGAATACGCGGTCGAGCCCCTCGGCCTGCGCGTCGCGTTTGACCTGCTCGGAGCCCGGCACGACCCACGCGCGCACGCCGGGTGCGACGCGCCGGCCGCGCGCGATGCTAGCCGCTTCGCGCAAATCCGAAAGCCGCGAGTTCGTGCACGAGCCGATGAACACCCAGTCGACCGGCGTGCCAGCGAGATGCTCGCCGGGTTTCAGGCCCATGTAGTCGAGCGCGTTGCGCCATGCGTCGCGGCGTGCCGCGTCGGGGGCGTCGTTCGGATCGGGAATGCGCTCGTCGATCGGCATCGCATGCTCGGGGCTCGTACCCCACGTGAGCATCGGGCGCACGTCGGCGGCATCGAACGACACTTCACGGGCGAACTGCGCGTCGTCGTCGGACGGCAGCGTGCGCCAGTCCGCCACCGCCCGCGCGAACAGCTCGCCGCGCGGCGAAAACTCGCGGCCTTCCAGATACGCGAATGTCGTATCGTCGGGCGCGATCATGCCGAACTTCGCGCCCATTTCGATCGACAGGTTGCAGATGGTCAGCCGCGCTTCGACACCAAGCTGCCGGATCGCCGGCCCCGCATATTCGACCGCGTAGCCGATGCCGGCGCGCGCGCCGAGCTTGCCGATCAGATACATCACCAGGTCCTTCGCGAACACGCCGTTGAGCAGCCGGCCCTCGAAGCGGACGCGCATCGTGGCTGGCTTGCGTTGCCATAGCGTTTGCGTCGCAAGCGCATGCGTGAGTTCGGACGAGCCGATGCCGAACGCGAGCGCGCCGACGCCACCGTTCGTGCACGTATGGCTGTCCCCGCAGACGAGCGTGCTGCCTGGTTGAACGACGCCAAGCTCGGGGGCCATCACGTGCACGATGCCCTGGCCGGTTTCGCCTAGATCGAAGAAACGGATCCCGTTGTGCGATGACAGCTTCTTCAGTCCGGCCCACAGGCGGGCGCCGCCTGCGAAGGTTTCGCCGGTGCGGCCGGGCTGCGTCGAGACCGCGTGATCCGGCGTGGCGAACGACAGTTCGGGATGAGCGATCGCAAGACCGCGTTCAGTCATCGCATTCAATGCTGCAGTGCCGGACAGATCGTGCAGCAGCAGGCGGTCGATATGCAGCAGCGCCCAGTCGTCGCCGGCTTTCGCGATCACATGGCGCTGCCACACTTTGTCGAATAACGTCGAAGCAATCACGATGTGCTCCCGTCGGCGACGGCTTCGTCGCGAAAGCGTGTGCGGATCGCGTCCCACTCGTCAGAGCCGAGCCGGCGGAAGCGTTCGCGCACCGACGCATGACCGGCCGATGCAGGCGGCATCTGCGTGTCGCGCAGTCCTTTGAGCACGCTGTCGCAACTTTCGATCACCGCGCCGAGCAGCAGGCTCGGCAGGATCGCAACCCGATAGCCCATCTCGCCGATTTCTCGCAGGCCGATGTCCGGCGTCTTGCCGCCGCGCACAATGTTCAACAGACACGGCCCGTCGACTAGGCGCGGCACCGCCGCGACTTCGTCGAGCCCTTGCGCGGCTTCGACGAATGCAATATCGGCGCCTGCATCGAGCGCGGCGTTCGCGCGCCAGATCGCTTCATCCAGACCCACGACAGCGCGCGCGTCGGTGCGCGCGATCAGCACGAAATCGGGATCGGGGCGCGCGCCCACCGCGGCGCGGATTTTTGCAATGAATTCTTCGCGCGACACCAGTTCCTTGCCGTCGAGATGGCCACAGCGCTTGGGCGCGAGCTGATCTTCGATATGAATGCCGGCGACACCGCGCTGCGCATATTCGCGTACGGT
Source organism: Caballeronia sp. SBC1 (assembly GCF_011493005.1). NCBI lineage: Bacteria > Pseudomonadati > Pseudomonadota > Betaproteobacteria > Burkholderiales > Burkholderiaceae > Caballeronia > Caballeronia sp. SBC1. Next base: position 764,124 of record NZ_CP049157.1, read on the forward strand.
TCGCGTGACGTTCAGCTCGTTGCCGAAGCCAGTGTCCGCATCGGCGATCAGCGGTACGGACACGCTGCGTGCGATCACGCCGGCGTTCTCGACCATCTCGGTCATCGTCAACAGCCCGTAGTCGGGATATCCGCGCGCGGCTGCGGTGCCTGCGCCAGTCATGTACAGCGTGGTGAAACCAGCCTGTTCGGCGAGGCGCGCGGTCAATCCGTCAAAGACGCCAGGAGCAACGACAAGTTCGCGATTGCTTAGATGTTCACGCAGGATAGACGCATGTGTCATATGAGTAGCTCGTTATTTAAGGGACCAACCGACGAATACGGGGACGCTCCCGCTGGGTTCGATATTCACGCGAAGCCGCGAAGCTCGATCATCAGATCAGGCATCAAGTGCATGCGCTGGTTTGACCGTTCGCCAGATCAGCGCGGCGAACTTGACTGGAACGTCTTGAATGTTGTTATAACTGTATAACAACATAATTTCAAGTAGTGTTTGCGTCGATAATCTCTTGTAACGCTTCGAGGTGCCGCACATTGCGCGGGTCACCGGAACAACAACCCGCACCCCAGGCACTTACGCTGTCGTTGGCGTTTCATGGACTGGCCCGCCATGGGGCCAGATCATGTGCCTTCGCGCGCGAGCTGAGCCGACCCGGCTCGTGCGCGAAGAATCAGGCACAACACCACCGCCCAGCGACAGAAAGGACCGAAGAAGAACCGAAGAAAAGCCAGGTTCTAGAGGGATGAACTTGAAGAAAATGCCGGAAGAAAAAGCACTTTCACGCCGTCAGTTTTTGACGACTTTCAGATCGCCAATGACATTCCCAGACGCAACTGCGTTTTTGATCGCGACGGGCGCGAAAAATAGGCGGCTTGCGATGACAGTGTTCCGCCTGCGACGGGAATTCGGTACGGCGGCGTACTGGCACACGAAAGCGAAGGCAGTTCATGCCTCATAGCCTCTTGACCGCTGCCGCCGTCGCAGAGTTAAGCAGAAATTTGGCTGCCAACAAACTGCAAACGGACATTCGCAAAGTTTGACTGGATGACTCAAAGTGGCCGAACCCCGTCCTCTCGAATCTTGAAGTCTTTCCCCATCCGTCCGTCTACGTCGGGCAGGAGGGGACCCGAAGCGGACAGGCTGGTGAGACCCGCTACAAACTAGCCAGAGGATTGTCGATTTCCGATCATCATATTCGTCGTTAGTGAACCCCATTCAAAGGATTTCCCATGAAATACCTCGGCCTGGCCTACTTCTCCCCCGAAAAATTCGCCGCGATGGCGCCAGACGAAATCAAGGAATTGGTGAGCCAGTGCCCGGCATTGGACGAGAAGATGCGCGCTACCGGCAAGGTTCTGATTTCCGCCTCCCTTGGCGATCTGGACAAGTGGAGGACGCTTCGCCCGCGCACTGGAGAGACGCGCATCACCGATGGGCCTTACACCGAGTCGAAGGAAGTCGTGGGCGGCCTATTCATCATCGAGGCGGACAGCCTTGACGGGGCGTTACGCATCGCGTCCATGCACCCGGCTGCCACACTGGGCGAAGAAGGCGGATGGGCCGTCGAGCTTATCCCCTTGGACTTCTATCTGGCGCGATGAGGATTTGGACGCCTGTCTCAGAAGGCGTTGGCGTTCCTTTTACCGCAGACACCTTCACTGCGTCGGGAGTCATCGCGGCGATGTACGCTCCTGGCCGGGTACTGCCTTATGCGATTGGCACACCTGCTTGAGCCCCGCACGGCTGCGGTCGGCAGCACGCGACCCTTCGCTGCCATTGGAGTCGTTCCTTCGCAACGGGCTGTTGTCAGAGCCTCAACCGACCTTCGCTCACGGGTAGATAGATGTGCGCTACGTCAGGCTGTTGCTGTAACCGCTCCGCCATTGGTCCATCCACGGTCGCGCAGCTAGCGGAGATATCTGCAGTTGCTGTAGAAGATCCAAAGCAGAATGTAGAAGCCGAGTCACACAGCACCGGTGACGGAGATCTCGCGAGATCATCGCGCTACCGCCCTGGTCATTCCCCCAATACTCCGCCTGCGTCGTCGAGGACCGTCATGGTCTTGTCCATGACCGGCAATCTGAGCATCAGTTGAACCGCCCCGGGAATCGTGGAGGCTGCTTGGTTTAAGTTAATACGGGTTCAACGGCGGATGTTTCAAGTTGCCGGTAGTAGTTTGCCTCAGCTTCAGCGGGCGGGATATAGCCAAGCGGTTCCATCAGCCGATGGTGATTGAACCAGGCCACCCATTCCAGCGTTGCCAACTCGACGGACTCACGTGTTTTCCAGGTGCGGCGATGAATCAGTTCAGCCTTGTACAAGCCGTTGATCGTTTCAGCGAGGGCATTATCGTAGCTATCGCCCCGACTGCCGACCGACGGTTCGATGCCCGCTTCGGCGAGCCGCTCGCTATAGCGAACGCTGACGTATTGCGAACCTCTGTCGGAGTGGTGTATCAGCATTCCGTCGCCGCCTGGTCGCCGTGCGTAAAGTGCCTGTTCAAGCGCATCCAGAACGAAGTCCGTGGTCATCGACGTGCTGACGCGCCAACCAACGATCCGCCGAGCGAACACGTCGATCACGAACGCGACGTACAACCAGCCCTGCCACGTCGAGACGTAGGTGAAGTCCGAGACCCAAAGCTGGTTTGGCCGCGAAGCGTTGAACTGGCGATTGACCCGATCCAGCGGGCGCGGGGCGCAGGCATTGGGGACGGTCGTGCGAACACGCTTGCCTCGCATCACGCCACGCAAACCCAGTCGCCTCATCAATCGTTCAACGGTGCAGCGAGCCACCTCGATGCGCTCCCGGTTCATCTGCTTCCAGACCTTATCCGCGCCGTACACTTGCATGTTGGCCTGCCAGACACGCTTGATCTCGGGTTGCAGAAGTTCATCGCGTATCGCGCGAGCACAGCGCCGCGACGGATCGCGAAGTTGCGCGGCATGACGCCGATAGCCCGACGGGGCAATCCGCAAGACCTTGCAGATCGACTCGACCCCGAAGGTGTCGCGATGCTGATCGACGAAGGCCTTCAGGACTTCAGACGGCGGTCGAGCTCCGCCTGGGCGAAAAACGCGCTCGCCAACTTCAGAATCTCGTTGGCGCGGCGCAGTTCCTTGTTCTCACGTTCCAGCGTCTTGAGGCGTTCACGCTCCGACGTGGTCACGCCTTCGCGCTCGCCGCTGTCGATCTGCTCACGCTTGACCCAGCCCAATAGGGTCTGGCTCGAACAACCGATCATCGGCGCAATGGTTTCAACAGCTGCCCACAGTGACGGGTGCTCGCCACGCTGCTCGCGCACCAGACGAACGGCGCGCTCTCGGACTTCAGGGGAAAATTGGCTTGGCTTGCTCATGGCTCCATTCTGGTAAGAAGCCGTTATGACGGGGAAGCTGGCTGCACCGGATATCCAAGATCCGTGAGGCGTTTTAGTAATCGCTTAACGGTGCTCTGCATGTCGTGCCGGGTGAAATAGTCTGCACCGAGATCTGCGTATTCCACGCCATTGCGAAGCATGTGCCACGCTGCGGTGAGCATCGACGCAGCCACTGCGATGATTGCTTTCTTTGAACCGCGCCGCGCCTTGACGCGAGTGAACTGGGCGAACAGGTAGCTGTTCTTCGTACGTACTGCGGCCCATGCGGCAGTCACGAGTGCCGTCTTGAGCCATGTGCCGCTCTTGCGGACACGCGTACTGCGGCGCTTACCGGCGCTCTCATCATTGCGGGGACACAGTCCGGCCCACGATATGAGGTGAGCGGAATCGGGAAAGCGCGTCATGTCGACCCCAATCTCGGCCACCAGGACCCGCGCGGTCAGGTCACCGACGCCGGGAATGGTTCTTAGCAGTTGAACGTGCTGCCGGATTGGCGTCAGAGCAAGTCCCACGGCGGCATCCAGTTCAGTCAGCGCGTGCTCAAGGGCGTCGATGAGCTGCAAATGCAGCGCGAGCATCGTACGGTGATGTGAAGTTATGCGGCCGCGCAATGCTTCGCGTAGTTCACTCGTCTTCTTGCGCGCGTGACCTTGCGCCAGTGCCGCGAGCAGCACCGGATCGTTCTCGCCCGAGATGATGGCCTTCAGAATCGCGCGTCCGCTGCCGCCAAGTACGTCAGAAAGGACACTGCCCAGTTTGAGATTGGCATCCTCGAGCACCTTCTGGACACGCAGACAATGCTGGGCGATCTCGCGCGTCAGCTGTTTGCGTGTGCGTGTCAGATCACGTAACTCCTGGATCGCGGCCGGCGGGACGAAGCTGGAGCGGATCAGCCCGTGTGCGAGCAGGTCTGCGATCCACGTCGCATCGTTCACATCGGTTTTGCGGCCAGGCACGTTCCGAATATGCGCAGCGTTGCCCAGCACGAGTTCGAAGGAGCCCTCGAGAACGTGCCACACTGGCTTCCAGTAAACGCCGGTGGCTTCCATTGCCACGTGGGAACAGCCATGGACGGCCAGCCAGTCCGACAGCGCCAGCAATCCCTTAGTGGTACTGTAAAATCTCTGCACTTCACGGTGCTCCGGCGCTGACACACAACGGACGCAGGCGACGATGATGTCCTTATGTATGTCCAGCCCGGCACAGCGCGGATAGAGTACCTGCATGCTGCCCTCCTGCAAGATAGAGAATGGCAGCGGCGACAACCCTCGTTATCGGATTCTGGTAAGCGTGCTCCGGCAGGGCGACATTTGCCCTCGGTCACAATTCGGGGTGCTCGCAGGGTTGCGGGTCCAACTCTCAAACGGGCTCAGTGCACCAGATAATGGGCCGACCTCGACCACCGCTGCCTCGTAATCGTATTCCTTCCCAGATCCGCCTGCAGCAGTCGCGCGCTTCATCCTTCGGGGTCGGGCAAAACCCGATGAATCACTCTCAAGAGTTGGAGCCTCCACCAAATCCGGGGCGGTTCAAGTTCGAACAGCAACTGATTCTCAGCGCTGGCTTCCCTCCTAACCCGCACTGTCCTTTTGTATTCCAACGTATCTCCAGACAGAAAGAGATACACGCGCTTACACACAACTGACTTTCGAACACAAGCGGGATACACTCACCTGCTCAAATACGCCCATCGCGAGCAGAACAGCGCGCCTCAAAAACTGGGCTTGCTTCGGATATCAGGTTGCTGCCGCACTATCGGTTGGGCGTGTTCTTCGTGCCGGGTCATTTTGTAACGACGGCCGCTCAATGGATCGAATTGATAACCGGTGGCTGATTGTCGGAGAGCCTGGGAGGTCACATTCGTGCAACTGCCATGACACGGCCCGGCGATTCCGGGCCAAGCTAATCGAAACTTTTCCCCTTGGGAATCAAATAGTCAGAACGCAAATGAACATGCTGATCAAGACGCTTGCCGCCGTCGCGGCTGGTACCGTGCTCGCAACGACCGCCTTCGCCCAGAGCACAGGAAAGGTCGGCGTGGCCTCACCGTACGTCGCCATCGATAACGAGCCCCCACCCAAACTGATTGTGGATCCCACCCCGCTTGCCGCAGGTCTGGCCCACGGCATCGTCTGGATCCAATATCGGGTGGAGAACGTGCATATCGTACCGGTGTTCGGGGCAGCCGCGCTCAACGTGTCTCCACGAATCGGGCATCTGCACGTACACATCGACGATCTGCCCTGGGGTTGGGTAGAAGCGAATGACGTCAATACAATCAGCGTGGCGGGTCTGCCGCCCGGTCAGCACAAAATGCTTGTCGAGTTGGTCGACGCTCAACACCACGTATTCGCTGGGTGTGCTGAGTGCAGGCAAACGGTGACGTTCACGGTCCCAGAGGGCACGCCTCACTCACACTGAAGGTGATGAGAAGAGCCTCAACGGTCGATGTTCATGTAACGCTGAACTGCGCACGTCAACGGTATAAAACTTTCGGCCAACAGGTTCATTGAACGTTGAACCGACGCTACCCATTAACAGTAGCCCAGTACGCTCTAGCGCTTTCTACTGAAGAGGGGGTGGATTCAAAAGCTTGCTCAACGGTTTCAGTGGGCCTATTGGGAGGAGCGAGAATGACATTAAGTGCGCCTTCCCCAATGGAAGTGCCTCAAGCATTTCATGGGCTTGATTTACGTCTGTAACGTTCAGGATGAACGCCACCCCGGCTCGGTCTTGCAGTGAATACCACTGGTCAATCTTGCCCTCGAGGTAGAGCTGCGCCGTCTCGCGAACTTCGGTCGAAAGAATGTGTTGGACAAGTTGCATGTCCGTGCCCGGCGGAAGGGTGCCAATCGCCAATATCTTCGTGGTTAGCGTGGTTGGCATCGGGGTGGTTTGCGACATGGAAACTCCAGCAGAAGTGATCAGCACAGAGGCTGTTGTTTACGAAATTCGACAAGCAAAGTTACCGAAACGAGCTAGACTCGCGGTGCCAACGAAATACGCTGCTTAGGCAAGCAGCAGGTTTGTCGAGATGTAGATGTTTCCAGACATGTGTGGAACCCAGAAAAGGTCCGTGCCACTACCGGCACCTGACGGGTCAAATTCAAGAGACACGTGAAAAGGAGGCCGGAACCTCCTTAGACCCATTACGTGCGCAGCGGTCTCAGACCCGCGCGCACCTCTTCCACAAACAACATCGGCTGCTCCCACGCCGCAAAATGGCCGCCTTTTTCGGGTCGGTTGTAGTAAATGAGGTTGTGATACGCCTGCTCCGACCAACTCCGCGGGGCCTGATAATTCTCACCAGGAAAGGCACTCACGGCAGCCGGGACGGAGACGTCGGCGGCTGCATAAAAGTTGAAGTGAGATTCCCAATAGAAGCGAGCCGCGGAAACCCCTGTATTCGTCAACCAGTAAAGCGTGATGTCGTCGAGAACGTCGTCTCGTGTCACGTCGCCCGCAGAGTGTCCGTTGATCGTGCGCCCGAACACGGCTGAGGTGAGTGCCGCTGCGGGCTGGCCGTAACCGTCCGGGTGATCCAGCATCCAGCTCGCCAATGCAACGGGTGAGTCCGCCAGTCCGTAGAGGGTTTGCGGACGTGTGCCCTGTTCCAATGCGTAGGCGCGGCGCTTGGACAGGGCGCTGAGTTGGTCGTACGCGAGTCTTTCGTCAGCCGACAGGCTAGCTGGCGCCGGATCGCCGACTTGAAGTGCCTTTGCGATCGCTGGTGGAATCGTCGCGGGGAAGTTCACATGAATACCAATCAACTCCGGCGGGGCCTGCTTGGCCATCACGTTGGCCACAATGCCGCCGAGATCGCCGCCCTGCGCCGCGAATTTCGAATAACCCAGGCGCTTCATCATTACGACCCAGGCACGTGCGGTGCGTTCCGGACCCCAGCCGACTTCTCTAGGCTTGCCCGAAAATCCATAACCCGGTAACGACGGAATCACCAGATGGAATGCATCCGATGCGCTCGCGCCATACGCGGTCGGATTGACCAACGGATCGATGATCTTGAGTTGCTCGATGACGGAGCCGGGCCATCCGTGCGTGACCACGAGCGGCATCGCGTTGTCATGCTTAGAACGGACGTGGATGAAATGGATGTCCACGCCGTCGATCTCAGTCACGAAATTCGGCAGCGCGTTCAGTTTCGCCTCGACCTTGCGCCAGTCGTAATCGGTTGACCAATGACGCGCGAGTTCCTGAATCATCGCGAGCGGCACGCCTTGCGAGTCATCGGTGACTACTTCCCGATCCGGCCACCTCGTCGCCTTGATGCGTCGCCGCAAGTCGGTCAGTTGCGACTCGGGCACATGGATACGAAGCGGACGAACAGCGGTCTTGTCGGCACCGGTCGACGAGGCAGCGTCAGTGATGGTTTGATTCGTCTGCGCGAACGCGAGCTGACTCAAGGAGCCGGCAGCAACGGCTGCCGCTGCCACACCAACAAAGCGACGGCGCGATGGTGATTGGGGGGAGGTGTTGTCTGACATAAGTTTCCGGTTGGCGATGGGCCAGGTCCTCGGTTAGTAGCAGCGTGACCTCACGCGCTTACGATTGCGATAAGCCGGCGTCTGCAGAAGACGAAGGCATCAAATGGTCGTTTCACCGCGAGTGAACTCAGCGGCGTGGAGCGTCACGAATTCGTGCATGTTCGTCGGTGCCTTACCGGTGAGCTCGAACAGATCGTCCGTCATGCGGTCGTATCTTCCCTGCGTGTGAAGTTCAGCCATCACGGCGAGGTGATCGACGAGATGCGTTGGCACGCCCACTTCCCGGAGCGTGTTGGTCCACGCAGAAAGCGGCACGTCGCGGTAATGGATCGTCCGGCCGAGTGCGTCGGAAAAAGCACGCGCATAGTGCTCAAGATCAGCGGACTCGGGCCCCGTCAGGTTATAGACATGGCCGATGTGCGGCGCCGGATCGTCGAGGATGACGGATACGGCACGCGCCACGTCGACAGCAGAGATCGGCGAAGTGCGGCTGCTGCCTAGCGGCAACACCAGTTCATCGCGATCACGCACGCCTGCGTCGGCGAGACGCAGAAAGAAGCCTTCGAGAAAGACCGTGGGCCGCACCGTGACGACAGGCAGCCCTGACCATGCCAGGACCTGCTCGGCAAGCCAGTGCAGCTTGTGCTGAGGGCTGCCGGTGGTCTCCGTGATGCTCATTTCCGTGACCGTCATCTGCGACATGTTCACGAGGCCTTCGACGCCATGGTGACGCGCCACTGCAGCGACGTTGACCGTGGCTTCCAGGTAATTCGCCGAGATCGACATGCCGAAATAAACGCCCGAGCACCCTTCTATCGCACGATGCATCGAAGCGAGATCAGTCAGGTCGCCCAGCACGACCTCGGCGCCGAGCCGACGCAATTCTTCCGCGCGTTTATCCTCACGGCGAACCAGAGCGCGCACCTTATGCCCCTTGGCGAGGAGCATTTCGGTGACGTTGCGGCCGATGCCACCAATCGCGCCGGCGGCTCCCGTGACCAGAATCGGCCGATCCTGTGTAGTTTGAATCTTCATATCTTTAACCTCTTCGATAAGTACCCATGCATTTATGCATATGCACACTTAAGGACGAAATGAATCCCGACGGAGTGGCTGTCGGATCAGAGTTTCAGTGCCGGTTGATGATCGTCTTGCAGGAAATCAATCATCGTTCTGGCCACGAGTTCCGACTGCTCTTCCTGAATGAAGTGGCCGCTGTTCTCCACCTTCACCGCGGTCAGATTCGCCGCTTTCTGCGCGACGACCTTCTTCATCCATCCGTACGCCGGGCCACCTAATGCAAGGACGGGCATCTGCAGCGTGCCGTACCCCTTGTTGTCGATCACATCCTGGGGGAAGGCCTGATACCACGCGTTGCTTGCACGAATCGCGTCGGCCGTGTTGTACGCCCGCTCGTACACGGCGCGGTCGCGCGCGTCTACTGTGCTCGCGTCCTCTAAAAAGTAGTTGAAGATCCAGTCCTGTTCCACCCGAATGTGACCGGCCAGAAGCTTCTCCGGCAGCCCCTGCACCTGATTGAACGCGAACCACCACAGGTGAGGACGCGCCGCGCCCAGCTTGTCGCTGAAGGCGCCTTGCGCCGGTAGCAGCGGAAACGACATCAGGCTGTCGTCCGGGTGTGGCAACTCCATCATCACAAGTTTGTCGGTGGCCTGCGGATAGTTCTCGCCATATGCGAACGCCACAGCCGAACCGATGTCATGTCCGGCAACACTGGCCTTGTCATAGCCCAATGATTTGACCAGTTCGTAGACGTCTCTGGCCATGGTCTTCTTGTCGTAACCATCGGCGGGTCTCGACGATGAACCCATGCCACGCAGGTCCACGGCGATGACGGTGTGCTGCTCGGCCAGCGCCGGCATGATCTTGTGGAACGTCCACCAGGTCTCGGGCCAGCCCGGCAGCAGAACCAATGGTTCGCCTTTGCCGCCCACGACGTAATGCAGCCGTACGCCATCCACCTCGGCGTAGCCGTTCCTGAATCCGGGCAACGACTTCACCAGCGCCGGATCGGATACGTTGGTGTTCTTCCCGGCGGTCGCCTTATGCACGATCGTCGCATCAGTGCCGACGTCGGACAGTGGCTGCGCGTAACTGGGCGCAAGGGGCAACATCAGCGCTGCCAACGCTGCGCTGGCAGTGACAATTCTCGATATGACTTTCAAAGTATGTCTCCCTACATTTAGAGAGTTAGTTAAAAGAAGGCATGTGCCGCGGTCGATTCGACATGCTCAGGCAGCCGTGATGCTCACATCGTCCGAGCCTTGTTCTGCGATCGATTTGCCGTGGAGGCCGCGTTCGTGAATGTGCGCAGTCGGGGTACGGTCGATCATCAGACTCAGCAGTTCCGGCCGGTTGTAGTGACCGGCCGAGTCCATCAACAGCTTGCGTCGGTCGATCATCGTGAAGTCGAGATCGGCAATGACCTCGCCCTCGCCCGAGCGGAGAGGTTCGCCGATCAGCATGCCCTCGGGCGTCACAATGGTGGTGAAGCAACCACCCGAGATCGGACCAACTTCGCAGCCGGTGTCCTTCATGATTTGCGCCTGCTGATCGGCATCCAGCCACGCCGTCGCGTTGACGACAAAACAGCCGGACTCCAGTGCGTGCTGACGGATATTGATTTCCATCCTTTGCGCAAATCCCTCGCCGAAAGCGGAACCCGGATACATCGCCGAATGGATCTGCTCGCCGTCGGCCATCATCGCGTAGCGCGCCAGCGGATTGTTGTGCTCAAAGCATGCCAACTGACCAATGCGCCCGACCTTGCTATCGACGGCGCGCAGACCCGACCCGTCGCCCTGCCCCCAGATCATCCGCTCGAAATGCGTAGGGGTAATCTTGCGCCGGCGCTGGATCAAGGTGCCATCGGCATCGAAGAGCAGCTGAGTGTTGTAGATGGTTCCGCCATCACGCTCGTTGACGCCGATCGACACCACCATGCCTGCCTTGCGGGCCGCCTCGCCAATTGCGTCTGTCGCGGGAGAGGGCACCGTCACGGACTGCTCGAGCAGCCTCAGATGCTCTTTTCCAGACAAAAGCTGAATGCCCGTCTGGACCGCTGCAAAGTACGGGTAATAAGGCACCACAGTTTCCGGAAACGTAGCGAACTGCACGCCCTGCTGGCCGAGTTCGTGGATCTTCTGCACGACCTTTGCGACGGTGGCCTCACGGCTGTAAAGCACCGGGCTGATCTGGACTGCTGCGGCTTTGACGACTTTCATTGCAAACTCCTTGATTCATAAGAACGGGCACAGAGCGCCCTTGCGATATTGCATATGCAACATTGACGATTAGAAAAATTAGCGCATGCGCTGCGGTAACTTGCCCGCGATGCCCATGAGCGCGTTAGCCCCGCCCTCTCCGACAAGCAATCTGGCTCTTGCCTGCGCAGTCGACCACGCAGACGCAGCGTTGCCGAGCAATGTTTTGCCTTGTCCTGTCAGCGCAAGGGGCCGACTGCGGCCATTGCTTTCAGGGGCACCTTCGAAAACCCACTCCCGAGAGATGAGGGGCTGCAAATTCCTTGTCAGCGTCGACCGATCGTGATGATTCTTGCGCCCCAGATCCGCGCGGCTAATGGGTCCAAGCGCAACAATGAGGACAAGCAGGCTGAATTGAGAGGCGTTAATGCCGAACGGCCGTAGCGCCTCGTCGTAGATCGCAGTCAAAACTCTGGAGATCTGCCGCGTGCACGTCAGCAGACAGTTCTGCGCAATCTCACCGCTGACGTCATGACCTGCTTTGTTTTGAATATCTAAAGACATGATCGGCTTATGTTTCGGTGTCGGCTTCCGGCCCTGCCAGATAGAGGTCGCGGAACCGTTCATCGACCCGCTCCCGCATCAGTTTTGAAAACAGAATCGCCGCATTCATCGGACGATGGTTGATCACCACAGAATCAGCTTCACCCTGTTCATTTATGTGCGCCACGAGCAGAGTCTCGATCGGCACGCCCTGAATTTGCGAACGGTAGGACTCCAGGTAGAGTCCGTTGCCGATCTCGCCCTTGTAGCTGTGATGCTGGAACTCGTAGAGCGCGACAGCGTGCCTGATCACCGCCAGGATGTCCGCTCGCCCTTCCACCGGACGCTTCAGGACAGTCGCCTCAAGCGTCGCATTTTCGGCCAGCTTTGCCAGCCAGAACGGCAGGCCGCCGGCAGGCTCAAGAACTGGCGCGGTATCGTTGAATCTCATATCGGCTTCTCCACCGGTAGTATCGAAATAGTTAGCGAGCGCGACACCCTCTGCCGTCTCGCTGAACAGAACGCGAGAGACGCTGCTAGGACATGGAAGTCGCAACGCTAGCGGCATCGACTGCGGCTACCAGCGTGATGCGCGCCTTTTCCCGTCGTCTGCGGGCGAGTCGATCCTCGCCGACGCTTCGTTCGGACTCACCGGCCAGAATTGCGTGAATGTCGGAGAGCGTCCAGATGGCACCGCGACTGCCCCAGGTGCCGTCCGGAATCTCCGTCGGAAAAACCCAGACGCGCGGCGAGACCTCGTCGAACGGTCGGTTCTCGGCGCGGGCCACCGCTTCCGTCACCGCTTTAACCAACGCGTTGCGTGACTCGGCCGTGTATTGCCCCTCTGGCGCCGACGGAATGATCCGGTAGCGCGCCGCCTTCGAACGTTCTCCTGCGACGAATACTGCGGCCGGCCGATGGAGATGAAGCACCGTCACGCTTTGCGCAATCGGATTAGCCGCGTCATAGCCTTCCGCCTTGATCAGGATGTCGGTCAGTTCTTTAACCAGACGTGCTTCCGCTTCAGGCGTCAAGGCGTCGTCCGGCCACAGTGCGTCGATCATTGGCATGATGTCGTTCCCTCTTCAGGTGTTTCGATGGGGCGATAATCGGCCTTTACGGACACACCTGGAAGTGGCAGCATTGCCATTATTCGAGGAATATCAGACACATGCGCAAATGATCACGATCAGGATCTGGGTCTATGACGGAATTCTGGCGTCGGGCGTCGCGGGACCCATTGACGTCCTGAGCGCCGCCAACTACCTGAACGGCAAGTTAGCCGCGCGTGGGGCCAAACCTTTACCCATGTTCGCGTGGCGCGTGGAATCGCTGGACGGACAGCCCGTCACGGCTGCGTCGGGCCAGAGCATTCCGGTGGACGGCAAAATCGATCCGCGCAAACGTGCAGATGCCATCCTGCTAACGGCCCCGTTTTTTTCCAACATGGACGAGTTCATCGGCCGCCGCGAGCACATGAATGCGCTCTCTTCCGCGCTACGGCGCCAGCGCAAGGCAGGCGCCGTGCTGGCTGCGTACTGCACTGGCAACTATCTGCTTGCCGAGGCGGGTTTGCTGGACGGCCGGGTCGCCACCACACACTGGGCCAACGCGGCTGACTTCGCCCGACGGTATCCGCGTGTCGAACTCCGCGCCCGGGAGGTCCTGACCTGGCAGGACGGCATTGTCTCGGGCGGTTCGGTGACGTCGTATCTCAATCTCGCCGTACGGCTGGTAGAGATGTTCGCTGGCGACAAACTTGCGGCGATGACCGCCAAGTCGCTACTGATCGATATGAACCGGACTTCTCAAGCGTCTTACGCGAAATTGCTCGACGACCACGGACATGTCGACTCGCTCGTCGCGCGAGCTCAACAGCGCATGGAGGCGACACTTCAGGAGGGGTTCCGGCTGAGCGAGCTCGCTGCCTGGCTTGCTGTCAGCGAACGGACGCTTAACCGGCGTTTCAAGCAGGCAGTAGGCCTTGCGCCACTAACGTATCTGCAGAACCTGCGCATAGAAGTAGCCAAACAGTTGCTGGAGTCGAGGCCCATCGGGCTTGAGATAGTCAGCCAGCGTGTTGGCTATGGAGACATCAGTACGTTTCGAGAGTTGTTCAAGCGCAAAACCGGACTTTCGCCGAGCGAGTATCAAATGCGCTTTGCGCGCGCTTCTGCGGCGGGCGGTTCGGAACGCGAGTCGCATGACACGGTTGATTGATAGTCTGGAAAATCAAAGAGATCGAATTTCCGTTGTGCCGCATCTGCATGCAGTCGCCCGCACACGTCAAAGGCGAGGTCTATCTCGAAGTGTTTGGCAGATCGGCTGGAGCTGAACGCCAGGGACGAGCAACGCCTGCAGTAGGAATCCACTAATTTCAGCACGGTATGCGCGCGTTGCGAAACTTCGAGGTTTTACGGTTTAACCAACTGAATCTTGTCCGTTCCTTCAGTAGCAATAGCATCTTTCATCTTCAGCCGACGTAGTCGCTGCGCGTTGCGTGGATGAGCGCGCCTGCAAGCGCAGTCGCTTTGATCTGGTCAACGCGCGATGGTCCGTTGTCTAGCATGAAGAAGTCGCTCCGGTGTCCTGATGACGGTGCAAGCGAATGACTCTTCATGGCCGATAGCGTCAGTTCAACTAATGCGCCTGAAGCCGACATTCGCGAAGACTGGGACGAGCTCGCCAACGACCGCAAAGGCCGATGATCCGCCGGACAGACCGGAAAAGCGGGCGGCTGTTTTACCTTGTAAGCAGACATCGCGTGCATTCGGTGACGAACGGCCGCTCCGGGTTGCGTGCAGCCGTGTTAGCGGCGGTGTAAAAGCGCATATAGATGGCGGCGGGCGATGAGAAACGTTCGCCGCCGACCGTTTCGCCGCCACCTTAAAATGGGTCGTCTGCGTCGGCGGGATGAGCGTTTCTGAGGTCAGCGCGTTGTTGATGTTGCAGTTCAAAAAGCTCAAGCTGGTAGTGCATACAGATACGCTCGCGCAGGTCATCCAGCAGTTCTACGACGGCGAGCGCCTGATCAGCGGACCAGTTCTCGGGGATCAAGAAGTTGAGCCCTTTTATGATCCCGGACGGTAAATGAACTCGCGTCATGGTTTTTTCTTCGCGGCTTTCGCTGCAGTGCGTTTTTTGGCGAGTTCTTCCGCGCGTTCGCGTGCCTCCTTCACACGATAGGATTCGCCTTCGATGACGACGACTTCGGCTCGATGTACGAGTCGATCGACCAGGGAGACGACGCAAGCAGCGTTAGGGAATACTTCCGCCCATTCCTTGAATGGCCTGTTTGTCGTGACCACTGTGCTGGCGGTCCCATATCTGCGACTAATGAGCTCAAATAGCAAATCGGCGTGGCGGTTTGAGTAGGAGAGGTAGCCGACTTCGTCGATGACCAATATATCGGGCGAAGCGTAACGGTTAAGCCTGCGACGCAAAGTCGAGTCACTGTCAAGTGCGGCTAGTTCGCCGAGCATTTGGCCCGCTGTAGTGAATAAAGCCGTGTGACCGTGAACGATTGCCTGATGGGCTAGATTGAGCGCAAGTGTTGATTTGCCAACGCCGTTCGGCCCGATCAATACGACGTTTGTTTGGTCCTTGACGAACTCCATCGTCATTAATTCTTCGACGACGGCGCGATCGCACCGCTTAGGCCACGTCCAATTGAAGTCGCAAAGCGGTTTGAAGCTGCCCAGGTGCGCATCGCGGATGCGCCGCTCCAGAGAACGGCGGGAGCGCTCGTCCTCCTCCCACTGCACGAGCGGCGCGACCCACGGCTGGGCGGCAACGTCGGACCAATGCGTCAGAAGGCCATAAAGGCGCAGTGCGTTCGCGCGAGTTTGCAATTCATCAGGCGTGTTCATCAGCGTCTCCGGAGATTTGATCGTAGGTGTCGAGCCGGTGAGGTGTCACCAGCGTGTCTTTCTTGCGCACGTGTTCGGGCAAATCAATGACGACAGGCGGCGGTGCCTGGCGCGTCTCTCGCCGGCGCTCCAACGCGAGACGCACCGGGTTTGGATGAGGTGCCGCATCGCTGGCGAGTGTTTCTTCAATTGCCGCCTGAAGTTCGGCGGCGCCATAGCGGTCAAGCAGCTGCAGCAAATGCGATGTAATGTTGCCCAGATTTCCACCGAGTTCAGCGGCGCGTTGCATGAGCACGTGGCTGGCAGGCGCTGCTTGACTTAGATGATCGAGGCCGCGGTGATGACGGGCCTGGCGTTTGATCTGAACCAGCTGTTCAATATGCGCGGCAATCTCAACCTGTGCGCCGCGATCGTAACTGCGCTCGTGGGTAGCGAGTAGCGTGATGCCATCAAGGATGCGTACCTGACGAGGATCGGCGCGCACCGTCAGTGTGCGGCGTACGTGCGTATGCGGGATGGTGTAGTCGTTCAGATCGAAGCGCACGTAAGGGGTCTTGCCAACGCTCACCTCCAGCTGCAGCTCACACGGATAAGGATTGTCGGGCAGGCCGAGCAGACTTGGCTGCTCACGCTCGAAGGCTTCACGCACGGTCATCGTCGGGTCCTCGCGGCAAGGACGATTTGCAGCAGGACCGGCGCACCAGAGCGTGGCCTGAGCATTCAGATCGTCAATATCGGTGAACTTGCGGGCCGCAAAGAAGTTCTCGCGAACATAGCGTATAGCGCGTTCAACCCGTCCCTTCTCATTGCCCCGTGCGACCGCGACCGGGCGGGGTTCATAGCGATGATGGGCGGCGAACGCAAGAAGCTGGGGATTGAAACGGATCGCGTCGCCTTGACGCTCAAGAACAGCGCTCTTTAAATTATCGTAGAGCAGCACTCGTGGCAGACCGGACCATGCTTCGAAAGCGCCCGCATGGCCCGCAAGGAAGCTGTCCATGCGGGCATCGAGAAAGAAGTGCAAGTAAATTTGGCGCGACCACGACAGGACCATTACGAAGGCCATCAGTGGTCGACGCGCGCGACCAATTTGCAGGTGATCGAAATGTGCCCAATCGACCTGTCCTTGCTCACCCGGCAGAGTCCGAAGACGCAAATAAGCCTCAGTGATCGGTCGGGGACGGTGCACCGAGATCAAATGCCGGAAGTGATGATGATTACCGCGGTAGCCGCGCTCACACACCATCGCATAAAGGCGGCTCGCCGTGAGCGACGGAAACTTCTTGAGCGTTTCGTGAATGAACGGCAAGTATGCGTCGATCTGCGAAGGCCGCAGCAGGCCACCCGTTCTGGGCAGTCCGGCCTGCGCGAGCACCCGGTGAACCGTACCGTGGTGTACATGCAATTGGCGCCCGATGGTGCCAGCACGCCATTTCTCAACGTGGTAATAGCGCAGGATTTGTGCTTCGAGCTCCGCGGTGATGCTCATGGGTCTTCTCCAGTTATGTCTGTAGTAGTACGAACATATCGAGGAACCCGACCATGCAATGCTCCAAGGCGTACCAATGTCGAGCAAGCGCGTTGACAGAAGTGGCACTGCGCAGGCAAACGCCTCCGAATGTCGGGCGCGGTTGCTTTGGCCGCCGTTGCCGGGTTCGCTTGCAGTAGAGCACCGGCGGCAGCCGATGGGGAACCCTGATGTGTCACTTTATTTAGACGCGCGCGATAGCGGCGCATTCGCTCGGCATGCGCGAGGCGTCCATTGCGGCTGCGCTGGTAGCGACTTCCGGCTTCCCGGACCCCGTTCTGACGGGCCGCGCCCGAGCAGTCGCCATCGCAGTAAATCTGGCCGCGATCGCAGTAGCGGCAGATGACCACCTGCGCACGGCAGCGCGCACAAACGTAAAAGCGGCCCGTCGCCGGCATCGCAAAATTCCGTCAATGCCGAGGCGATATCGACAGAGCCGGCCGAGCGTGCAATACTCATTGCACACCCTTGCTCCGTGCACGCGTGGGGTCTGACATCGGTGGGAACTTGGCGGTTTGAACCGGTGTCAGGCCGTTTCTCCGGCGGTAAGCTCTTGTTTTACCCCCTTCGTATTCTCGCGTCACCCAAACATCAGCCGTACGCAACATCGCCGGGCGCGTCTTTACTCGCCCTCCGGGCTCCCTTCGACGCGCCGATATCATCTCGCTCAACCGAAATACCCGACATCCTCACAAAAGTTCGAAATACGTCTCAGTCAGTGTTAAAGCGGGCCGCCGCCGTTTAAACGCGCTTTCTGACCGCCATTCACAAGCCGGATGCAGCCTTGCGAGGTTCAGGCTGCGTATGCCGACTGCATGGATCAGCAGCGGCATACGAAGCGTCACTCGTTTATCCCGCCGCTTGGACATTCAGAGTGCTGCTTGGCTGTTGGCGAGTTATCTTGAGCCACCGGAGTCGCTGGCGTTAGCGCCATCGGAGACAGCGTGTTTCCAATGCCTTACGTGTCGTCGGCGGCCACCTGCTCCTCGCGCGCGTATTGTGAAGGCGGCCGCCCGACGTGCCGCGTGAAGGCGACGCTGAAGGTGCTGGCGGAGCTGTAGCCAACGCGCTGTGCAACCTCGGCGACGCGGCCTTCATTACGGCGCAGCAGGTCCTTGGCGAGCGCCATGCGCCAAGTGAGCAAATATTCCATGGGTGCCACGCCGACCGCGCGGTTGAAGCGTTCAAAGAAGGTTGAGCGCGACAGTGCGGCCTCTTTTGCGAGTTCAGCAACCGTCCACGCGCGTGTGGGGTGTTCGTGCATCACGCGGATCGCGGCCGCGAGGCGGGCATCGGACAGCCCGCGAACCAGGCCCGGTGACGCAGTCGTTTCCGCCGTGGACCGCAGCGCCTCTATGAGCAGCACTTCCAGCAGTCGTGACAGCACGACCTCGCGCGCAGGCCGCTGCTCGCGTGATTCATCTCGTACAAGTTGCACGAGGGTGGCCAGCCGCTCTACGCCGCGGACATGCACGATTTGCGGTAGCAACGAGACCAGCAGGGATGCATCGGGTGAACCGAAGCTGCAGTGGCCGACCATCATTCGCAAATCGACCGGGCTGTCCGGCTCCCCAATTCTGAATTCATTGTTGCCGAGCGCAGTCGGCGCCAGCGTCTCAACACCCGGCGGTGGCGGCACGAGGCTTGACATCGCCACGCCGTAGGCCGCGGGAATCAGCACGAAGTCTCCCGAGACAAGCTCGATGGGCTCGTGTCCGTCGATCGCCATGCGGCACGCGCCCTCGAGGACCACGTAGTACAGCGGCTGACCGGCATCCGAGCGGTGAACGCGCCATGGGCCCGTGCCCAGAACCAGTTTGGAAAACCGCGCGCTTGGCTGCAGCAGCGTCACGACTTCAGCCAACGGATCAATCATAGCCGGACTCTCGCAAATGAAATTTGGATTCTAGATTGTAGTAAGTACGATCTTCGCGGTCTATCGTGGGGGTACACACAAACCACCTCACATAGGAGTTCCCATGAAGACCGTGCTGATCACCGGCTGTTCTTCCGGATTTGGCCTCGAGATCGCCCGCTACTTTCTGGCCCGCGACTGGCAAGTCGTCGCGACAATGCGCACGCCGAGCGCCAGCGTGCTGCCGCCTTCAGAGCGCTTGCGCGTGCTGGCGCTCGACGTCACGGATCCGGAAAGCATCCGCAAGGCTGTCGAGGCGGCCGGCCCGATCGACGTGCTTGTCAATAACGCGGGCTTCGGCGCGGCTTCCCCCGCGGAACGGGTCCCGATGACGACGGTGCGCGAGATTTTCGAGACCAACACCTTTGGCACGATCGCATTGACGCAGGCGGTGTTGCCCCAGTTTCGGCAGCGTAAAGCCGGCGTCGTAGTGAATGTCACGTCGAGCGTCACGCTGAAGGCGCTGCCTCTGATCGCCGCTTACCGCGCCAGCAAGGCGGCGGTGAACGCATTTACCGAGTCAATGGCGCTGGAACTCGAACAGTTCGGCGTGCGAGCGCGCCTGGTGCTGCCGGGCCGCGCGCCCGACACCCGGTTCGGAGAAAACGCCCGTGCCCGAATGCAAGGCCTCGACCATGAGGCCTACGCGGGCCTCGTCAAGGATGTCTTCGCGCGGCTCCAGGACACCTCTGCACCAATCACCCGGGCACAGGATGTCGCGGAAGCCGTGTGGCGCGCGGCGACGGACCCGTCATCGCCAATGCGCATCCCGGCCGGCGCTGATGCCCAAGCATGGGCGGCTGAGGTTCGCTGACCGGGCGACACGGATTGAACATGTCTTGTACGCGCGCGAGCGCACTACGGTGCGCACTACGATAAGGAGGTTGCTATGCAGGACAAACCCGTTGCTCTCGTCACTGGGGCTAATCAAGGAATCGGTCTTCAGATTGCAAAGGATCTCGCGGCACGCGGCTTGACTGTGTTGGTAGGGTCGCGCAGCCTCGAACGCGGCGAGGTTGCAGCCAGGGAAGTTGGGCTGGGTGCGTTCGCGCTCCAACTCGACGTGACGGATCAGGCTTCGATCACATCTGCGGCGGAGCGCATTCGAAACGAGTTTGGCCGCCTTGATGTGCTCATCCAGAACGCGGCCATCTCGAATACGAAGAGGCAGCCCGGTCAGTCCGTCGAGGAGTACACAAAGACAACGCGCCCGAGCAACGTGGCTCTCGATGAAATGCGCGCGGTATGGGACACCAACGTGTTTGGCGTGCTCGCTGTGTACCAGGCGATGCTGCCACTCTTGCGCAAGACGCCGGGCTCCCGCATCGTCAATGTATCGAGTGGCGTCGGCTCGTTGACGACGAACTCGGACTTGGCCTTCCCCTACCGCGCGATCTTCAGCCCGGTCTATCCGGCGTCCAAGACGGCTCTGAACGCTTTGACTGTCGCTATGGCTATCGAACTTGAGTCAGAAGGTATCAAGGTCAATGCCGTCTCGCCGGGTTTTACCAGGACGAACCTCAATGGATATGCGGGCACCGAGACCGTCGAGGAAGGCGCTCGCGAAGCGGTGCGCGTTGCGTTGCTGGGTCCGGACGGCCCCACAGGGACGTTCACGCGCTGGAACGGTGAAACGATCCCATGGTGATTTAAGTCGAATGCGCGCGTTCGGAGGGATAGATGGATTGGGTCCGAGCGCGTGAGACCAGACGGTTCGCCTGAGCCTTGGTAATGGCGTTAAATTTCACCGTTGTTGAAATGGGTATCCGACAAGGCGATAGCCAACGATTGCGTAGCGTACTCGTGGCTGACGGCGGCGCGGCAGCAAGGTGCTTACTTCATCCGTTGCCACACAACTTTCGAAGCCCCATATCCAAAGCTTCCGGGCGTGATGTAAGTCAGCCGATCGCCATCAAGGGTGTATGGGCGCCGTTGAACATCGCCATCCCAGTTCGGAAAGGTACTGTTCTGAATGTGGAAAACGATCACTTGTCCGGCTGGATCGACGGTATAAGTACCGAAATGCGCGAAGTTACCCTGGGCGATGCGTTTGTTCTCTTCGGCGGTACCCGACAACCGGCTATCCGCTGCAAACTTCGGCAAATCGGCACGAACTCCGACCAGATCGTAGCGGCCGTCGCTACCGAAGATGAGTTGGCCGTGCGGATGTGGACCGAGCACCTCGACTTCGCTGCCGCTTGTCGTGACGGTCAACGAGACCAAAGACCACGAACCCACCAAGTCGGGCGCCGCCTGGGCAAACGTCTTTGGGGTGCCAGGACCTAGTGCAAGGACCACCAGCGCGGCGACCGGCAGGGTTTGGAGCATGGACTTCATGGCGTTCTCCAACAAAGTGAGCGCGCGATGGTGCGAAGGCAAAACACCTCGGCGCACTTTCCCCGATCCACTCGAATTCGCCTGGGAGAAACTGATTCCCCAACAGATCGTTTTCCTTTCTTTGTCTTCCCACTACCCTGTCAGGTCCGCTGCAGGCTCTCCGCATAGGTACACGGTTGTGCCGTAATCCACGCCGGGAATTGCGGCAGATTGACGGTATGGGAACTATTTCCCTCTATCGTCGGCGTGCGATGCATGGTTCGCCTTCGACCAACAGAAGACATGCTTATAGGATAGCTTTCTCAGGCACGACTTCCAATTTGCATGGATGCCGAACCTGATATTTCCTCGGTATGTGCGAGAAAGGACGATCGATGAGAGTGAGGACGAATGTCGCTCAAGGTCGAAATTTGCCGGACGCGGCCGAGCAACTGCCGATCATGCCGACCGTTCCATTTTGGATCGTGCAGAAACCGGCGCGCAAATACGTTTGGAATGGGAAGCGCGGTGTCTTGCTTCCCGCGCTACATGCGGCGGCGCTCCGGATGCAGTGGCTCGACATCTTATGCGGCGCTCCTTAGCGAAGTGCAGCCGCCACCGCCTCGTCAATCTGCAGCGCAAAGCGCGCTTCAACATTGGGCACCGTAAAGCCAATTGACAGTTCCAGATACGCGTCGCCAAGCACCAACTGAACGAATGTCGCTGCCCGCAATGCAGCAGTCGATTTGTCAAATCGCTTTAGCAGAATTTTTGCGGCGAAGGCACGCACGACCTTTGCACCATTTTCGTAAAACACCTGGCCCAGTTCCGGGAGACGTTCGGCCTCAGCAACGATGGCCCGGTAAAGCCGCAGATTATCCAGCGTGATAAGGCTTCGTGCCAGTGACCATCCCAACTCGCGCAACTCGACTTCGGGTGCGCCATCGTTTTGCTCGCCCTGAGCGCTGGCAAGCAGCGCGCCCACCTGAGCGCACATCTCGCTGACCAGACCAAAGAAGAGCGCCTCCTTCGACTTGAAGTGGCGGTAGACCGTCTGTTTGCCGACGCCAGCGGCCGCGGCGACGTCGTCCATCGTTGCCAGGCCGAAACCCTGGCTTAAAAAAACGGTTTTCGCGCCGTCGAGGATGGCGGACCGCTTACGGCGTTGCAACGGGCTCAGGCCGGGGAGAGAGGAAGTGTTCATGCCAGATAAATAACAGATCGCCAGGTAGTTGACAAGACTGGTCAGTCTCGTTTAGATTTGCCATAACGAGACCGATGAGTCTCGTTTGTGTGACTTATCAACTTCGCAGGCAATCATCGAGGAAAACGCTATGGAACTATTCATTACAGGTGGTACGGGCTACATCGGGCAAGCGGTCGCGCGCAAGGCAATCAGCCTGGGCCATCAGGTGACGGCGCTGGTGCGTCAGGACAGCTCGGCGGCGGCGAGCGCGCTGGCACGTCTCGGAGTGAAACTGCATGTCGGCGACTTGCGCGAGCCACAGTCCTTCGCTGCGACGGCCGGTGCAGCCGATGGCGTGATGCACATGGCGTCGACCAACGATGCTTCCGCCGCTGCTGCCGATGAGGCTGCGGTTGTAGCGATGCTTTCGCATTTGCATCCGGGCGCGGCGTTTATCTATACGTCGGGCACGTGGGTCTACGGCAATACGGAGGGCGAGCCCGCGACTGAAGCATCGGCGCTGAACCCGACACCACTTGTCGCCTGGCGTCCCGCAGTGGAGCAACAAGTGCTGGCGCTGGCAGCACGCCGCTCGATTGCCGCGGTGATCCTCAGGCCGGCGATGGTGCACGGCTACGGCGGCGGCATCTTCGGCATGCTTGCCGGCATGGTCCGTCAGACAGGCAGCGTGAGGGTCGTCGGCGATGGTGGCAACCACTGGCCTGCCGTTCACGTCGATGATCTCGCCACGGCCTACCTGAGCGCGGTGGAGCGGGCGGCAAGCGGGGACGGTCGAGTCGCGGGACAGATCTTCAACGTGGTCGCGGAAGACGCCGTTGCCATTGCCGGAATGAGTGAAGCGATTCGGGCCTCCGTTGGGGCCGGCCGCGTCGAATTTTGGCCGCTCGACGATGCTCGCCAATCGCTTGGGCCATTCGCTGACGCACTGGCGCTCGACCAGACGGTAAGCGGCCAGCATGCCCGGGAAGTTCTTGCGTGGAAGCCCCATGGCCCCGGCCTGATTGCGGACCTCTCTGAACAGAAGCACTTTCAGCAAAACAACGGAGCATGACGATGGCGATAGACACTGCATCTTTCGAATCGATTCTCGCGACGATCGTAGCGGTTCTGTTCGCGGTTGCTGGGGTGGTCAATCTTGCAGGACGCGGCGCGGCGAAGCGCGACTTCGCACGCTGGGGTTACCCGGCATGGTTTCGGTTGCTCTGTGGCGCTCTCGAGCTGCTCAGCGCTGCACTTCTTCTTGGACAACAAACCAGAGTTTTAGGCCTGACGCTGGCCGGTGCGATCATGATTGGCGCGCTCTTCACATTGCTACGAAATCGGGAGCCGTTCCAGCATCTCGCCCCGGCGCTGATCTTCTCGGCTCTCGTTGTGGCTACGGTGGCGCTTCGCGGTTGAGGCTTGCTCGCCACCAGGCGAGTGAGCCCGGGACGCTAACATGCCGCGCGGGTAATCTGTTCTGCAAGTCCTTGAAATACGCATATGGATAGCTGGAGTGGCCATGCAGCGCCTCGGCGCCAAGGATCTGTCAGCGTCGTAACTCTATCTTGCGTTTCAACTGAATCGTCAGCGCATCACTGCGGCCATTGCGGGAATCGATGCCCAGGATCGCGGTAGGCGCGCAATACTTTCAACCGTCTAGGCCTGTCCCGTACCGTGGTTCGCTGGCAGCACGAATGACCGGCGCGACACCGACGTCAGGCTGAGGTGCCCTCGCTAAATCGACGACTCGTGCCTGCGCCAACCCGGCGCAGCTACTTTTTACGCCGTTGACCCATGAGCTTCACGATGTCGGTCGTCGGCGCACTGGTTAAGAGGCGAGGGATGTCTTCGAGGTGGACCCAGCGGCATTTGGAGATCTCGTTGCTTGGGCGAGCCTTGGCGCGATTCGAGATTTCACAGGAGAACACGTGATGGTGCTTTTGCTTGCCACGAAAGTCGAAGAGATATCTGGCTGACTTTCCGGAAAGCCGCGTCTCTTCCTTGAGCTCCCGAAGTGCGGCGGCCGAGAGATGCTCCCCGCGCTTCAGGATCCCGCCCGGCAAAGCCCACTTCGACTGACTACGTGAGACCAGGAGAATTCGCTTACCTCGGCGACAGATAACGGTGGCGCGTGTCTTCAAACTGAACTCCCACTTATCTCTTCTAGGTATCTTCGATGCGCCAGCGTATTGCGCAATGTTTGATATAACGGAGCATGCTAATACAAAAGCGTCGATGCTCGGCAACGTCTCGACGTGAGAGCGGTCTACATGCGACAACTTGAAAGCCGTTCATCAAATCGTCACAGAAATTGGGAACCGAGAATATCACTGTGGTAATGTCGGGGCGAAACATATTTTTGTCCGACTCGAGGCTTCAATGGTGGATATGGATGCTGACTGGCCCTTGCCGCGGCCAATCAATTTCTTTAAGGAAGATCGGCGGCCAGCTGTTTCAACGCCATCCAGAACTGGTTCAATCGCAAGCACCTTCTCATCACTGGCGACTCCCGTTGTCGCCGAGGCTGTGCGGCGTGCGCGAGAGCTGGCTACAAATTGCGATGCTGAAGGATTCCACCAGCTTCGCGTTGCATTCAGAAAGCTGCGTGCCTTGTACTGGGCTTATTCCCCCTACCTCGGTGAAGAGGCGACCGCGCAGGCCACGGAAGAGTTCAAGCGCCTTGCTGCGGTAGCCGGCGGAACGCGTGACTGGGACATCGCTGGCGATCTTTTGAAAGCCGCACAAGCGTCGCGCGCATCAATGGGACTGCTCGTGGCCGCCGCGAGCGAAAAGCGCGCGCAGGCAGTGGTGCATAGCCAGACGATGATAAAAAGCGACGATGTGGAGGCGTTCTTGAACGACGTCTTGCTTCACGCGCAGGCGACGTTGGAGTCCAGCTGCAACGATCTTCCCATTCAGGAGTTCGCCGAGGATCGCGTTCGTCGCGCGCAGCGCGCACTGAAGAAGCGCAGCAGGTATGCATCGCGTAACGAGACTGCCCACGAAGAAGATCTCCACGATGTTCGCAAGGCCGGCAAGAAGCTGAGGTATCTGCTTGAGTTTTTTCAACCTGTCATCAAGAGCGGACACGACCGCACCGTAAAAGAGTTGACGTCCGTGCAGAACAAGCTCGGCCAGTTCAACGACATTGCCGCAAGTGAGACCTTGATTCGGGGCGCGTCATTCAACGACGTTCCACCCGAAGTGGTGCAGGAGTCGCTGCAATGGCTTGAAAAGCAGAAGTGCCGGCGAATGCGTGCAGCATCGCGGCGTGTTCGAGCCATCGCAAGTTAAGCCTGGCGAGACCGCCAGCACCCAGTGCAACAGTGACTGAGTCATCTATACATGTTAATCGGCAATCGAACGAATGACCCTCGCCGGATTGCCACCGACAAGAGTATTCGGGGGAACGTCCTTGGTGATTACCGACCCTGCCGCGACAACCGAGTTCTCGCCTACTGTTACGCCATTCGCCATTCGTTATTTTCCTCCAGTTGCTACCCGTGACTTTCAGCGATGAATGGCGTTGAAACCCCAACCGTATCCAGGTATTCATGCAGGTCAAAGGCTAATGCCTCCAGTACCCAAGCGGCCGGTCCTATTGTCGACGGTCTAGCCCTCTCTGTCGATTGATCGAGATTAGCGGTACCACGCACGTTGACTGCGAGCGATAGCTGCACTGGCACTCGTTAAGTTGGTGATTGGATTCCGGGATCAAAGTTTTGAAACGACCGTCGAAAAACAATGTGTCAGACAAATCGGTTGCCGCACGCGCGAACCGGTATTTAGCCATGTCGAACTAGAGAGCCGCGTGTACGATAGAACCAGATAACCAACGAGTTTCAGGAGCGCCATGAAAGCGGTGTGCCCGCTGCACGGACCAACAACGATCATCCGCACGAACGCGTACGGGTTTCCGGTTTATGCATGCTGCTGCGAAGACGTGCCCTATATAACGCCTCCGGACGCATGTACGAGGGAGCCGACGCAACGCGGATCTGACCCGCAGCAGCGACCCCAACAACCGAAGCCGAAAAAAGAATGACACTGCCGATCTGCCTGCTGCCTGCGTGCTGATCCTCGGTAGGTGGATATAGAGCGGTGCAAGGCCGCACAGGTTCTTCGGCTTGCCGTAGGAAGACCACGCCTACGTGAGCCACGTTTATCGCGTCGATTCATTCAGTACCGCGCGATCATCCGGGAGAAAGCCAGGACCGGAGACGACACCAAACAGACCGCCGGCTTTATCGAAGCCGAACGGTCATATCCCCCCGATTAAGGGCCGAAAATACACCGCCCTAGCCGCCGCTTACGCGCGTTCCGCCACGCTCAAGAGCTGGTCGAGAACCGGCGTGAGGAAGCGCACGCTCGCGGCGTTGCCCTGTTCGATGGCGACCGACAGAAAGCCGATGATCCACTGTGATGCGTAGAAGCCCGTGGCGCGCCTGCGCTCGCCCTGTGGCGCCCAACAGCGCAGCAGTGCCGCGGCATAGGGGCGGCCGCGCTCCCCCACCAAAGTGTCGATATGCGCGAGCGTCGTGCCCAGCACGAGCAGCGGATCGCCATAGCACACCGTATCGAAATCGATCAGGCCGCTCAGTTCTCCTTCGTCCACCAGCACATTCTTGATGGTCAGGTCGTGGAGAAAGCAGACCGGACGCAGTGTGTTGAAGTAATCCTCGAGCGAGGCACGCGCGAGGCCGAGGCGCGCGCGAAAGCGTTCGAGCGCGGAGGCGTCCGTGCGCGCGAGCGTCGCGACGTGAAACGCGGAGGGCACAGGTTCCCCAAAGACGTCAGTCCAGCGCACATGCGGTGCGTGAGCGCCAATCGCGCCCCAGCCGAAACCGCCATGCGTGGCAGCGGGCAGCCGCTGCGCTACCCTGCACTGGAATGCGACCACCGCTTCGGCAATCTGTTCGGACTGCCTATCGTTTATCGAATCGAAGACATAGAAGAGATCGCGGCCGGGAAGCCAATCGAGCACCACGAAATCGCCGCCTGCGGGCATCGCGCCTTGCGCGAGCAGCTTCTGCACCGGCAGGCCGATGTCGCGCAGCATGGCGAGATTCGAGCGGGTGTGCAAAAACGTTTGCGCTTCGGGGCTGACACGCACCGCCAGCGAACGACCATCGGCCATGCGTGCGCGGTACACGGCGTTGCCGCTATGGGTGAACGCCTGGCGTTCGAGCTGCAGCGGCCGCTCGCACATCACATCCGCCATGCATTGCGCGATCGCCGCATCGTCGTTGCCGCCCTGCCCGCCCATCTGCCCACCCGCTATATATCGTCAGCGGCCGATTACAGCAGGGTGAAATGCGCGCGGCAACTGAGCGATTATTGGGCAATGTTTCCGGCGTAACCGGGAATGCAGCGTAGGCAACGCGGGACCGCCGCGCCGTCATGAAACGTAATCGACGGAAATATCCTGGAAGGGAATGAGGCTGTATTTAGTACAAGAGTTGCGCGCAGCTCAGCTCCAAGGCCGAACGTTAGTGTTTACGCGGCCTTAACCAGAACGGCACGGCCCGATCTGGCGCGGTCGTCACAATGGCCATCGGACGTACGGGTTCGTCGTCGGCGAGTTCGACGGTGAACGCCTGGATCAAACGCGCGAGCACCAGCGTTGCTTCGGCCATCGCGAACTGAGCGCCCACACAAACGCGCGGCCCGGTGCCGAACGGCAGATAAGTAAAACGCGGTGCCGGCGCCGCATCCGGTAAGAAACGCGAAGGATCGAAGGCGTCCGGGTTCGACCAATGCAGCCGATGGTGATGCAGCACCCACGGACTGATCATCACCAGCGTGCCGCGCTCAATGGTCAACCCTTCCACGTGATCAGGCTCGACACATTGACGCGACAGTACCCAGGCCGGCGGGTAAAGACGCAACGCTTCGCTGACGACGGCACGTGTGTAGGACAACGACGCAAATGTCTCGCCGGCATGCGCTGCACTCAGGTCGGCATCGGCCACTTCCGTCGCCACAGCAGCCTGTTCCTCGGGCGCACTGGCTAGCAGATAGAGCGACCAGAACAGCGTTAGCGCCGTTGTTTCGTGGCCGGCGACGATCATCGTACCAACCTGGTCGCGCAACTCCGCCCGGTTGAAAGCAGCCCCGCTTTCCGGGTCGCGTGCAGCGCGCAGCAGGTCGAACAGATCGCGGGGGCCGCCTTCATCGGGGACCTGCTCGCGTGCATCGATAATGCGATCCAGCAGCAAGGACCATCTGGAACGGAAGCGCGCCCGTGCAAAATCGTGAAGCGTCGGAATGGGAAGCGGCGTGATCAGGTCGAGTAGATGGGCGCGGCCGTACCGCTGCGAAAAGCGCGTTATTTCGGTGCGTACGGCAGGCCCGAATTCCCACGTTTCGAGCGAGAACATTGAACGCGCCGCGATCTTCAGCGCAAGCGATTGCATCTCGGCCAGGAGATTGAAAGGCGCCCCATTGCGCGAGGCCAGCGACTGCACGGCTTCATTCGCACAAGCCGCTACATGGCGTGCAAGGAGCGGCAGCATTTTCGGAGCGAGGGCCGGCGCGATCGTGCGCCGCTGGTATTTCCAGTTTTCGCCGGTGCTCAACAGCAAACCGTCTCCGACCAATGGCCGGAGCAGCCGGATCGCGGTGTCTGTGCGGCGATAGTTGATATGGTTCTCCACCAACACGCGGTGAATCATTTCGGGTTTGTTCAGCAACAGGCGTTTGCGGCCGAAGAATCCCTGCTCCAGCCAATCCAGCTCATAGGTGCGATGCGACCACACCCGCAAGCCGTTTCGACTGACGCGATGCACGAATGCGAGCGACGACAGGTCCCGCGAAGGGTAGTCCGGCAATGGCGGCACGAACAGCGGTCGGCAACCTGTCGCGCGCTCAATGGGCGGTGCCGGAAACGTACTCGATCGGACTTCCATTTGGGACCCTCCAGAGGCGAACATCAGCGACCCGGAATGCATTGAAGAATACCACCGTGCGCGGCCACCTATATATGACGGAACGCGGGTTGCGACCCGCTGCTTCTGCACGCGTAAGGCGAATATTCGGTGCATTCCGGCACCGGGTCACGCGTCAACCCTTGGGCAGGTTTTAGCGGTTGCCGCCTTACGCGTTATTCTCAGCAGGATTGAGACTGTGCACACTATCAAGAAAGACGGGATGAAATGCCTGGGCAATGTCCCGCCATCCGATGCCTCACAGTTCCATCCACTAGCTTTATAAGGCATCCTAATGTATTGCATTTGTTAGTTCCTCCAGCGTTACCGCGAAACGCCCCTCACGCGCAATGCAACGCTCCGATCCCTCGAACTCCTCCTTATTTCCGTCGCTCGAGACCAGCATCCGTCATAAAGCAATTCGAGTTTTCGTCGTTATGCCTTACCCTGTCACCTCCAGCGCTGACAAAACCATATCACGCAAGCATTACGTAGTATTTATGTAAGTTATGCGTCAGCAAGATCTTGCGAAGCCGACGTGCCTGACCGCTTGTTCACGCTGCCATCGAATCATTGGCTGCACAAACCTCGACGCTTCATATAGCCGGGACCACATTGCTGAGATTGTGAATGGACAAGATCATTGTTTTCATACTTCCTGTTTTCGTTGTTCTGATCGGCGCCGAATTCGCTTACGGCTGGTTCAGGCAACGTAATACCTACCGACTGAACGATGCGCTGAGCAGTCTTAGCCAAGGCTTAATAAGCCAGTTGCTGGCGCTGGTCACGCAGCTGTTTCAAATTGGTTTGTATGTGATTGTGTTCAATGCGCTGATGCCAACCCCCAACGTCAAGTTTTGGGACACCTGGTACGGCTGGCTGATCGCCATCGTCCTGTTCGACTTCTTCGACTATTGGCTGCATCGCGCCGGGCATGAGTGCGCTGTCATGTGGGCTGCCCATGTCGTGCATCATCAAAGCGAGCATTTCAATTTCTCGACCGCCTTGAGGCAGGAAAGTACTGTCGTGCTTATTGGCTGGATCTTCTATCTGCCCATTGCGGTGATAGGTGTTCCGCCCGAGCAGTTTGGCCTTGCCGGGCTCATCGTCCTCTTGTATCAATTCTGGATTCACACTGAACACGTCGGCAAACTCGGCTGGTTCGATCGCGTGTTTTCTTCGCCCTCAAACCACCGTGTGCATCATGCGGTCAATGACCAGTACATCAACAAGAACTATGGCGGCATGTTTGTGATCTGGGACAGGATGTTCGGAACGTTCGCCGAGGAAGAGGAGCCTTGCGTCTACGGAACGAGGACGCCTCTGCGAAGCTGGGATCCTGGCTGGGCAATCTTTGCGGAATACTGGTCGCTCGTGCAGGCAACGCGGCAAGCGAAATCGTGGGCAGACAAGTGGCGCATCTGGCTCAAACCTCCGGGCTGGCGACCAGCCGACTCCAGCGGGCACCTTCAGGCAGAGACCTCCGCGCCAATGTTCGACCTGGAGGCGGCGAGGCAGCGGTACGGAGAGCCACTTTCCCGCAGCACGGCGATATTTGCAGTCGTGCAATTCGCCCTGATGATGGCAGCGACGGCGGGTTATCTATGGTACGCGGAAGAACTTTCATATCCAACGGAGCTGGGGCTGACCGCGGTTATCGTCGCAGGACTTTGGGCTTTGGGCGCGTACTTGCAAGGCCGTGTGAGCATGATCCCGGTCATTCTGGTCGACGTTGCGGGCGTTGCGGCCGCGGTCCTGATGTTCAGGCCTTGAGTGTCATGTACGCGGCGGTTTAAAGGCGAATGCCCTAGTGCTTGCTTGCCCGCTAGCTTCGCAATGACGAGGTGTTCAACTCCGGGTTCATAAACGCCTCACGACTCCGCGCGACGGATCACGCGATCCCGGCGAAACGTTGCTCCAGGTACGCGATGATGGCGTTGGAGTCGTACAACCAGCGCGACTCGCCCTCCTCCTGAATATGCAGGCAAGGCACTTTAATCTTGCCACCGCCAACCAGCAAACTGTCCCGTGCGACGGGATCGTTTTTGGCATCGTGCAGAGTCATCGGCACATTCAGACGATGCAGGGCGCGCCGGGTCTTGACGCAGAAGGGGCATGCGTGGAACTGATACAGCGATAGCCCCTTCGCTTCTTTTTCTACAATCGCCTGGCCTTGCGCTGCGCGACGTTGCGGGCGCGGGCGACTAACGGCGTCGCTGAGTAAAATCAACTGGCCGAGACCAACACGAACGGCTTTCATCAACATAGGGACTACCTTGAACGGCGAATGGGAGCGCGCAAGTCTACTCTCTCCAAGATCCGACTGCTGCCGGGCACATCCACGGCGATCGCGATAACCAAGCGAGCGACCCGACGCAAGCCGGGCCGGCCGTGGTGGCCGGGAACCGGCCACGGGCATCATCGCCCGTTCAGATTCCGGCGGGCACAGGCAACGAGGCACCCGTTGCAGCCCGTAGCTCAGCCAGCAGTGCTTCGCCCGACCATGACGGGCGCACGTCGGCTCGTTCGGCTTCCCGCACGAGTTCGCATAGCCGCTGGTTCACCGGCGCCGTTTGCCCAAGGCGTTGTGCGAGGCGCACGACCTCGCCGTTGATCCAGTCGATCTCGGTGGCGCGCCCTGCCGCCAGATCGTCGGACATCGACGAGCGCGCGAGCGGATCGATCGTCAGCATCGTGCGGCCCAGCCGTTCGAATAACCCGTCGGGTACGCTGAGAACAAGCGGTATCCACGTGGCTGGAAGCGGCGTCACCTTGACTGGCCGTATGCCCGCTCGCTTCAACAACGCGAGCGCTTCTTTCTGCGCCATGGCAAGGCAGAGCCGGTAGGCGCGTTGCGAGAGCTCCTCTTTCAACGGCCGATTCGCCAAGGCATTGATGGCATTGTTGAGGTTAAGCAACAGCTTTGCCCACTGCACCGGCAACATATCGGCGTGCTGGATCAGCGGCAGGCCCGCTTTCCGGAAGTCTTCGACGAACGGCTGCATGGCCGGCGCACGCCTGATCTCCAGCTCGCCCGCTGAACCCTGATGAAATGCCCCAGGGCCGCGTTCGACGACATTGAATGGCACCATCCCTTCCAGCACCGTGTGCTGCGGCAGCGCGGCGCGCAGCACGTCCGCATTGCCAATGCCGTTCTGGAAGCTCACAACGATCGTACCGGGGCGAAGCACGTTCGCCAGTTCCGCCGCCGCCGCGGGCGTCGCGGCAGACTTGACGGTGACGAGCACGAGATCGGCTTCGGCGGCGCTCGCCGCATCCGTCGAGACGTCAATACGCTCTGCCGGTGCATGCCAGCGGCTATCGTCGTGCCGCGACAACGTGATGCCGCGATCTCGTAACTGGTCAGCCACGCGAGCACGCCCAATAAAACTGACGTCGCTGCCGCCGGCAAGAAGCCGTCCGCCGACATAGCAACCGATCGAACCGGCGCCATAGATAAAGATTTTTGCCATACAGATTCTCAGGTGACCTACCCAGTTCCGTCCGCGATGCGTTGAATCGGTCAACGCGGCCCATGATGCTTAACACCGTTCGCTCAGCACATATCATCGTGCGTCGTGCGTCGTGGATATTGCGAACGGACAGCCTTAGTCAGCGTATCCGGGATTGCGTCGGTCGAGCCGACGTAGCAGCCCGGGCCACACCAGCTTCCCAATAGAGCCTTTCGTTACGGTCCGGATCTGATCCTTGATACCGTCGAGAATCGGTTGCGCGATCGGAATCAGCTTGCCGCCACCAGCCTGGGCACGCACCTGAATCATGCAAGACGCTTCAAAGAAGTACATCGCAACGAAGGCGTCCGCCGCTGTCTCGCCGACCGTCAGCAAGCCGTGGTTGCGCAGCATCAGATAATTGTTGCTTCCCAAGTCCTGAACGAGACGGGGCTTCTCGGCTTCATTGAGTGCGATGCCCTCGTAGTCGTGGTAGCCGAGCGACGCCAGCACACCGAGTGATTGCTGGGAGAGCGGCAGCAACCCCTTCTCCTGCGCCGACACGGCAACACCGTTGATAGAGTGAACATGCATCACGCAGCCGGCGTCTTCACGTGCCGCATGCACGGCGCTATGGATCGTGAAGCCGGCCGGATTGACGTCATATGGCGATTCGGCAACCTTGCGGCCTTGCAGGTCGATCTTGACCAGTGACGACGCGGTGATTTCGTCGAACATCAAACCGTACGGGTTGATCAGGAAATGGTGTTCGGGGCCGGGCACGCGCGCCGAGATGTGGGTAAATACCAGATCGTCCCATCCAAACAGCGCCGTGAGACGGTACGCCGCTGCGAGATTGACTCGCGCTTCCCATTCGGCAAGTGATACGTCATTCTTCAGACTGATATCAGATGAGGCCACGTCAACACTCCTTATTCGATGGATTCATGCAATGGAATAACTGAGACAACGCTTGGCGAATCACTCACACGGTGAGTGCGTCAAGGGCCAAAGTCGTCACGGATCAGATGCGAGTCCCCATGATGTTCGCGAACCTGCCTAAAATCTGTCAGATACCCGACAAGCCGACACGCCAATGGAATCCAGCCAGCACCGCTACCGGTCACAGCTCGAAACGACTCCGTGGTTCCGGGGCCTGCCCGTTGAGCTGGGGGACTACCTCATTAGCCATGCCACTTTGGTCACGGTGGAAAAGGGCGAGTTCCTGTATCGACGTGGCGAACGGTCTTATGGCCTGTACGCTGTACTGGGTGGCGCACTCGCAATTGGCACCGTCGGGGCGGACGGGAAAGAGGCGTTGCTCGCGGTGCTCGGACCGACTGCGTGGTTGGGCGAGATTTCGCTTTTCGATGGTCTGCCACGTCCGAACAATGCTGCAGCCGTCAGCAGGACACTTTTGCTGCACGTGCCCGAGGCCGCCCTGCAAAGCCTGCTCGAGTCCACGCCCCGCTATTGGCGCGATTTTGCGTTGTTGATGGCGCAAAGACTCCGGGTTTTGTTCGAGAACGCTGAAGCGATAACGCTGTTGCCCGCGGCACAGCGCGTGGCGAACCGTTTGCTCATGATCGCCGGAGGTTATGGCGGTCTCAATGCCGCGCAGAGCAAGATAAGGATCTCGCAGGACAGCCTCGCTTCCATGGTGTCGTTATCGCGGCAAACCACCAACCAGTTGCTCAGGAACCTCGAAAATCAACACATATTGAGCCTGAAGTCCGGGGAAATCGCCATTCTGGATTTCGACCGGTTGCGCGGCGCCAGTATCGGCGATTCGAATCCCTGACTATCACGCCGTTTAGTTGCGTCGTGGGTTTGCGCGCCGCGAGCCGACAATTTCCCTCCGCCATACCAATTCTGATATCGCAAACGCCGAATAACTGATTGGACCGCCATGCACCCCGGCGCTACGCTTCATTCCGGTACGTCCTTAATCAGTTGACCGCGCAAAAATGCATAAGCACGCATAAGCACGCACAAGCGCGGCAGTACCGAACACAAACACAATTAATCGGAGACAACCATGAGACATGCTCGACGCGCAGCCATCGGTGCGCTGCTTTCTGCGCTATTGCTGGGCGCAAGCCTGACTGCCCACGCCGATGACAACAAGATCACCCTGGGTTTCTCACAGGTCGGCGCGGAAAGTGCCTGGCGCACCGCCAATACCGTTTCTGTCAAAAGCGCGGCTAAAGACGCCGGCATCAATCTGAAATTCTCCGACGCGCAGCAAAAGCAGGAAAACCAGATCAAGGCAATCCGCTCTTATATTGCGCAGAAAGTCGATGTAATTGCGTTCTCCCCGGTTGTTGAATCCGGTTGGGAGCCGGTACTCATCGAAGCGAAAAACGCCAAGATTCCGGTGATTCTCACTGACCGCAATATCGACGTTAAAGATACCTCGCTTTACGTGACCATGATTGGCTCGGACTTCCTCGAAGAAGGCCGTCGTGGAGGCAAATGGCTGGAAGATCACTATAAGAACGACGCCGGTCCGATCAACATTGCCGAGTTGCAAGGCACGGTTGGCTCAGCGCCCGCCAACGACCGTCGCGCCGGATTGCTTGAAGTGATCAAGAACGATCCAAAGTTCAAGGTGATCGCTTCGCAAAGCGGCGACTTCACGCTGGCCGGCGGCAAGCAGGTCATGGAAGCGTTCATCAAGACCTACGGCAAGCAGATCAACGTGGTCTACGCCCATAACGACGACATGGCGCTCGGGGCCATCCAGGCAATGGAAGAAGCCGGCATAAAGCCCGGCAAGGACGTGACCGTGATCTCCTTCGACGCCACCAAGGGCGGCTTCGAAGCGATGGTCGCGGGCAAGATCAACGTCGACGTGGAATGCAGTCCGCTGCTCGGACCGCAGCTCATGACGGCGGTGAAGGAGGTGGTGGCGGGCAAGACCTTGCCCAAGCGCATTGTGACCGAGGAAACCATTTTCCCGATGAGCGTTGCAGCGCAAGTCCTGCCGCAGCGCAAGTATTGAGCCATCGCGGTCGCGGAGAAAACCCCTGGCAAGCGCGAGTCCGGCTGTAACAGCGGACTCGCGGCGCACTTTCAATCCCCCCTTTACGGCCTTCGTTCATGACCGGCTCGCCCATTCTTGAAACCATTGGTATCTCCAAGTCGTTCCCGGGCGTCAAGGCGTTGCAGAACGTGGACTTCGGTTTGTTTCCCGGTGAAATCCATACGTTGATGGGCCAGAACGGCGCCGGTAAATCGACGCTCATCAATGTACTCACCGGCGTCCATACACACGATGCTGGCGAAATACGGCTTGGCGGCGAAGCCGTCAATTTCGCGACGCCGCTCCACGCGGAAGCGGCCGGAATCAGGACGCTTTATCAGGAAGTGAACCTGTGCCCGAACCTGTCCGTCGCTGAAAACGTGTTCGCCGGAAGGCAGCCGAAACGACGTGGCGCTATCGACTGGAAGACGATTCATGCACGCGCCGAAGCGGCGCTTGCCGACCTGAACGTCTTCCTCGACGTGACCAAATCACTCGATACTTATCCAATCGCCGTGCAGCAGATGGTGGCAATCGCTCGCGCCGTCTCGGTGGATGCGCGCGTGCTGATCCTCGATGAACCGACCTCAAGCCTGGACGATGGAGAAGTCTCGCGGCTCTTCGACGTACTGCGAACGCTCAAGCAATCGGGCATGGCGATCCTGTTCGTCACCCACTTTCTCGAACAGACCTACGCGATATCGGACCGCATCACGGTCATGCGTAACGGCGAGCGCGAAGGCGAATATCTTGCCCGCGACTTGCCGGTGGAACTGCTCGTTTCAAAGATGGTGGGCCACGAACGGATGACCGAGCGCCTGAAGCGCGCGGCCGACGAGCCGCCCGCGCACAAGGCCGCCGTGCCGCCGTTCTTCGAAATGCGCGGTATAGGCCGGCGGGGTGTCATGAATCCTGTTGATATCGATGTGCAGCCTGGGCAGATCCTCGGACTGGCTGGCCTGCTTGGGTCAGGCCGTACTGAAACCGCCCGGCTGCTGTTCGGCGCGGAACGGGCGGACGCGGGAGCAATGTCTATCGACGGCAAGACGGCAAAGCTTCGTTCTCCTCGCGATGCGGTGCGCCGCGGCATAGGATATTGCCCGGAGGACCGGAAGAAGGAAGGCATTGTCGCGGATCTGTCCATACGAGAAAACATCATTCTCGCGCTGCAAGTGCAACGCGGCTGGTGGCGCGCCATTAGCCGCGGGAAACAGCGCCAGATAGCGGACGACTATATTGAGCGGCTGGGCATCAAGGCGCCCGATGCTGAACAACCCATCGGACTTCTGTCGGGCGGCAACCAGCAGAAGGTGCTGCTTGCGCGATGGCTCGCGACAGAACCCAAGATGCTGATCCTCGATGAACCCACGCGCGGCATTGACGTCGCGGCCAAATTCGAAATCATGGATCGCGTGCTGGCGCTCTGTGCGAAAGGGCTCGCCATTGTCTTCATCTCGTCCGAGGTGAGCGAGGTCGTGCGTGTGAGTCACCGGATTGCGGTGCTGCGCGATCGACGCAAGGTGGCGGAAGTCGAGGGGCACGCGGCGTCGGAAGATCAGGTGTACAGACTCATCGCGGGAGGCAGCCGATGAACCGCATCAAAGCCGCATTGCAACATCCGCTCGTATGGCCCGCGCTCACGCTGGTGCTGCTGATCCTGCTCGACCTGAGCCAGAACGCGCACTTCCTCGCCATCACGGTGCTGGACGGCCACTGGTTCGGCGCGCCTATCGATATCCTCAATCGCGCCGCGCCGCTCGTGCTCGTCTCGCTCGGCATGACGCTCGTGATCGCAACACGCGGCATTGATATTTCCGTCGGCGCGGTCGTGGCAATCGCGGGTGCGGCAGCCGCGAGTATTCTTGCTGACGATCCTTCCCGCGTCATCGAAGCGCTGGCCGCCGCGCTCGCGGTGGGCGTGCTCGCCGGCATGTGGAATGGTGTGCTGGTGGCGTTCGTCGGCATGCAGCCGATCATCGCAACGCTGATCCTGATGGTGGCCGGCCGCGGTGTGGCGCAATTGCTCACAGGCGGCCAGATCATCCCGATCGGTGCACCGGGATACCTGGTGGTCGGCGGCGGTTATCTGGCGCGCATGCCCTGTTCCGTCTGGGTCGCGGCCGGTGCGATTACGGCGACTGCGCTGCTCATGAATCGCACCGCGCTCGGCATGTTCATCCGCGCGATCGGTATCAATCCGGTGGCCACGAAACTGGTCGGCTTGCGCTCCAGTGCGATCGTGTTCGGGGTCTATACGTTCTCCGGCCTGACGGCGGCCATAGCAGGCATTCTGATCAGCTCCAACGTGCGCAGCGCCGATGGCAACAACGCCGGATTGCTGCTCGAACTCGATGCGATCCTCGCCGTCACGCTCGGCGGCACGTCGCTGCTCGGCGGCAAGTTCAGCCTCGCGGGCACCGTGCTCGGCGCGCTGATCATCCAGACATTGACCTACACCACCTACTCCATCGGCGTGCCGCCTGAGGCCACGCTCGTCGTGAAGGCAGCGGTCGTGCTGGTCGTCAGCGTGATCCAGTCGGCGACTGCCCGCACGGTCATCATGCGGCAACTGAAACGCGCCCTCCCCTTCGCCCTGAAAAAGCCCCTTGCAGAGGCAGCAAAATGAGGAACCTTCTCGACCGCCTGGTCGATCCGCGCACCTTGCCGATCGTCGTCACCATCGTGTTGTTCATGGCGCTGTTCGGCTTCGGCTCCGTGATGTACACCGGATTTTTTTCGCTGCAGGTGCTGCTCGGCTTGCTCGTTGACAACGCCTTCCTGCTGATCGTCGCGATCGGCATGACGTTCGTGATCGTGTCGGGCGGCATTGACTTGTCGGTGGGATCGGTCGTCGCGCTGACGACCATTCTCTGCGCCGTGTTCGCCGAACACCTGCATTGGCCGATATGGGTGATCGTGCCGCTCGTACTCGTGCTGGGCGCGTTGTACGGCGCAGCGATGGGCGCGCTGATCCACTTCTTCAAACTGCAGCCGTTCATTGTCACGCTGGCCGGCATGTTCCTCGCGCGCGGCGCGTGTTTCCTGATCACCACGCAGTCGATCACCATCAACGACCCCAGCTTCCACGCGCTGTCAGGATTTCACATCGATATTCACGGCGCTTCGCTTACAGCCGGCGGACTGATCGCCATCGCAACGCTTCTGCTTGCCATCTTTGTCGCGCACTTCACGCGCTTCGGGCGCAACGTCTACGCGGTCGGCGGCAACGAACGTTCCGCGTTGCTGATGGGCCTGCCGGTCGCGCGTACGAAGGTTGGCGTCTATGCGTTGAGCGGCTTCTGCTCGGCGCTGGGCGGCGTGGTGTTCACGCTGTATGTGCTCTCGGGATACGGCTTGCAAGGCCAGGGCATGGAACTCGATGCGATCGCCGCCACGGTCATTGGAGGAACCTTGCTCACGGGTGGCGTTGGGTATGTGATCGGGTCGGTCTTCGGCGTCGGCATTCTCGGGACCATCCAGACGCTCATCACGTTCGACGGCACGCTGAGTTCGTGGTGGACCCGCATCGTTATTGGCGCCCTTCTGTGCGCGTTCTGCCTGCTGCAGCGTGTGATCGAACGGCATGCGGCGCGTCGTAAATCGGATGGGACTGCATCGGGGGAACGAGCGGGGTCGAAGCTGAAGCGGCGAGATGCGGCGCAGCAACACGATGCCGCGAACAAAGCTGATCCCGTTGCGCTTGGGTCCAGGGGTTGACGCGAAGGCGGCATTCCTCCTTCACGGCAGTAAGACATGTAAGACCACGCGACTGTTCTGCATGTTCTATAAAACAGATAGACAAGCGCATATGGCGCAAGCACTAAACAGGTCCCGAACGCGTGACGCGTTCGTGCAAATGAAGTCTTGAAACAGCAAACGAATAGCAAACGGTAAGGAAAAATCGATGTCAGACGCAAAACGCCCGCTCCGCTCCGCCCAATGGTTCGGCGCTGCCGACAAGAACGGTTTCATGTACCGCAGCTGGATGAAGAACCAGGGCATTCCCGATCACGAATTCCAGGGCAAGCCGATTATCGGCATTTGCAATACGTGGTCAGAACTCACACCTTGCAACGCGCATTTCAGGAAGATCGCTGAACATGTGAAGCGGGGCGTGTTCGAAGCGGGTGGCTTCCCGGTCGAATTCCCCGTGTTCTCCAATGGTGAATCGAACCTTCGCCCGACCGCCATGTTCACGCGTAATCTCGCCAGCATGGACGTGGAAGAATCGATTCGAGGCAATCCGGTCGATGCCGTCGTACTGCTCGTCGGCTGCGATAAAACCACACCCGCACTATTGATGGGCGCAGCGAGTTGTGACGTGCCGGCCATTGCTGTAAGTGGTGGCCCGATGCTCAACGGCAAACATCATGGCCGCGATATTGGCTCGGGCACGGTGGTGTGGCAGCTTAGCGAACAAGTGAAGGCGGGCAAGATCACGCTGCACGAATTCATGTCGGCGGAAGCGGGCATGTCGCGCTCGGCCGGCACATGCAACACCATGGGCACGGCATCCACCATGGCCTGCATGGCCGAGGCACTTGGCGTTACGCTGCCGCACAATGCGGCAATTCCGGCCGTGGATTCCAGGCGCTACGTGCTCGCGCATATGTCGGGCATGCGTATTGTGGAGATGGCGCTGGAGGATGTCCGGCTCTCGAAACTCCTGACGCGAGAGGCCTTCGAAAACGCGATTCGCGTGAACGCGGCGATTGGTGGATCGACGAATGCGGCGATTCATTTGAAGGCAATCGCGGGGCGTATTGGCGTGGACCTTGAACTCGATGACTGGACGCGCATTGGCCGCGGCACACCTACGCTTGTGGATCTGCAACCATCGGGGCGCTTTCTGATGGAGGAGTTCTATTACGCGGGCGGCTTGCCCGGCGTGATCCGGCGCTTGGGCGAAGCAGGCTTGCTGCCTTATCCCGACGCGCTGACGGCGAACGGGCATTCGTTATGGGAGAACTCGAAGGAAGCGCCTATCTACGACGAAGAAGTCATTCGTCCGCTCGACAAACCCCTCGTCCCCGATGGCGGTTTATGTATCGTGCGCGGCAATCTCGCACCGAATGGCGCGGTGGTCAAACCGTCGGCGGCGACAGCGGCATTGCTCAAGCATCGCGGCCGTGCGGTCGTGTTTGAAAACTTCGATGACTACAAGGCTCGTATCGGAGACCCCGAACTGGACGTAACGGCCGACTCCGTTCTCGTGCTGAAGAACTGCGGACCGAAGGGTTATCCGGGCATGGCTGAAGTGGGCAACATGGGCTTGCCGCCCAAGCTGTTGGCGCAAGGCGTAACGGACATGGTACGGATCTCGGATGCACGCATGAGCGGCACGGCGTATGGCACCGTAGTGCTGCACGTTGCGCCTGAAGCGCGTGCCGGCGGTCCGCTGGCGGTGGTGCAGGAAGGAGACTGGATCGAACTGGATTGCCTTGGCGGAAAGCTGCACCTTGACGTCAGCGATACGGAAATCGCCTCCCGTCTCGCTAATTGGGCCGAAGTGCAAACAGTTGCAACTGCGGATACGAGCGGGTATAGAAAGCTGTATGTCGATCACGTCCTGCAAGCTGACCAAGGCTGCGACTTCGACTTTCTCGTAGGATGTCGAGGTGCCGATGTGCCGCGGCATTCGCATTAATCCGGAGCGGCGCACATACCAGCGTTACGCACCGCATCAACGAAGTTTTCTTTAAGGTCTAACCATGACAGAGCAAGTTGCGATAGGCATTGCCGGCGTCGGCAAGATCGCTCGCGATCAGCATCTACCCGCTATCGCCGGGCATTCCGGGTTCAAGCTCATTGCAGGAGCGAGCCGGAACGCGCGGATCGACGGGGTCAACAATTATCAGAATGTCGAGGACATGCTGGCGGCGGAGCCGCTTTTGCAAGCTGTGTCGTTGTGCGCGCCGCCGCAAGTCCGCTTCTCCCAGGCGCGCGCCGCGCTTGAAGCGGGCAAGCATGTGATGCTGGAGAAACCGCCGGGCGCGAGTGTGACCGAGGTTACGGTGCTCGCTGCGTTGGCCCAGCAAAATCAATGCAGCCTGTTTGCATCGTGGCATTCGCGTCATGCGCCTGGTGTTGAGAAGGCGCGCGCGTGGTTGGCCGGTAAAGAGATCACAGCGGTGAAGGTGCTGTGGAAAGAAGATGTTCGCCGCTGGCATCCGGGTCAGGACTGGATCTGGCAACCGGGCGGCCTGGGTGTATTCGACCCGGGCATCAACGCGTTATCCATCATCACGCGCATCTTGCCGCATGCGTTTTTCCTGAAGTCAGCGGAGTTGTTCGTTCCGGCCAACAGACAGAATCCGATTGCCGCGAACCTTGATTTCAGCGACGCGCTTGGTACACCGATCCGGGCGGAATTCGATTGGCGGTTTGGTCCGGAAGAGTTGTGGCAGATCGAAGTGACCACCCGCGACGGCGTCTTGCATCTGGCTCAGGGCGGGAAGTTTTTGAAGATCGATGGGGAGGTACAGGACATTGGAGCGGAGAGGGAATATCCGAGCCTTTATGATCGATTCTTCGAGTTGATCTCGACCGGTTCAAGCGATGTTGATGTCAGCCCGCTTCAGCATGTTGCCGATGCGATGTTGCTCGGCGAGCGGCATGAGGTTGAGAAATTCGAGGACTAAAAGGTTTCGCTTGGAGCCGCTGCTTTTAGCAGAAGCAGCGGCTCCAGGCTAACAGCATCAAGCCACCCGCTTACTTCTCCGATACTGATCGAACAACACAGCTAGCAACAAAATCCCGCCGCGAATCAGATACTGATAAAACGTCGGTACATTCATGAGACTCATTGCGTCCTGCACCGAGCCCATGATCAACACCCCGACCAGTACGCCGGAAATAGTGGCCACGCCGCCCGTCAGCGAAACGCCGCCCAGCACGCACGCGGAAATCACCCCCAGCTCCAGCCCGACCGACGTCTTGGGGTCTCCAAGACTCATCCGCGATGCCAGCATGACGCCCGCAAACCCTGTCACAAGCCCCTGCAACACGAACACCGTGATCTTGATGCGCATGACCGGCAAACCGGCCAGCAACGCCGCCTCGCTATTGCCGCCGACAGCCAGCACGTTCTTCCCGAACACCGTCTTCTTCAACAGGAAACCGAACAACACGAAACCAACGATATTTGACCAGATCGGGTACGAGATACCGAGGAAAGAACCGCCGCCCAGATCAAAAAATCGCTCCTCGGAGATCATCACAGCGTCGCCGTTCGACGTGATGTAAGCCAGCCCGCGTACGACTTCCATCATGGCGAGCGTGACGATCAGCGAGTTGATCTTCCAGCGCGCAATCAGCACGCCGTTCACGAGGCCGACCGCGCCTCCCGCCAGCACGCCGCCCACGATTCCAAGCGTGACGCTATGTGTGGCCGTGATCAGCGTGGATGCCACCACCCCGGCAAACGCCACGATGGATGCCACCGACAAATCCACCTCGCCGAGCGCAAGCACGAACATCATGGTGACGGAGATGGAGCCGATCAGCGTGACCGAAAGCAGCAGGCCCTGGATGTTGCGCGAACTGATGAAGTCCGGCACGGTCAGTGACAAGGTCACGAACAAGATCACGAACACCATGACAATGCCCGACTTGTTGATGAGGTCCCAGGTCCGTGCGGCACGGGCGCGAGCGCCGGTGCTTTCGGCCGGGTTCGACTGATTGGTGACAGGATTTATTTGCATAATGTCTCTTTCGTTCGCAGCACGTTGGCACGCGCCGCGGGTAGTCTCTGTAGTAACCGAGCGTGATATCAGCCGGGTAGCGCGAGCTTGATCAATTGATCCGGCGTGGCCTGCGCCTTTGGCAAGTTGCCGACTATCTTTCCCTCACGCATCACCATCACGCGATCCGCCACGCCAATCACCTCGGCCAGATCGCTCGACACCACGATCACTGTCCGCCCAGCTTCCGCAAGTCCATACAACAAGCCATAGATCTCGCTGCGCGCGCCAACATCGATACCCCGTGTAGGCTCATCCATCAGGAACACGTCGATCTCTTCCGCCAGCCAGCGCGAGAGAATGACCTTCTGCTGATTGCCGCCAGAGAGCGTGCCGATAGGGGTATTGCCGTTGCGTGTCTTGATAGCAAGCTTCGCAATGTAGTCGGTGGTGGTCGAGGCTTCCTTGCGGCTGTTCAGTATGTTGAACGGGCTGAAATGGCGCCGGCAACTCATGTTCAGGTTGTCGGACACGGAGGCAATCGCAACAATGCCCTCCTGCTTGCGGTCCTCCGGACACAGCGCCACGCCGGCACGCACCGCGTCGCGTGGCGACCTGAACTTGCGTCGCGAGCCTTTGAGAACGATCTGCCCGGACACGGGTTTCACCGCACCGTAGATCAGCTTCATCAGCTCCGAACGCCCTGCGCCGACCAGCCCGAAGAATCCGACTATCTCCCCTTTGCGCACGCTGAACGAAGCCGGCTCCGAAAGACCCGGCCCCATCAGTCCCTGGACATCGAGTTGCACGTCGCCCACATCTCGCGTGCGGTATCCGTACACATCGTGAATCGAGCGCCCGACCATGCAACTGATCAGGCGGTCGCGCTCGAGTCCGTCGACTTGCTCGAAGGTCTCAATG
The DNA here is from genome assembly GCF_011493005.1 of Caballeronia sp. SBC1. Lineage (NCBI taxonomy): Bacteria > Pseudomonadati > Pseudomonadota > Betaproteobacteria > Burkholderiales > Burkholderiaceae > Caballeronia > Caballeronia sp. SBC1. Next base: position 808,595 of record NZ_CP049157.1, read on the forward strand.
CGCCGGCCATCGCGAAACACCGTCACGCGATCGCAGAGCGCATACACCTCGTCCATCCGGTGCGTCACGTAGATAATCGCGCGCCCCTCCTCCTTAAGCGCGCGGATGATCTTGAACAGTTGCTCCGTCTCGCGCGACGACAGCGAACTCGTGGGTTCATCGAAGGCGATCACGCGGGCGTTGCGCATCAACGCCTTTCCAATCTCGATCATCTGTCGCTGCCCGATCGACAAATGCTTGACCTGCATGTTCGGATCGATCTTTTCGCCCAGGCGATCCAGCTCGCTGATCGCACGCTTGACCAGCGCTTTTTCGTCGAGCACACCAAAGCGGCTTGGCATTGCGCCAAGCATCAGGTTCTCGGCCACGGTCAGTTCCGGGACGAGATGCAGCTCCTGGTAAATGATCGCGATGCCTGCTTCAATGGCTGCCTTGGTGGTCGTGAACTGCTGCTCCATGCCATCCAGCGACAAGCTGCCGCCACTCGTTGAATTGACGCCGGAGAGCACCTTCAGCAAAGTGGATTTTCCCGCGCCGTTTTCGCCCATCAATCCGTGGACTTCACCCGTGCGAACGCCCAGCGACACCGAGTCGAGCGCAAGCACGCCGGGAAACCGCACGGTGATGTTGTCGAGCAAAAGATAAGGCGCGGCCGTAGCCACTGCGGTATCCATCATTGGGCGTTCCTCGGTGATAACTGAATCGGGGCGTCGCCCTGGTCAACGATCACAAGATCAACGACCAGAACGACGCCCGTCGCGAAACGCTCAAATACCCAGTTCCTTGCGCACGTCCTGCCAGTTGCTGCGCACCATCAGCTTGCCGGTGGTCTGCGTATCGGCGGGCGGCTGCTTGCCGGTCTTGATCCAATCGACAAGGTTCTGCGTGCTGTCCTTGCCGTGGTTCGTCGAACTCACCGCGATAGTGCCGTAGAAGCCCGTTTGTTCCTTTTTCTGGAACTCGGCGAACGCTTCGCCTGCGCCATTGATGCCCACGCCGATCACATCGGTTGACGCAATGTGCAGTTGTTCAGTCGCACGCACGGCGCCCAGCACGGTCTCTTCGTTGAGTCCGTAGATCACCCACTTCTTGATGTTCGGATGCTGCGACAACACGGGTGATGCCGCATTGAAACCGCCTTCGTCATCGGTTGTTTTTTGCGGGGCGTCGAAGATGTTTTCCTTCTTGAAGCCGCCCGCCAGCAGAGATTCCGTTGCGCCGTCCGTGCGTTGCTTCGCCGTAGGCAGTTCGTAATCCGTGATGCGCAGCGCGCCGACTTCCTCCGGCTTCCAGCCGCGCTTTTTCATTTCATCGGAGATAGCGGTGCCTACCTGATTGCCGATCTTGAATGCGGACATGCCAAGGTGCGGCACGTTCGCCAACGGCTTGCCAGATGAGTCGACAAGCTGGTCATCCACCGTCACGAACTTCATGTTGTAGCGTTTTGCGCGTGCCTGGATTGCTGGCCCAAGGCGGACGTCTGGCGCGCAGATCACGAAGCCCTGAGCGCCTTGCGCACCGAGATTGTCGATAGCGGACAGCACCTTTTCACCGTCCGGCGTACCGATGTTCACCACCGAGAATTTTTCCTTCTGCCCGAGTGCCGTCGCCGCTTTCTGCTCGTTGATGAACCATGCCTGCTCCGGCATCTTGACGAGGAAACCTACCTTCACCGGCTCGTCGGCGTGAGCGGACATTTGCGAGGCGAACGGAATACCGAGCACGGTGGCAGCTATGGCGGACAGGGTCAAACGGCGAAGCTTGTGATTCATGGTGGCGTCTCCTGGTGGAATAAAGGCTGCATGGCTTGAGTGTTCTGCAGCGGAGCGCAGGCTTGCAGCCCGTTCGCCCCTTCTTGCGGTCCTGCTGGTTAATCTTTAGTTCGCGTTAGCCCGCCAGGCTGATCCTGGCGCGTTGCGTGAGGCCGCCACGGGGCTGTGCAGCAGTCAGCGGCGGCCGCACTATGGGCGCGCCGCTGATGCAATTGCGCTTGAGGTACCGCCTGGATTGTCGCGAAGCCGCGCGCAAGGTGGACTGCGTTCCGCTAGCGATCGGTGCTGCGCGGGCGTGCTCGCCAACGGGCTTACTGAGAGCGGAAGAATAGATCGAGGTGCTCGTCGCCCGGCCACCGCCGATGCAGCGTTTGAATAGCGGGGTGACGTGCGATTCGCGTTTCATTGAAGCGGTGATGTCTCGAAGTTTTAATATTCGAGTGCATCTTAAGGAAGCGGCCGATTCCTTTCCAATCAGATTTTTAACGATACCGATATCAAATTCGGTATGTCCTTGATTCCTTGCGGGGCGGCAAGCCGGGGACGATGATTAATCGATGTTTGCATGGGTCAACCAACAAGCCTGCTGCGCACGCCACTCCTACACTTTGGGACGACGCGGCGCTTGAACACGTTGTTTAAGCCTCGTTGCATGCGCATTGTCCGAGGGGACCTTCGCTAGCAGGCCGCCGTGATGGACCGGTGAACGATCCATGGAAAACACCTGCGCCAGCCCACTGCTTTCCCGGCGCCCGCGCGCGACCCATCACATTGCCAGGCGCCTCGGGCTCATCGTCATGCGTGCGGCTTCGGGCGGAAACACTTGCCACGATCCATCGTCGTGACGGAAGAAGAACAGAGCGAGCACGCCGGTCGGCCGAAGCGCTTCCACGCGGACGTAGCGAATATGGTTCGCTGGCATGCGGCACAGACGGATGTCGCGTACCGGTGCGCCGGGTGTTGGCGCGAGCCATTTGTCGACTATCCGGCGCAGTGAATCACGTTGCGTATTCATGATGTTTCTCCTCAATGGTGACAGCGAACAGGTTCATGCGGCGAGCAGGTCGCCATGACCCCTCGCGTTGATCCAGCCTTTGAGCATTGCCATTGCCACGCGATAGGCGAGACCTGGGTGAGAGAGACAGGCTTCCACTTGCGAACTGCGGTTCTCGCCGAAAAGTGCCCAGGCGCACAGGTGCTCGCAGTTGTTGCTAAGCAGCCGATAGCGGTCTTCACCCAGCCTTGAACGAACCCGGCGGACCGCATCCTGCCCGGTGAACTTCGTCATGGCATGTACGCGAATACGAATCTCGCGCCCTGCGGCGAAGCGTTCGAGCGTGGTCTCTTCAATCGGACCGCGATGCAGCGATCCAGCGAAGCCGGCGTAGTGCACGACGCGGCCATTGCCGACATAAATCCCGTGATGTTCGTAACCCGAGCGTTGCGTCACGAGGTGAGCACCGGGAGCGGGTTCGCAGTCAATGGCGACATCGGGAATCGAGCGGCCGAGTCGAGCGCAGAGCCTGGATGATTGATTGCCCGACATGACCGGTTTCTCCTTGAAGGGTGGAAGCCGGGGTGTTGCAAGTAAGCCGGCGGTTGATCAAGTCATTGCATCAACCGGGCCAATGCATGCACAGCCTTGTGCAGCAACGCAGAGAGGAAAACGAGAGGGCTAAGCGCAGCGTGAAGGCAATGTGTGACCCAACACTTTTTCGATCGATGTGTTGGCCCACGCCCATCACTCACCGGCGTATAAAAGCAGCGAAGCGCGACCGGCGAGAGGACTGCCCCTGCAGAGGAGGAGGAAGACCGATCACTGACCCATGCGTACCTGAAACGGCGTTTTCTTATGCTTCGTTTTATTGATTAGATTCCTCGCATCAGCCACGAAAAAATAAAGCCATGTTCCACACAACGTGATGCACAAGTGTTGGTCTCGCGACTACTGAAACAGCCCGACATGTTGGCGCCGGACCAACCAAGCGCATCGGCCAGGGCTCATCCGCGTTCCACGCGATACAACGCAAACGCGCGCGCCAAAAGGCACAGCGAGAAATGCCCTTCCACGGCACCGCGTTCGGCATGCCCCTTGCATAAAGAAGCACGTCCACCAACCGGGCAAGACCACTGGAGCCTCACCATGACCGCACTCGCCGTTGAAGACCTTCCCTGCGATCTCACGCTGGATCGTGAAGCAATGACCTGCATTCACGGCGGCGATGGTGCGCCGTGGGTGTATGGCTGGATTACGCCCTACGTCGCATCGCAACCTTCGATGGGGCCGGTCGTGAACCTGTACGAAACGAATAACAACTTCTATGCTAATCAGATGATCAATCAGTTCCAGACCACCAACGTGAATAACACCGGCTCGAATTCGAACATCTCGGTCAACCCGAACGAGCGCAGCATCAATCACGCTGTCTGAAGTAGCTGAAGTAGCAAGCACGCAAGGAAGCACACACGACGCACGCCTGAAGCAACCGGTTCTGTCTCGCCGCCAACGCGGCAACCCCTCGGCGCGCAAAGCCGCGCCGCTGCAGACATCGGAGGTCTCGTGAGCTACACCGGTGAGTTTCGATGGACATCGGCCGCCCGCACCGACACAGGTCTTGTACGCGCGGTCAACGAAGACGCCTGCCTCGAAATGCCCGAACACGGTCTGTGGGCGGTCGCCGATGGCATGGGCGGCCACGCTGTTGGCGATGTCGCGAGTCAGATGGTGATCGACCGGTTGGAGCACTCGCCGGCGCCCGGCAAACCTGTCCCTCTCGACGAGCGAATGCGGGAAGCACGCGAGCGGCTCCTCGCGGTCAATGCGGACCTGCGCTCGGAGGCAGCCCGGCGCCAGGTGCGCCGGATCGGCAGCACGGTGGTCCTGCTGCTGGCAAGCGAGCGGTCTTGCGGATATCTGTGGGCGGGTGACAGCAGACTCTATCTTTGCCGGCAGGGCTGCCTGCGACAGTTGACGCGCGATCACAGCCAGGTCGAAGAGCTGAAGGCACGTGGTCAGATCAGTGCGGAGGAAGCGTTGCATCATCCGGGCAAACACCTGATCACGCGTGCTGTGGGGGCCATGGACACACTTGAACTCGATGCCGACCGTATTGATCTGCATGACGGTGACATCTTTCTGCTCTGCAGCGACGGTCTGAGCAACGAGGTAAGCGACGAGGAGATGGGCGACGTTCTGACAGCCGGCGATTGCCAGCAAGCGGTAGCCCGGCTGCTTGAACTCGCACTGCGGCGCGGCGGACGCGACAACATCTCGGTCGTCGTGGCCCAGGCAGAGGATATTTTTTGCCTCGACAAAACGCAGATAAACCCAACCCTTTAGCTATCCTTGTCTTTCTGAGCGGCAGAAGAATGGTTGCGAAAATCCTTCGAGTGCAGCCCGTGTTTCTTAAGCAGCATCTGCACGTGCGAGCGGTTCATCTCGAAGCGTCGCGCCAATTCCGCGACCGTTCCGCCCACTTCATGCAGACCTCGTTCGAGAAATGCGCGCTCTGCTTCATCGCTCGCCGTGCGCTTGGCATCGCTGAGCGAAACCGCGCTTGCGGCCAAACCACTCATTGCCGATGTTGAATTACCGGGACGGATATCGGCGGGAAGATGCTCTATGTCGGCCGTCTCCGGCGCGAGGCAGACGATCCGGTAGACCAGGTTTCGCAACTCGCGGATATTGCCTGGATAGTCGTACGTCCGCAGGAACTCGCGCAGCCTGAGCGTCATCTTCACCGGCTGGCGCTTGAGCGCCGCTGCGGCTTCATCGCCGAAATAAGCCAGCAGCAGCGCAATCTCGTCACGCCGTTCACGCAACGGAGGCAAGGTCAGATGGATCACGCTAAGCCGGTAAAACAGGTCCTCGCGAAAACGCCCCTCTTCGCTCATGCGACGCAGATTGCGATTCGTCGCCGCCACAATGCGCGTATCCACGGCAATAGGTTCATCCGATCCCACTCGCTGGATCTCATGCGCTTCAAGAACGCGCAGTAACTTGACCTGTCCTGCAAGAGGCAACTCACCGATTTCATCCAGAAAAATAGTGCCGGTATGCGCGCTCTCGAACTTTCCCTTCCGGTCATTCGATGCCCCGGTGAAGGCGCCCTTCTTGTGACCGAATAGTTCGGACTCCAGCAGGTTATCTGGGATCGCACCACAATTCACGGATATATACGGCCGGTCCGCGCGCGCGCCGTTCGCGTGAATCACCTTTGCCATCAGTTCCTTGCCCGTTCCGCTCTCCCCGTCCACCAGCACGGGAAGATCGGTTGGCGCCGCCTTTTCGGCGATCTCCAGCGCCTCCAGCAGTTTCGGGTTATCGCCGAAAGTGCCTTCAAATATGAAGCTTCGCGCGAGCAACGCCTCACGGCGCTCACGCGGCGACCCGGGCAAACGCTGCGGCTCGGAGACAGCCGCCTGGACGAAACGCTCTCTGTGCGACAACTGCATCACCTCGTCGCGCAGCACACTCGCCTGTCTCAGCAGCTTCTCGATTTCCGGGCGCTCCATGCGCGACGACCAGCGCAATGTAGAGCGGAGAATTTCGATCTTCTCCAGCAGCGCGGCGTACGAGGTCGCGGGGCTGGCCGGCAGGTCTTCAATGTCGTCGAGTATCTTCATGCTGCGCTCAGTTGTTTTTGCACAAGTTGGTAGTACATGCCCTTGCGCGCGACGAGTTCGTCGTGGCGTCCCTGTTCGACGATAGCGCCTTCATACAACACGAGGATCTTGTCTGCACGCATGATCGTGCTGAGCCTGTGGGCGATGATCACGGCCGTGCGGCCCTTCAGGATCTCCTGCATATTGCCGAGGATATTGCTTTCCGATTGAGTATCGAGCGCGGAGGTCGCTTCGTCGAAAACCAGGAGGCGCGGGTCGTGATAAAGCGCCCGCGCAATGCAGAGCCGCTGGATCTGCCCACCCGACAAACCCACGCCGCGCTCACCCACGATCTGCTCATAACCCAACGGCATCTTGCTGATGAACGCGTGAGCATCGGCCATCTTCGCGGCCTCTTCAATGCGCCGGCGATCCGGCGCTTCGTCACCGCTTGCAACGTTCTCCGCGATCGTCCCGGAGAACAGCAGGTTGCTCTGCATGACATAGCCTATCTGCGCGCGGTACACGTTTTTATCGATCACATTCAGATCGTAACCATCGACTATCATCTTCCCTTCAGTCGGGGTGTAAAAGCCGACCAGCAGCTTCGCAAGCGTGGTCTTGCCCGAGCCGCTGCGACCCACTATGGCGATCAGCTCGCCCGGCTTGATATCGAAACTGATGTTCTCAAGCACGTATTCGGTGTCGTTGCCGCCATAGCGAAAATACACGTTGTTCAGGCTGATCTCGCCTTGCAGGTCAGGCAATATGACGCGCGACTGCAAATCCTCCGGCTTCTGTTCCGGCTCCATGTCGAGCACATCGCCTAGCCGTTCCATGGCCACGCCGGCGTCGTTGAGCAGGCTCCACAGACCGATCAACCCCATCAGCGGCGTCAGCACGCTCCCCATGAACGCATTGAACGCGATCAACTGCCCGATAGTCATCTCGTGCGTGAGGACCATGTTCGCGCCGACCCAAAGAATCGCGATCGTGGTCGCGGCGTTCAACATCTGGCTCCCCAGCGAAACCGCAATATTGAACGCCTGCGCGCGATACTGGACCTCCAGCGATTTCGCGTATTTCTTTTCCCACTTCAACCGCACAGTCCGCTCTATGCCCATTCCCTTGATCGTTTCCACGCCGCCCAGCGCTTCCATCAGGAAGGACTTCGCTTCGGTCGACGCGGAGAAAACCTCTCGGGCATAGTTCTTGATCTTCGGCGTGGCGAGCGCGGTCAGCGCCATGATCGGAATAACGAAACCAATCAACAGCAGCGTCATCTTCACGTTGTAGAGAAACATGATCGTGAAGTAGATGAAGACCATCAGCAAATTGAGCGCGGTCGTCACGGTCGATTCCGTGAGGAACGCGCGGATGGTGTGGTTCTCCTGGAAGCGCGCGAAAATATCGCCCGTCTTGCGTTTGGCGAAGAACGAGAATGGCAGCGACAACGTATGGCGGAAGAACTGCGACATCATCGCGAAGTCCATGTTACGGACCATGAAGTTCGCAAGGTACGCGCGAATAGTCGACATCAATTGCGAGAACAAGTTGGAGATGATCAGGCCGGCAATCAGCAAATGCAGCAGCCCGACGTTCTGGTGAACGATGACCCCATCGAGAATATTCTGGATGATCAGCGGCGGAATAACGCCCAACACCTGGATCACGAACGTGGCTAGGAACAGGTGCGCCAGGATCTTCTTGTATGGCTTCAGGTAACCGACGAATCGCACCCATGGCGAGCGTCCGGCAGCGGCTTGCGCGAGTTCGGGTGGTGCCGTGAACAGCAGGCAGGTGCCGCTCCAGCCGCGCTCGAACTCCTCCACGTCCATCTTGCGAAAGCCGACTGCCGGGTCGGCTACCCACACCTGGTTCGCGGAGATGCCGTACACCACTACATAGTGATATCCCTCCCAATGGACGATGAACGGCAGTTCGAAACCGCGCAGTGACTCGAAGGTGCACTGAACGCCGCGCGTGGTGAAGCCCAACACCTCACCCGCCCGCGCGAGGCTGTCAAGTGTCGCGCCCTGGGTCGTGACGTTGGCAAGTTCACGGAGCTTGCCGAGCGTCATGGGGATCTCGTAGTGCTTGCAGATCATCGCGAGACTGGCCGCGCCGCAATCCATCTCCTCCGCCTGCTGGACCCACGCGAAGCGGCGTATCACTCGCTCGCCGAACTCCGGTTTCGAGTGCAGGTCGAGCATGGCTGGCAACGAGCGTCGTTCCTCCAGCTTCTTCTGTCGCTGCAACTCGCGCTCGGTAAAACGGATCCGGTCTTCCAGCACTTCGCGCAGCTTCGGGTTGCGTTCGAGCACGAGGTGCACGGTTTTCTCGGGCACGACCAGCAGGCGTGTATCAACGTTCGCGATGGCCGTTGCCTGTTGCTCCTGTCTCAGCAAGCAAGCCTTCTCGCCGAAGACCTCACCCGCTCTCAAGGTGGCCAGCAAATATTCGCTCGCACCCTCCTTGCGCACGATCCGTACTTCGCCCTGCCGGACCACGTATAGCCGCCGGTCATCGCGCGCGTCCTGATGAATGATCTCCTTGCCCGCTGCAACCCGCTTCACGCCGACGCTGCGCACCGACGCCTCCAGTTCGGCCTTGTCGATCTTGCCTCGCAGGTCGAAGAGCTTAGCGACGAAACCGCCGGCTGAACTGATCGCGACATAGCTCGTGACGAACCCGAGCGCCTCTGGATTATTCGCCACGATTGGCTCGATCACGCGGCGCGGAATGAACAGCAGTTCCGTCTTGCCCGACGAACGCACCGACGATTCATGCCGGTACTCGCGCAACATGGCGATGTCCGCAAACACTTCCCGTTCGCGGCGCACGCCCATGCTGATCTCCTTACCGTTTTCCTCGGTGAAGATCCGCACCGAGCCGGCCTTGATGACGAACAGTCCATCCGCCGCGTCGCCCGCGTTGCAGACGGTCTCGCCGAATGCATGAAAACGCGTCTCCGCGTGCTCGGCGAGCTGTTCGATTTCCTGCGCGGAAAACGGCGACAGGATCTCCACGGTCGCCAGGAACGCGGCCAGGGAATCGAGTTTCTGCGGTACGTCCATGTGTTCGGCTCCTATCGTTCGCCACGCCCTAGCGCGCTTCGATAATGTGTTCCTGCGCCCGCGCCTGCAGCCACTGCTCGCGCAACAGCCGGCGAATTTCGGCCGCGACATCTGCATCGAGCATGGCGGGACGTTTCGCCGTCACGGCAAATATTTCGTAGGCGGTGCCGTCCGGCGTGGGGAACGGTCCGAGCAGGTCACCGGCGGCGGCATTGAATACCTTGGCTTCGATCTCCGGGGCGAGCGACCCGCGCAACACCTTGCCGAGCACGCCACCCTGGTCGCGGGTGTCGGCAATCGAGTGTTCTCGCGCCATCTCCGTAAAGCTGTCCGGATCGTCCTGCAAATAGGAAATCATTTCCTTCGCCTGACTCGGTGTTTCGAGCACGATATGACTGATTTCCACGCTGTCGAAACGCGGCGAATTCAGCTTGAAATAAGCTTCCACGTCGTCGTCGCCACCAATCTGTTCGAGGATCTTCTCCTGATAGAGCGTGTCCGTGATGAACGCCTCGAACTCGTCGAGGTTCACACCGAGCGCATCAAGGTAACGGTTCATATCGGCGGCGCGGTGCAGGCCGCGCACGCGCCTGAATTGATCGGCGCGCACCTGGATCTCGCCCTCCGACACATCGACGCGCTGCTTCTTCGCCGCGCGCACGGTGAGCTTGTCGCGCACAAGCTGCTCGACGAGCCCCTCGAATTGCCCGGTCAGTTTCAACACCCGGATGAACTCATCGGCATCGACGACTTCATCGTCTATTCGAACAATCGCCGTCATTTCTTATGCCCCTTTTAAACGTGGAAATCTGCACCGTCAGCCCGCCACCTGCCGGAACGGATCAAGACCAAGATCGATCAGACGCCGCTCGCGCACCACGATCTCTGCGGTCGCGGTCATGCCGTAGCGCAGCGGGTAGCGCGTATCTGCCACCTGGTAATAGTCACGAGCGAGCGTCACGCGGCCTTCATAGACGGGTTGTTTCGTCTCCGGCGACGGTTTTGCTGCGGGCGAGATGAACTCGAGCGTGCCGTCGATCACCCCGTAGCGCTGATACGGAAACGCATTGAACTTGAGCTTGACCGCTTGCCCCTCCCGCAGGAACGCTCGGTCATGTTCGGCTATCTCGATCTTCAGCACCGGCCGCGCGTCCTTGGGTGCAATGCCCCCGAGCGGCGTGTTGGCCTGGATCTTGTCGCCGGGTTGTGTTGACGTAACGTCCGTGACGACACCCGACACCGGCGCCAGGATAAGCAGGAAGTTATCCTTATCGATATTCTCGAAACGGATCCGATCCGCCGCTTCGGCGACGAGCCTCGCGGTTTGCAATTGCAGCCGCAGCTTGTCACCCGCGCTTGCAATCTCCCGCATCGCCGATTCGTATTGCAGCTTCAGGCTGGTCGCTTCCTGCCCGCTGGTTTCCAGTTGCGCCTTCGCCTGCGAGTATTCGTGGCTTAGGCGGAAATCGAGTTCCGTGAGTTTCGACTGGGCGATCCGGGTCGCGTTATCCGCTTCCATATAAGCGTTGCGTTTGCCTTCCACCTGGATCTCCGATACCCCGCCACCGCCCGGCAATGCCTGGAGCCGGGTGTAGCGGTCCAGCTCCTGCTTTGCAGCGTCACGGGTGCGGCGGGCGGTATCCAGCTCGGTGCGCGCCTCGTCGAGTTGCGCTTTCTGCCCCTCAGCGAGCTTGGTCGTCCCTTCGGCCACGCGCGTCTGGTGCAAATGCTCCTCCACTTCCATCTGGTCTTTCAGCGCCGCCGCCTTGCGCTCCATCAGCAGCTTTTTCTCGGGAAATTCTTTCCAGTCACGCTCGGCGTCATCGAGTTTCAACTGCGCTTCCAGCGCGTTGGTGGCGGCCTGGATCGCGCCCCGTGCGTTGAGCCGCGCCACCACGTCATCCTTCGAAACCGGCTGCCCTTCCGCTATATAAACATCGGCAAGCTCACCGTCTATAGGCGCATAGAACCGCCGTACTTCGGACTCGGGCGAGAGCGTGCCCTGAGCCGTGACGATCACGTCTGCGCGCCCGACGAACGACCACACGAGCGCGCTCACGACCAGCGCGACCATCGTATAGATTAATGCCTGGGTCAACCGCAAAGGCTCCGCCACGAGAATGGAGATGCCCTCCACGCTGTGGTCGCCAAGCGATTCCGCAAAGGACTTAGGGTGCGCGTTGTGCTTCATCGTTCGCTCCCTTGTATGAGGTCTTATCGCCGCCGATCAGCGCCAGCTTGGCGCTCAGCAGCCCGGGATCCAGCACTGGACTCAACTGCAGCAGCGAGCGCCGCTGCATGTCGACTTCCGCATTGATTTCGGCGAGCAGTTTGTCGGCAAGCGCAGTGCGATCGGCCTTCAACTGGCGAAGCAACTGCGCGGCGCGTTGCGCGCCGGACCACGCATCGGTCAGCAGTTTCGCCTGCTTTTTGAAGCTATCGGAGAGACCCGTTTCGAGCCGCTGGTCGCCGCCGATCGAGCCGTTCGTCTGATACTGCGTCCACGCCGTTTGCGCCCGGTTAAGCCACTCGTCCGCCCGCGCAAGCGCCTTCTGCCGTAGCGCGCTGAGATCCGGCTGGATCGCGTTGACGAACCAGGCGTCCGCAACAGGATCGAGTGATTCGTAAAACGACAGTACCCGATCGTCGAAGCCCTGCGCGCCCCGAGACTTTTGCAGGTCCGCGAACTGGCTGGCCACCGCCTGCTTGTGCGCGAGGTCGGCGCTGACGGCGTCAGCCCATGGTCCCGCTGCCATCGATCGAAGCCCCGTCATGGCCGGCTCCGTCTTCCCGTTACTCCATGCATCTGATACCGCCATGTAGCGCTGCACAACATCTGGCGTTGGCAGGCCGTTCGCTTCGAGTTGGTGCCACCGTGTCTGAAATGGCGGCGTAGTAAAGCGCGCTTTCTGCATGGCGTTGATGAGCGGACCGAGGGCGCGCGACTGGAGAGCGTGCTCGAGCGCGACGTATTGCCGGAGATCGTCCTGCACGCGATCGAGACCTGCCAGGCGCGGGTATTTGTCGGCGTAATCGGCTATTTCCGCGCTTAGCGCATCTGGGTCGCCCCCCGGTGCCAGCTCCTTGTCGATACTCGCCTTGAGGCGCTCGATGGCTGCCAGATAAACCGAATCGTCACTCTCGAGCTTGCGCAGATGACTGAGCGCGACGGCGTACAGATCCCTGAACGCGGGCACCGTGGACGCAATCCGGTCCAGCCGCCGTTGATGACCGCTCGGGTCGCTCTCCCATTGCCTCAGCAACTCGCTCATGCGGCTTTCATCGGCGTAGATACGGATGGGAGCATCCGCCTTCTCGCGGCTCGCCATGAACGTCTCAAGGCGTCCAATCCACGCAATCTCATCGACGAGAAAGCGCGCGTCAGAGTTAGTCGCGGCCAACGTCTCCATCTGCGAGACGACTGATCGCGCGCCATCGAAATTCCGGTGTTTTAGCTGGTCGATCCAGTCCGGCAAATAGCCCTTGAGAAGCGCTTCCGTCCCCATGACCATCGCGTGAGGATCGTTCGGATGTTTGCCAAGATAAACATTCGCGACCGTCACGGCGTCGCGATAGTCACCGTGAGCGACCAACCCCTTGAGATTTCGGTCAGCCGTGCCGCTGAAATAGAGCGCACTGCCGATCGCGATCATTGCTGCGACGAATGCCAGGGCGTAAGACAACACCCGGCGCCCCATCACCTGACCGCCACCGAATGCCGCGCCAAGGTCAGAGACAAAGCGCACGAACCTGCTGCGCGAGCGGCGACGCACGGAAACACGTTGGTCGGGCAAGGTCTCGCGGTTGATTTCATCTTCGGACGGCTGGCCCTGGTCGACGCAGAAGATATCCAGGAAGGAATGCGCGGTCGTGATGAAGGTGGTCTTGTCAAGATCGTCCGGCGTGCCTTGAGTCCCTGGGCCGGGTGCGCTCGCCGCCGTAGCGGCGGTAATGGTCGTGCTTACGCCCGGTTCCGATTCCGCTTCCCGCCGCAGGCTCACGATATACGCGAAGTGGTTGCCGCCGAACGCCAGCGATGCACCATCTTCCAACGGCACGGCGGTTTCACCCAGTCGGTTGCCGTCGACGAAGGTGCCGTTCGTGCTGCCGAGATCCTCGACGAACGGCACACCCGCCTTCACGAAAATATGCGCGTGCCGCCGTGACACGTAGTTAACCTGATGAGGATAGCGGTCACTGTATTGCGCGAACGTCTCGTCCGCCTTGCTGACCAGGAAGGGAAACTCCGTCAGTTCGACCGGATGCAATCCGAGGTCGCCACGCTCCGGCGTGAGCGTCATGTGCACAGGCTGCGCCGCATAGGCCCGCGATACGGCGCGCGGTTCCATCCGCACCCGGAATGCCAGCTTTCCGCCAAAGCCTATGACGTCGCCACTCTGAAGCCGCGCGGGCTTCTCGCGCAGCATGACACCGTTCACGGTCGTGCCATTCTTGCTGCCGAGGTCGGCTGCGTAGGCTGCGCCGTTCTCGATAAAGATCCGCGCGTGACGCCGCGACAACTGCGCAACGGCATCCGCTTCATAGGAGGCGAAAGGCGCTTCAAACCGCCCGACCGCAAACAGATTTTCGTCAATACGAATGACGCCGGCCGCGGGATGAGACTCGGGCTCAAGCAAGAGATCGAAGGCCTTATGCAGCATTGGCCCCGCCTCGGCAACGGAAGCTTCTCCTGGAGCCATGGGTCCACATCTCGAAGGATGTTCATCACGCGTTGAGCGCAAGGTGCAGGGTGTAACGTGACTACCCCGCGCATTCCCGCCGATGAACCGTGTTGGACGAAACCGCAGTGAAAGCGGTGACGCCATGAAGTGTAAGTCACGCATTGCGGTAGTCAATCATTCAACAACACATCTGTCGCCTGAGAACTAACACTTTGCATTCCGAACATTGGTTTTGGCCGATGTGAACTATCGCCCTAAAAATCGTGGCACGTTACTCGCGCTTAGTTCGTTGCTCCCTTACTTGATTCCTGAGTTGATTCCTGAGTTGCGGCAAGCTGAGCGTGCGCATCATGCGCGCTAGTCGGGTCGCTTGCCTGGTCCGTCTTTTGAACATCAACCGCCGGCCATCCGCCGCCCAGCGACTTATAGAGGGTGACCGTGTCGGAGAGCAGTTGCTGATGGTTTTCGAGCAACGCCAGTTCTGCCGCGAGCAGGGTACGTTCAGTTTCGAAGACTTCCAGTTGCGACACCACGCCTTCCTTCAGTTGCGCTTCAATCTGGGCGGCCACCACTTTCAGGTGCCCCACCTCTTCCTGCAGTTCGGCGCGCTGTTTCGTATGCGCGTCGAGGTTGACCAGGGCGTTCTCCACCTCTTCGAACGCGCCCATCACGGTGCGTCGATACTGTTGCTCAACCACGATCGTCTGTGCCTCCGTTGTCTTGACATGTGCCCTGACGCTTGGGTCCAGCAGCGGAATATTGATGCTGGGCAAGAAGCTGAACGTGAAGGACTTCAATAAATCGGTCAGGGCGAAACTCGCCGTACCGCCGCGGCCGGTGAGGCTGATAGTCGGCAACTGATTAAGCTTCGCCTGCCCCACGACGTCATACGCTTCCAGTACGCGGTATTCGGCCGCCACGACGTCGGGTCGCCGCGCCATCAATTGCGCCGGCAAGCCCGCCGGCACGACGGGAATCTGCACGCGCTTCTCGAGCTGCCCGACCGGCACGGTGAACTCGCCAGCCGGAACGCCGATCAATGTGGCCAACGCGTTGTTTGCCAGATCGCGGGCACGATGCAGTTCGAGCAGGTCTTTGGTCAAACGATTGATTTCCGCGCGCTGCGTCAGGACCTGCGTGTTCGGCACGAGGCCGTTCTTCGCCATGCCTTCGTAGATGGTCAGGATCTGCTGGTTGGTACGCAGCGTTTTTTGCTGCTGGTCGATCTGGTCATCGAACTGAAGAATCTGGAAGTAGGTCGTCGAGACATCCGACACAAGCGTGAGGTAGCCCGCGCGCCAATCAGCTTCCGACGCGCGATATTCGGCCTTCTGCGCCTGCACGCCCTTCTCGACCGCACCCCAGATGTCGATGTCCCAGTTCACCTGCGTGGCGACGTTGTATTGCTTCACGAGGGCCTGCCCCGTGGTTTTATCAAACTCCGCGCCCGCGCCGAAATCGGCGGTAGGAAGGGCTCCGGCACGCGCCTCGTTGATCTGACCACCTGCGACCGACACACGCGCCGCGAGAATCTTGATATCGAAGTTGCCCGCTATGGCGCGACTGACGAGGGAGTCGAGATACGGGTCCTGGAACTGCTTCCACCAGTCGAGCCTAATGGTGTCGGCCGGTGAGACAAGCGCCTTCGCCGTTTGCGACCACGTGGTCTTGGCAGGGGTGTCAGGACGCTTGTAGTCCGGCACATTTACATCGATGCAACCACTGAGAAGTGTCGTGCAAACAACGACAGGAAGCACCATGCGTGCGAACAGACCGCGTGCCACACCCGGCACTGAAAACTCGGCGGCGCGGCCCTGCAACCCGCGCGATGGCGACATGACTTGCATGATCTCACTCCGGGTAGTTTGAATGCGGCTGGAAGACTTTCTGGCTCTGGATTAGGGACGGTTCGGCAGCGAAGGACGGATGACCCTCGCTGCCTGCGCCTGACGATCAAAAGTTGATCGTGTTGGTGTTGTTGGCGGTTTGCGTCGGCTTGACTGTCGACGAGATACCGCTTGCAAACGCAACGTTGTTGCCGTTGTTGTTGATCGTGTTTTGCGACTGGCTGATCAACTGCTCGGCTCCGAACGAGAAGCTGGTCGTCGAGCTGTTGTAGCCCGGCCAGTAGCTGGGCAGGTTGCCGCCGCGTACAGCGGACATGGCGCGGCTGTCGAGTTCTTCGGTAACGGACAGGTCTTTGATCATGAGCGTTTTCATCACAGTTCTCCTAGGGGTAAAGCCATGGGCTTTGAAGGTTGGGGTGAGCATCATGTCTGCTCGCTGGACACTAATGCATGGCCCATGCCAGGAGTGGCCGATGAAACGGCCAGAGGCGTTTTGAGCGTTACTGGGAAAGGGTTTGCGCGGCGACACCGTGGCTTCTGACGGTGCCCGGCCGCGAGTCACGCAGGACCCGCCTGATGGGCGGTAACCAACGCTTGTTCGAGGAACTGTTGGTTCATGCGCGACACTCGCCGCGCGTGAACCGGCCAGATCACTTAACGTAGATCGTGATCTTCTTCGAATAAACAGGGGGGTTGTGCGGGACGTGCATGTAGTCGCCCATCAGCAATTGCAGTGTGTGCTTGCCGGGGGGCAACTCAAGTGTGGTCTCCGTTTCGCCCGCACCGAAATGCAGATGCTGGCGGTCGGAGGGGATCTCTTCATCGAATGATGAGGGCAGGTCGGTGTCGATCAACAAATGATGGTGGCCGGTATTCGGATATTGCACGCCACGCGGGGCAACGCCCATGTAACGCAACCCGAACCACACGCGAAATGGCTTGCCTGCAGGAAGCGTCTGACCATTGTTCGGATAGCCAATATACGCGTATGCGGCGGCTGGCGCGGGCGTAGGACCAGCCAGCGCAGAACCGGACCCGGATATCAGCGAGACCGCGATCGCCGCGGCAGCGCAAAATTTCTTCATGGCACACGCCCTCCCCTTAGTCTGCAGCCCGCCTGAGTATCCACACTGCGACGCATGCTTCATCGCATGGTGATCGTGATCTTCTTCGAATAGATCGGGGGATCGTGCGGCACGTGGTTGTAGTCGCCCATGAGCAACTGCAGCGTGTGCTTGCCCGGCGGCAACTCGATTCGCGCGTCGGTTTCACCCGCACCGAAATGCAGATGCTGGCGGTCTGAGGGAATTTCCTGATCAAACGGAGGCAAATCCGTATCGATCAGCAAGTGATGGTGTCCTACATTGGGCATGTTGATGCCCTTCGGGCACACGCCCATGTTGCGCAGACCCATCCGGACCCAGAGTTTTCCGCCTGTGATCACCGCGCCGTCGGGCGGCCAGATGATGTATGCCTCCGCGCCAGGGGGCGACGGCGTGCGCGCGGCCGGGAACGAACGCGACGGCATGAGCACCGTCATGAAAGCGAGCATGCCGAGGACGGTTCTTCTTAGCATTTTCGTATTCTCCCGAACCATATGCACGGTTTTCTCCTTGTTAGCTTAGGACGGAATCCGTTAAAAAGACATGCCTTGAAGGAGCGCCCTTCGACCGTTCCACGGCCATGGTTCAGTCGATCAAATATCGGGGTATCGTCATAATAATTAGGTATCCGTTTTTTATCGCCCAGACGGATTCGTCATAAAAAGCCAATCCCCGGGCTAATCACGACACGTTGCATCGTTACGCCGTCTTGACCACGTTGATATGAAGTAGTTGCGTGCTATGGTTGGTTGTGATGCTCGCCCATCGGACGATTGGATTCTGCGTGAGTGCTTGTTGCGCTCCTGCGGACCATGCGGCTCTGGCGCGGTTCCTTGAGGGTGCCGTCGAATACCGGCACGGGGTGTGATCATGTGGCGAAGACTCATGTGGCGAAATCTGTGGCTCGCGGTCCTGCTAGGAGCGGTCGTATTCAGTAGCGGCGCTACTAAGCAGAATGGTGCGGTGCATCCGCGCCGTCTCGCGCTGGTCATCGGTAATGCGAACTATGGCGATCATTCGCTCGCCAACGCCGCGCGCGACGCGGCGGCGACCAGCAAGATGCTGACCCAGCTCGGCTTCGAGGTCATGACGTACTCGAACCTGGATCGCGCCCGCATGAACGAAGCGGTTCAAGAATTCAACAAGCGCCTGGCTGCTGGCGGTGTCGGGCTGGTCTATTTCGCCGGACATGCGATCCAGGTCGGCAAATCCACGCTGCTGCTGCCCGTCGACGCGCAGAGGTCACCTGTAGCTCCAATCACGCAGGGCATCGACTTGAACAGCATTCTTGCGGGCATGTCGGCATCCCGCAGCGACCAACTCAATCTGATCGTGCTCGATACCTGTCTGAACAATCCATACGACCCCGCCAACGTGAGCATTGTGCGGCCGCCCTCGCGGACGATCGTTGCGTATGCGGCCGCGCCCGGCGCATACGCGGCCGACGGCACGCGGCATGGCACGTACACCGCGGCATTGTTGCGCGCGATCAACCAGCCGGGGCGAAATATTGAAGACGTGCTGCACGATGTCGCGCGATCCGTGAGCCTTGCGACCGCGGGGCAGCAGGTGCCGTGGATGACGGAAGGACCGGCTGCGGCGGCAGACAGGTTCCAGTTCGCACCGTCCACTCTGCCAGCGAGCCATAGCTACAACCGCCGAAGCACCATGGCGGCCGAAACCGTGGTTCAGTTTCAAAGCCGGGGGATTCTTCCTAAGGATAGCAGCGAAGAATACGAACTTACCTTCTGGGAGTCGATCAAGGACAGCACCTACCCAAGCGACTATGAAGCGTATTTGAAGGCCTATCCCAACGGGCGCTTTGCCACGCTCGCGCACGCCCGTATCGACCGGCTTCGCGCCGCCGCCTCCGCCACGAAGGCGCAACCACCGGCTCAGGCCGACCATGCCCGCGCAGTAACTCCGCCGCCCCCGCCCGTTACGCCCGCACCGTCGCCTGCGGGAAAGGCTGCGGCCGCTTCCACGCCGCCTACCCCTGCTCCCACTCCGGCCATCAAGACAGTTGCTACTGCCGCTGGCGAGATCAAGGACTGCGCCACGTGCCCGGCGCTGGTTTCGCTACCGGGCGGTACGTTCGAAATGGGCAGTAATTCTGACGATCCTGCCGAACGCCCCGTGCATCGGGTCAGCATTGGCCGGCCGTTCGCTATCGGCAAATATGAAGTGACCATCGAGCAGTGGAACGCGTGCGCGGATGCAACGGGGTGTCCGCGAATCGATATGGAAGGCAATGTCTCGAAGTCCGCACCCGTGCGAAATTTAAGCTGGGACGACGCGCAGGTCTACGTCAAATGGCTGTCCAAGACGACCGGCAAGACGTATCGGCTCCCGACTGAAGCCGAGTGGGAATACGCCGCGCGCGGCGGTACCACCACGACCTACTGGTGGGGCAACGAGATGCGCAAGGGGTATGCCGACTGCAAGGACTGCGGCGAGCCGTGGCGCAAGGATAGTCCGGTGAACGTGGGCTCGTTCCTGCCTAACCCCTTCGGCCTCTTCGACATGAACGGCAGCGTGTGGGAATGGGTCGGCGACTGCTGGCACAGCTCTTACAAGGGCGCGCCGGCGGACGGCCGTGTGTGGGATGAGCCGGGCTGCCCGATGCGCGTCATCCGCGGCGGCTCGTGGCCCGACGGCGCGGCCTACATGCAGTCGTCCACGCGGTTCAAATACAGCGCCAGCGTACGGCAATCGCAGAACGGCATGCGCGTGGCACGCGACATGAAATGACGAGGTCCTGCGGTGGGCTTTTGGTTTTGCAGCGGGCGTTATTGTTTGCGCGGATGCGTGTCGATCTGAACGAGATCCACGGCGATCTTGTCACGCCCGAATTTGTTCGCGATGTCGGCGAGCCGCTTCTCCACCGCTCGCAGATAATCCGCTCGCGGCTCGCTGTCGGGCCTGATCGTATCGAACAGGGCGGTGGGCGTGACGAGCAGCACGATCATCTCCGAGCCGAACGGCTTCGAGACGATCCAGTCGCCCGCGCTCCCAATAGTTGCGGCGTAGTTAGGCGGCGCCTGATTGTCCTTCGAACGTGCGTTCGGCAGCAGGTGGACCACGCTGCCATCGAGTTGAAAATAGTCGATATTGACCCATGAATCGTAGGGCGGCGTGGTGACCTGAACGATCAGCGGCTGGCCTTCAGTCAACTGCGTATTGTGATCCCGTGTTTGTATCGATGCCGGCCGGCCAGTCGTCAAATAAGGCGCGATCAGCTTGAGCATGTCGCATTTATCGTCGTCGACTTCCTGAACCTGCACGCTGGGATTGGTGACACCTGGAATCTGGCTCAGCGTCGTGCGCAACTTCTGCGTGCCATAGCTCCGGCCAAGATAGCCGCTCACACTAAGCACCTGGTCCTGCACCGACGCGACCAGTGCCGAACACGGCACACTCGCGAGCACGGGGGCAACCGTCGCGAGTGAAAGCGCGGGGACAGCCGGCATGACCGGCGCCGCGATGACTTTCTCTGCCGGCGCAGCGGCGTTCTCCTGCGGTGCGGTGCGATGCGATGACGCATAGAAATAGCCGCCCGCCGCCACCACGGCGACTACGCCCGCCGAGACAGCCGCCTTGACCGCGGCGCCGGACAACCCGCTGAGCTTTTGGGTATCGCCGAATTCCTGCAGGAAGTGCGTGACCGTCGGCATGCGCGCGTTGCGCTCGAATGCGAGCGACGTCCTCAGCGCCCGCCATTGCCGCGTCCCCAGACCATCGGGACGCTGCGGCTTGAGGCCCGAGCTGCGCGCCTGGGTTGCGGGTACGCGGTCGAAGGGATGCCGTCCAGTCAGCAACTCGTAGGTCGTGCAGCCGAGTGCATAGATGTCGTCGCGCGGATCGGGCTCGCGATGCTCCAGCATCTCCGGGCTCGCATAAGCGGGCGTCAGCGCGCCGAGACTGCCGGGATCGAAGATCGTGACGTCGGTCTCTTCTTCGGGCCGCTGGAACACGCGGGCAATCCCGAAGTCGATGACCTTCACCTCGCCGGTATCGGTGAGGAACACATTGGCGGGTTTGAAGTCGCAATGCACGAAACCACGCTCGTGCGCGTAGGCAAGCGCATTTGCCATACCTTTGAAGATCGGCAAGGCCTCCGCGTACGGCATGCCCTTGAACTCCGGAGTCCGCAAGATCCGGCTCAGCGGCTTGCCGGACAAATATTCCATGGTCAGGTAAACCACTGGGCCATCGCGATCGAAGTCGTACACCGTCACGATGTTTCGATGCCCAAGCGCCTGCGCCTTCTTGGCTTCGCGCTGCAATGCAATGAGCGATTTCGGATTACCGCGAAACTGCAGATTCAGCACTTTGATCGCAATGTACGGACGGCGATCGGAGGCTTCGAGCTTGCGCAGGTCGAGCGCCTTGTAGACGGTCCCCATGCCGCCCACACCAAGACATTCCTCGAGCACGAAGCGCCCGTTGAGAGTGTCACCCACCTCCTTGACCTGATCCGTGTCCGAGATCACGAAATCGCGCGCGGGCGGAGAGGATTGGGAAGCCGGTTGTGAGGCGGGCGGTGAAGCCGGTTGTGAAGAGAACGGCGGCGGCGTCCGTTGTTGCAACGCGCCTGGCGAAGTCTGCAGGCGAGTCTCTTCGGCATCCGCGCCATGACTCGCCAGCGACGCCTGCTCTATCCGCCGATGCACTGCCGCATACAGGTCGGCTGGCAGCGGCGTCCTGGCTTGTTCTTCGCGAAGTATTTCGAGGAGGCGCCCGGGCGATGTGTCGTCGACGGACAACGCGCTATCGACGAGTATTAGAAACTCATCACGCGATGCACCACTGCTTTGGTAGGTTCGGATAGCTTGCGCAAGACTGGTCATCTCTACGGCTCGTACGCGGCTCCATAGTGAATATTTTGTCTGTAGTTACCCGCACTCGCAGTGTTTCGATACTAGGTGAGAGCCCTGCCTTTCGCAATATGGTTTCGTTGCGGATGTTCGATCGGGCACATGTTGCTTCAGGCCCAACAGATCGGGCTCCGGCTGTTGGCCGGATTCCGTCAGGTGTTTCGAACTCCAGCACGAGCGCGCGCATGGTGCGTGCTTCCCCGATTCCGCCGAGCCTTATTCCACAAGCCTTCGGGGATTATTTCATCGCGAACCGACACTTCTGGCACAGGCCATGCATTAGTGTCCAGCGAGCAGACATGATGCTCACCAACCTTTAAAGCCACCTGGCTTAACCCTTAGGAGAACTGCCATGAAATCACTCACCATCAAAGACCTGTCCGTTACTGAAGAACTCGACAGCCGCGCCATGTCGGCCGTACGCGGTGGCAACCTGCCCAGCTACTGGCCTGGCGTCAACGTGTCCTCGTACGAAGCTTCGTTCGATGCCACTCAACTGATCAGTCAGTCGCAGAACACGCTGAACAACAACGGCAACAACGTGGCGTTCGCGAGCGGCATTCACTCGACGGTCGACCCGAAGCAGACCGCCAACAACAAGAACACGATCAACTTCTGAAGCTGCGCGGCGACCCGGAGGCCTCGCGGTCTCCCGGTTGCCCGTTCAGGCCGCCCTTACTTTTTTTGATTGGAGCAACGCCATGTCTTCCATCACGATTCACGATTTATCTCACAACCGGGAGCTGGACCGCCACGCCATGTCGGACGTGCGCGGCGGCAACTCGTCGCTTCCCAACGCCGGTGCTTTGGCCAACGTCAACGTCGCAGTGAACACGAACGAGAACATCGTTCAGGTTCAAAACGTGGAGGTCAATGCGCTCAACAATGTCGGCGTGATCGGCGCCGGCTTCGGGCCGCTGCGCCTGAGCGTGAGTCCGTCCCAGTATGCAAGCACCGGTGCAGCCTTCGCTTTGTGAAGCACGGGCAATGCAGGTCTGCTTGACGTCAACGTCCGCTGCGGGAAGACCCTTCCCTCAGCGGATCTGGCGTTTCCAGGTGCCTAATTTGCCTATACTGGATTGAACGAAAACCCTCACTTTTCCTGGATGACACCATGGCTGCAATTCTGATCAAGGATCTACCCGACAGCGTGGAACTCGACAAGCAGGCGATGAGCGCGATTGTCGGCGGCGCAAGATCCAGCGCCCGTCCGGCATTTCGCTCGTATGCAACGCCAGCTAACAGCACGAGGATCGTCAATTTTCCGGCTAACCAGATTGGAGTCGCCGCAGCTCAACCCGCGGCCAAAGCCAGAAGTCGGAAAGCGCGCAAATAGACTGGTTTGGCGCACGCGCGCACCGAACGCCCGGCAAACACCATCCGGGCGTTTGCATTTGCGTCGGCATTTGCGTCGGCATTTGCGTCGGCATTCGGCGGCGTTTGCGGCGAGGTGCGGCAGATAAACCCGCCCATATCGCTGCATGGCATTCCCTTAGAAGAAATCAAGCTTTTGCCGCTAAGCCGCTTGATCAATGGAAAGCTGGAAACAGGGTATATTTCCCTGATGGTTCTGCGGGTATTCCTTGGAGCGGCCTCTACCGGGCCACCACGGAAAAACAATCCCTGGAGAAATGACATGGCAAATTGGACACCGGATCCAACGTTCTATCCTTCCCCACGGATGGCCATGAAAGCGCCGCACGAAGCCATTGCGTATGTCGCGAGTTTCGATCCCACGCGGCAGGTGCCGGATGCCATTGCCGTTGTAGACGTGGACCCCGGCTCACCCAGCTATTCACAAGTGATCAGCAACGTTGCCATGCCCAACGCGGGCGACGAGCTTCATCATTTCGGCTGGAACGCCTGCAGTTCCTGCTTATGCCCGAATGCACCCCATCCGCACGCCGAGCGTCGCTATCTGGTCGTGCCTGGTTTGCGATCGTCGCGAATTCATATTCTCGATACCAAGGCCGACCCGCGCAACCCGACAATCGTGCGCGTGCTGGAGCCCGCCGAAGTCGCCGAAAAAGCGGGTTATACGCGGCCCCATACGGTTCACTGCGGACCCGAGGGAATCTACGTGGCCGCATTGGCGAACGCTGAAGGCGAAGCGCCGGGCGGTATTTTCCTGATGGATCACGAGACCTTCGACATTCGCGGTCAATGGGAAATAGATCGTGGTCCTCAACAACTATCCTACGACGCCTGGTGGCACCTCGGGCATGACACCTTGGTCACGAGCGAATGGGGCTTGCCGGCAACGTTTGAAAACGGCCTCGTCCCGGAGGTCCTGCTAGGTGGCCAATACGGACACAAGCTGCATTTCTGGGACTTGCATACACGCAAGCATAAGCAGGAAATCGATTTCGGCGCGGAGAACCAGCTCGTGTTCGAACTGCGTCCGGCTCACGATCCGACCAAGGCATACGGCTTCGTCAACTCCGTGATCAGCCTGAACGATTTATCCGCGTCGATCTGGACGTGGTTCCGCGATGGTGACAAGTGGAACGTCAAGAAGATCATCGAGATTCCGGCCGAGCCTGCCAACCCTGATCTGTTGCCGCCCATGCTGAAGGGTTTCGGCGCCGTGCCTCCGCTTGTCACTGACATCGACCTGTCGATGGATGACCGCTTTCTCTACGTCGCGTGCTGGGGGACCGGTGACTTGCGGCAATATGACGTGTCCGATCCCTTCGCGCCGAAGCTCACGGGGACCGTGAGGATCGGTGGCATCGTATCGCGCGAATCGCATCCGAAGGCGGCCGGCCGCCCTTTGAACGGCGGACCGCAGATGGTCGAGGTCAGCCGCGACGGCCGCCGCGTGTATTTCACCAATTCGCTATACGGCGTTATCGACGAGCAGTTTTATCCCGATGGTCTCAATGGCTGGATGGTGAAGCTGGATGCGTCGCCCGAGGGCGGTATTGAATTCGATCCGCGCTTCCTGGTCGAGTGGCCTTCCACGCATCGGCCGCATCAGGTGCGGCTCGAGGGCGGCGATTGTTCGTCGGACTCGTATTGTTATCCGTGACGTTGTCCATGACGTTGCCCCCGACGTTGCCCATGAGCCGCGGCTCTCGCGAAGCGCTAACGTCGGGCGCGTCATGAACATGACATGGGCCGGAACGGGCCACGCGTGGGAATGGTTCGCGATTGCAGGGCTTGGCGTGTTTCATGGAATCAATCCCGCCATGGGCTGGCTGTTCGCGGTCGCCCTCGGTCTGCATCGACGCAGCCGGCGGGTCGTCCTTCTCGCGATCCCGCCAATGGCATTGGGCCACGCACTCTCTATTGGCATAGTCGCCGCGCTCGTGGTCACTACAGGGATGGTCGTGGACAGCCACTTCATCCGCATCGCATGCGGCGCCCTGCTCGTTGCCTGGGCTGTGTATCAGGTTCGCTACGGGCACCGGCACCGCGTGCGGGTTGGCATGACGACAGGTTTTGCCGGCCTCGTCCTCTGGTCCTTCCTGATGGCGACCGCACACGGCGCTGGCCTCATGCTGATTCCAGCGCTGATCCCATTGTGCGGGGCCGTGGCAGGCCAATCATCCGCCGCTCCGCTGCTGGTCTCCCTCGCCGCTGTCGGCCTGCATACGCTGGCCACCTTGCTCGTGACAGGCGCCATCGCGTTGCTGGTGTACGACTGGCTGGGCGTGGGCATCCTCAGGCGCGGCTGGATCAACTTCGACAGGCTCTGGACCATCGGGCTCGCGGGCACCGGCATGTTGCTGATCGCCACCGCTTAGCTCCCGAGTGCCGGGTTGCTCGCCCGGCTTCGGGAAGCGCCTATCATTCCTCACTCGTACGCCAAAGTACGCCAAACCGGGCGACGGCTGCCAGGCGGCGATAATACGGCTTCCGCAGTCTGCCTGCCCGACAGCGGCGATCGTCGGCTACGATTGACGTCCATGGTCTGCGAGACGCGTCCCGGCTGCGGGTTTCGCCTGATCTCAAGAGAACACCCGCGCCCGCCGGAAACCACAACCTTGTTTGTCACTGAACACTAAGCTAAGCGAAAACGATAATGAAAAAACCGCCTGTATATCGAGTAAGCAAAGAAGCTTTCAGTGTCGTTTTAATTCACGCATAGGCGCACGGTGATGGCTCAAAGCTACTCGAACTGGTTCGTGCGCGCTCGCCTCAAGACGCGGCAGCTGATGCTGCTTGCCGCAATGGAAGAAGAAGGCAACGTCCGCCGCGCCGCCGATGTCCTCGGCATGACGCAGCCGGCTGCATCGCGTTTATTGAAGGAGCTGGAGGACGTGCTGGAGGTGCGGCTCTTCGACCGCACGCCGCACGGGATGCACGCCACGCTGTACGGCGAAGTGATGATCCGGCATGCGCGCATGGTGCTCTCGAATTTGAACCAGGCGCACGACGAGATCTCCGCGTTGCGCGCGGGACTCGTGGGTCAGGTGCAAATTGGCGCGATTGCTGCAGCCGCTGCAACCATGGTGCCGCTTGCCATCGCACGCGTGAAAACGCGTTATCCGCAATTGCAGATCTGGCTGCAAGTGGAGACGTCGGACGTCATGCTGCCGCTGGTTGCAGAGGGCCACCTCGACATCATGATCGGCCGCGTGCTCGAGCGGCAGGGTCAGTTCAAGGATGCGGTGCGTTACGAGCCTATTGCCGAGGAACCGCTTTGTGTGGTCGTGCGCCCCGGGCATCCGCTCGAACAGGCGGCCGGTCTGACCATGCATGACATTGTCGATGCAGGCTGGGTTCTGCATCCTCCAGGCAGCGTGCTGCGGCATAGATTCGACATGGTGTTTTCGCAGATGGGCCTCAGTTCACCGCGGAATGTGGTGAATACCAACAACATCGTCGCTATCTCGGGAATTTTGCTGCAGAGCGACATGCTCGCTGTGATGCCCGAAGAGGTCGCGCGGCAATACGAGGAATTCGGCACGCTCAAACGGCTGGCCATTGAATTGCCGTTCCGCATGGATGCATTTGGCATCATCACGCGGCAAACGCAATTGTTGTCGCCCGCTGCAACCGTTGTGCTTCAGGCGCTGCACGACGCCGCGCTCGAAGTGTATGGCGCGCGGCAGGTTGCTATCGCTTAAGGCCTGTGCACTAGAACGCACGCGCGAGCCCTTACGTTATATTGCAGGTCGATCCACCATTCACGGAGTGTTAGCCATGATCATCGAAGAGAATAGCCAGCTCATGCTGCGGCCACTCGAACGTACCGATCTCCACTTCGTCCACAGCCTCAACAACAACGCAAAGATCATGCGTTACTGGTTCGAAGAACCCTATGAAACGTTCTCTGAGCTGTCCCAGCTATACGATCGCCACGTGCATGATCTGCGTGAACGCCGGTTTGTCGCCGTCGACAAGGGCGGCGAGACCATAGGGCTCGCGGAATTAATCGAGCTTGATTACATCCATAGGCGCGGCGAGTTCCAGATCATCATTGCGCCTGGCGCGCAAGGTCAGGGGTATGCGACGAGCGCGACCCTGCTCGCAACGGACTACGCGTTTTCCGTGCTCAATCTGCGCAAGCTTTACCTCATTGTGGATGTATCGAATCAGTCGGCCATTCATGTCTACGAGAAGTGTGGCTTCAAACAGGAAGCGGAACTGATCGAAGAGTTTTTTGGCAACGGCCGGTATCACAACGTGTATCGCATGTGCATTTTCCAGCACGATTTCCTCAAGCAAGCGCAGGCTGGCAAATAAGTAAGCACAAGTTGCGGAGTCCAGTGGGGCGAACTCAGTACACGTACTCGTGCAACAAATCACGCACGAGACAATCCGGGAACGAATCGCGAACGATCCGAACACCGACACCAACGCCGCCCCCGCCGTGGTTTAGAACTTGTGACGCAAACCGATCGTCATGGCGCTCTGCATCATGTCCGCACCCGGCGCGCCGCCAATGACACCCGGGTTGTACATATTCGATGCCCGCAGGTTGGCGAAATACGAATACACGTCGGTTCGTTTTGACAGCACGTAGTCAACCCCGACGTTGTATTGAGTCAGGCGTCCTTGCGTGCTCGTGCCCACGAAGCTGTAACGCGATTGCAGTACCGAAGCAATCAGTACCAGATCCGGCGCGACGAAATAGTTCGCTCCTACGTCGAAGACATTCGTTGCGCCGTTGTTCGAACCAGCGGCAGTAAAAGCACCCGCTCCCGCGATCCGCGTGAAGGCGCTTGAGAACGGGGCGGAGTTGCCACCGTAGGTCGCCAGAGGCTGCAAGGTGCGCGACCAGGACGCGTAGACACGGAACTTGTCGACCGTGTAGCTGGAGCCCAGCATCCAGGTCTTGACACAGGTTTGCCCGGCGCTGCCGAGCGTTGGATTGCAACCCGCGCCGGAGGCCGTGCCCTGATCACTGGAGCTGTTCGCTGCCTGCGTACCCGTGCCGAGCTTCGATTCCCAGTAGCCAAAACCAATGCCGAACGGGCCGTTCGCATAGTTCGCACCGAAGCCGAGCGACTGGCCGGTGGACAGGGAACCGGCGGTATTGCCGAAGCCGTAGGTCAGGTTCGCCTTGAAGCCACGGAATTCCGGGGAGTCGTAGCGCACCGAGTTATTCGAACGGGCGCCCCCAACACGATCCAGGTTGTTGTCGTGGACGCCGTTGATGAACACGCCGAAATTGGCCACGCTTGAATACCACGTGGCGATCTCGTCGATAAAGTCTTTGCGGCGCCCCAACTCCACCGTTCCGAACGGTCCCTCCAGTCCGACGACCGTCGTGCGTCCCAGCGGCAGGCCGCCCTGACCGGCCGTGCCGTTGGCAACAGAGAAGCCGCCCTCCAGGATGAACAACGCCTTCAATCCACCGCCAAGGTCCTCGGTGCCGCGCATGCCCCAGCGCGACTGCTGCAGGTCGCCGCTATCCACGCTGAAGCGGCTGCCGCCTGACGGCGCCACCCGGCTGCTATAGGACACCCCGCTGTCCAGCAGGCCATACAACGTCACCCTCGATTGCGCCGCTACGTTACCGCACAGCGCAGCGCCCATTCCCGCCCCTGCCAGCACCGTCACCAGACCTTTCCGACTCATCTTGAATCCCCGTGTGTTTTAAAAGAAGTGGGTGTTTTGTTTGTTTTATTAGATAAAACATCGTGTTATTAATTATTCAAGATCTGGAAAGTCCGCGTCAATCAATGTCAAAATTCCATGGTTCGAGCTTGGTTGGGCATCAAGATCGGCATGTTTTACGTGGCAAAACTCGTGGAATAAGCGGATGAAAGCTAGATTTAAGCTAACCGGCTCGCAATGCCCCTTGTTTTCAGCCACGAAAAAGGAACTTGACCGCCGATTTTGTTAACGGCTAAATATTGAAACGCTGGTTTATCTAATAAACCGAACGCTGTGCATTTCTCATTGAGGAGTGCCAGCGGGCTCCTGAGAACTAGTGAAAACGATAAGGAAAGGCACGCATAGTGACGTTCAGCAACAACACCCTCTCTTCGAACGAACGCGCGGCGTACTTCGTGACCCAGGCGCAGTCCTCACCGCTGCCAATCGTGTTCGACTCGCCACACAGCGGCATCGACTTACCTGCTGACTTCGGCACGATCGCGCCACGCGACGCAATCCTCACGTCGTGGGATGCGTTCGTCGATGAACTGTGGGCCGGCGTGCCCGAGCGTGGCGGCGTGCTGATAGGCGCGCACTTTCCACGGGCTTATATCGACGCGAATCGCGCGATCACGGATATTGACGCAGCGCTGCTCGCCGAGCCGTGGCCAGACCCTGTCGCGCCGCAAAAGTACACGCTGCGCGGCATGGGCCTGATCCGCCGCGATGCGCTGCCGAACGTGCCGCTGTATGACCGCAAGCTATCGGTGGCTGAGGTGCGGCATCGGATTGATACGTGCTACCTGCCCTACCGAGCAGCACTCGCCGATGCCGCAGAACGCGCGTATGCGCAGCACGGCGCGTTATGGCACATGGATTGTCATTCCATGAAATCGCGCGGTAACGAGATGAACGTGGATTCCGGTGAAGCGCGTCCGGACTTCGTCATCAGCGACCGCCTGGGCACGACATCGGACCCCGCCTTCACACGCTGGGTAGCACGCCATTTCGAAGCGGCGGGGTATCGCGTGCAAGTGAACGAGCCGTATCAGGGCGGCGACCTGCTGACCGCCGTCAGCAACCTCGCCCGCCACCGCAACAGCATCCAGATAGAAGTGAACCGTGCGCTGTATATGGACGAAGCAGCGTTCGCGAAGCACGCCGGTTTCGACACCCTCAAGCGCAACCTCGATACCTTCGCCGATGCACTCGCGGCCTATGTCCGAGCACAACTCAAAGTGATGAAGGAGCGGACATGAACTACATAGTGGATTCCGTCGACAGCGCGCTGAAGCTGCTGAGTTACGTGGCCGAACATCCCGGGCTCGGCGTGACCGAACTCGCGACGCAACTGGACATCAACAAGTCGCGCACTTACCGGATGCTGTGCACGCTGGAATTGCATCGCTTTGTCGTGCAGGACGCGCGCACGTCCAGCTATTCACTTGGGCCGCAAGCTTTCGTGCTTGGCGTGGCCGCCGCGCAGCAGAACACGCTCGTGCGCTCGGCGCAGAAGCACATGCTCGCGCTCAATCAGGCTATTAACGAAACCATCGTGCTGCGCGTGCGCGAAGGGCTGGAAACCGTATGCGTCGCGCGCTGTGAAACCACGCATCAGGTCCGCGCGGTCGGTGCAGTCGGCAACCGGCGTTCCGTTAATTCAGGTGCATCCGGCAAGGTGCTGCTCGCGTTTGCGCCGGATGCGGTCAGAAGCGAATACCTCGCTCGGCAGAAACAAATGCCGCAGGCACCGGACCTGATGAAGCTCATTGAAGAACTGGATGCGGTTGCGCGCAAAGGCTATGCAGTGAGCGTGGGCGAAGTCACGACAGGCGCCGTGGCGATCTCGGTACCGGTGCGTGACATGAGCGGCGCGGCGGTCGCGGCGGTCAGCATTTCGGGACCTGAGATGCGCATCAGCCGCGCCGAAATTCCTGATTATCTCGAGCGCCTGCAAGCCTGCAGCGAGACGATTTCCGCCGAACTCGGCTACGTGCCCGCGCGCCCCGCGAATCAGCCGGCCTGACTTTCTGCCTGACCCTGATCCTGCCCCTGACCCTGACCCTGACAACCAAACCGATCCGCAAAGGACACCAAGACATGCTCGCCGCCCCTCCTCCTCATGCCAGCAACGAAGCCCCGGACATGGAAGCCGTCGATGAGGAAAAGAAGCCCCACGGAAAAATGCTGCATCCGGTCGTGATGATGATGTGGGTGCTGTTCGCGGCGTTGGTGATGACGTATTTCATCGACTCGGGCCGCTTCGATCGCAACGACAAGCTCGTGATTCCGGGGACCTACCATGTTGTGCCGAAGACCCAGGGCATCGCGACGCTCATTGCGCCGAGCGTCACGAAAAGCACGCCTGAGCATGCAGCGCCTGCGAGCCTGATCTCCTCTTTCGTCGCGGTGCCGAACGGCCTCATCAAGAACGCGCCGCTGATCTTCATGGTGATGTTCGTGGGTGGCATGTTCGGCGTGATGCGCAAGACCGGCGTGGTCGATGCGGGGATCGACAGGCTGTTGCAACTCACTGCCGGCAACGTCTATGTACTCGCGCCGCTGCTAATGGTGCTGATCGGTCTCGGCAGCACGCTGCTTGGCTTCATCTCGGAGTATCTCGTGATCATTCCGATGGTCATGGTGCTCGCGAAACGGCTAGGTTTATCGAATCTGTTCGCGGTCGGCCTCGTCGCGATCGCAGCCAAGATCGGATATATAGCGTCAGTCACGAATCCCCTGTCGCTGGCGGTCGCGCAGCCGATTGTCGGCGTGCCCCTGTTCAGCGGGATTGCAATGCGCGTGGGCGTGTTTGTCGTGTTCCTTACGCTCGGCATCCTGTACCTGCTTAATCACGTGCGCAAGAGCGGATACAAGCGCGAAATCGTGCAAGCCGGGCTGCAGGCGCATCCGCAGACGAAGCTCTCGGGCCGCCATAAGGCGACGCTCGTGGTGCTCGCGATTGCAGCGGCCATGCTCGTGATCGGCACCCGCGCATTCAAGTGGGGCAACGTGGAATTGTCGGCGTTTTATGTGCTGATCAGCATCGTAACGGCGGCCGTTGGCCGGCTGGATTCGCGCAGCGCATCGGATGCGTTCGTGGACGGCATGAAGGGAATGATCCTCGCCGGGCTGCTGATCGGGCTGGCGGCATCAGTCGAATTGATCCTGCAGAACAGTCTTGTGCTCGATACGCTGATCAATTACTTCACCCGTCTTGCGCGTGGCCAGTCGAGCGTATGGGTCGCCAACGGACTCATGGCCGTGCAGATGATCCTGGACGTTTTCATTCCGTCGGTGTCGGGCAAGGCGGCGGTGAGCATGCCGATCATCGGACCGATCGCGCAGCTCTCAGGGGTCAGCGGGCAGACGTCGGTGCTGGCGTTTATTCTCGGCGGCGGACTCACGAACATGGTCACGCCGACCTCGGGCATGTTGCTCGCTTACCTTGCCACTGCGCGCGTTGGCTTCGGCGAGTGGATCAGGTTCATCCTGCCGTTGTTTGTGGTGTTGCTGCTGTTGTCAGGCGCTACGCTGGCGCTCGCGGTGGTAACGGGGTATTGAGCCACCGCTTGAGCCACTGCCTACGCACCTGCGAGCGATCCCGCCCGTTCGTTCGACTCTGCGTCCCGCAACATCTGATGAGTGAGCATGACATGTTGCCGGGCGAAGCCGCGCGTGGTCAGATCCTTCGATACCAACTCCTGCTGCGCTCGACGAATTCGCTTCGTCGTGCCTTCGGGGTCCTCGCCTAATGCGGCAACTGTCTCGCGCAGGCTTTGTGCATCGTGGACCGGTACGTATGAGACGGCGTCATCGGAGAAATAGTCGGACAGACCGCCTATGCCCGTTGCCACCACCGCCTTGCCGGCCATCACCGCTTCGAGCAACACCGTAATGCCCGATGCATGATGATTCGGATGAAGCGGTACGACAACCACATCGGCCCATGCATAGAGTGCACGTTGCTCCGCCAACCCCGACACCGGCGCGACCACAATGTTATCCGCCCGATCGGGACGCGTGACTTTGCGCTGGGTCGCCAGCCGCGCGCTAAAGCGCTTATCGTTTTCAAATGCAGTCATGAAGGTCTGCCAATCGCGATCACGATCGTTACCAATGGCAGCCACGCGCAACGGTTCGTGAGGGTGCCAATCAGACACCGGCTGCAAAGGGAAATCGTTGGTGCTGATGCCGTAGAGCACCACCGTTGCTTCGCGATTCCAGAATTTTTTTGTTAGCGCGGCATTGTCGTGCGTCAGGGTCGTCAGCAAGCTTGCCTGGCTTAACAGCCGCTTGAAGATGACACGTTTGAATACGCTAAGCGATTCCCAGATGTCGAGCAGCCACACGCTTTGTGCAAGCAGAAGCGGTTTATTCGGGCCACGCTTGAGCATCAGCAACAACGCAGCCGATAGATACTCGCGCTCCGTATGCGTCCAGATCACATCCGCTTCAAGCAGCGCTGCACGGTTGCGAAACGTGTGGATAAGATCGCAGCCAAGAAGCGCTTTCAAGCCGCGTCGAATAGTGCGGAGAACACGTCCTTCAGGGTGATCGTGCGAATACGAAAGCGATATCGAATCCGACGCGGCATGGTGATAACCATATAGGCATCCAACGTTCTCGTCCTTGCGATACACGCTCGGATCAACACCATAGTAAAGGTGAACATGAACGTTCGTCGGCCCGTTCGCCGCCGTGCTTTTCGCTCCCATATATTCCTCCATATCAGCGCGTATTTAACGCTAGATTCCCAAGCGCCTGACGCGCCGAAAAACGCATCCTACCGATGCAAGGCCGCGGAGGGAACGCCTTGAGGCAAGACATTCGCGCTCAAGCGATGGGTAACCCACACAACGCGTTGCATCTGGGCTGCGTGTTCGGCAGCGCTCATAACGCATGAGCCTGTTCTGTTATTAACGTGCGCGAACGAGCGACCAGGGAACCTGACAATCAAGGCTTGAGCGTGCCCTTCCCTTCGCTAACGACCAAGCATCACATCACTCAATGACTTCTCGTCGAAATAACAACAATTGACAAATACCCAAGCCCTTTCTGCTGTTTAAAGCGCGGTGCTGCACAAAGCGGGTATTACTCGGTAAGGTTTCCGAGCTCGTTCGTTCGGCTAGCCACATTCGCCGGAAAGCCCGCTTGTTAAATTCCGCCCGCTTTTACAGATAACAAACACCGGGGCGGTTCATGACTCATCAAGTTCGTTCGCGAGCGATCTCGCTTGCACCATCACTGCTGCTGATACCTTTTCTCCTGAGTCCTATTGCGGCGGCGGCAGCGTGTGCTGTGAACGGCCTCGATACGGTTTGCAATTCAACCTCGCCGAACCCTTGGGCCACACCCATCGGCACCGGCTATGTCGCGGGCAACGACAATCAGACGGTCATTGTCCAGAACGGTGCGATGATTACCACGGGCGATGCATCGGCAATCAGCCTCGCTAACAACGCCAACATCACGGTTCAGTCAGGCGGCACGGTCAGCAACTACGCCGTGAATTCACACGGCAACTATGGCACCGGCGCCAACACCATCGAGTTTCAGGACAACGGCATACTGACCGTGCAAGCCGGCGGCAAAGTGTTGTCCAACGGCACGCAGGACATTGCCGAGGCCGTCAACATTCAAGGCCAGGGTAACGTCATTGTCAACAACGGCCTGATCCAGGCAATCAACGCCGGCGCTATCTGGTTCCAGAACAAGGTCGGCGGCAACACGGTCATCAACAATGAAACCGGCGTGATCCAGTCGCCCGGCAGCGTGATCGGATCGAGCGGCGACGCGCCTGTCGATTTCACCAACAAGGGCAAGGTGATCGGCGACATCGTATTCTCGGGTGGCGACGACATCATGCGCATCTACACCGGCTCGTCGGTGACGGGCACGATCGACGGCGGCGCGGGCAACAACCAGTTGTTCCTGAGCGGGCTCGGTACAGATACGCTGACTGGCAACATCGTCAACTTCCAGACGCTCATCAAGACCGACACGGGTACATGGACCGTCAACGGCATCCTGCCGGGCGTGCAAAGCGCTGAAGTGGCAGGCGGCACGCTGATCCTGACCGGCGATAACAGCACGTACACGGGCCAGATGCTTGTCGATGCCGCGGGTACGCTTCAAGCGCGTGCGCAGAGCCTGCCGGCCGCCATTACGGACAACGGCCTGGTCCGCTTCGCGCAAACCGATGACGGCACCTACGCGGGCTTGTTGAGCGGCACGGGCTCGATCGAAAAAACCGGTGCGGGCACGTTGTTCCTCGCGCCCGCTGCGACCGGCGGCAACACGTATTCGGGCGGCACGCTGATCACGCAGGGCACGCTGAATATCGCAGCCGATAACGCACTGGGCGCGACCAATGGCGGCGTCACGTTCAACGGCGGCACGCTGCAGTTGAACAATGACCTCGACCTCGCTGCGACCCGTGCAATCTCCATTGGTGCGAACGGCGGGACGATCGACACGCAGCAATATTCGTCGACGCTCTCGCAGGCGGTGACCGGTACCGGCTCGTTGACAAAGCTCGGCAGCGGCGTGCTCAGGATGAACGGCGTGAGCACCTACGGCGACACGAACGTGCTGGCGGGCACCCTTGCAGTCGGCGACGCACAACACAATTTGGCAAGCATTGGTACGGGCACGACGACGGTTGCCGCCGGCGCCACGCTTGGCGGTTTCGGAACCGTGCTCGGCTCGGTGACGAACGCGGGAACGATCGCAGCGGCGAACGCGTTGCCGGCTTTTTCTGCATCGACTACCGGCACCTTTGCGATCCGCGGCGATCTCACCAATAACGCCACGATCAACCTGGCGGCTGCATCGGGCACGACGGGTAACGTACTGAATGTGAGCGGCAACTACGTCGGCAATAACGCTCAGTTGATCGTGAACACCGTGATGAACGCGGGCGGCGCGGCGTCCAACCAGTTCACCGACCAACTGGTCATTGGTGGCAACGCGAGCGGCAGCACGACCGTGACGGTGCGCCCGAGCGGGCTGGGCGCGCTGACGGTAGGCGATGGCATCAAGCTCGTCCAGGTGAACGGCACCGCGGCTTCCAGTACCTTCCATATGATTGCGCCGGTTCAGGCCGGGGCATACCAGTATCTGCTGTATCAAGGTGGTTCGGGTCGTCCCAACGACTTCTACTTGCGCTCTGCGCTTGAGAGCGTACCGGTGACGCCTGTCACTCCGGTGGCTCCTGTGGCTCCGGTGACTCCGGTGACGCCCGATACGCCGGTCACGCCGGTCACGCCGCCCGTTACACCGACGGCACCAACCACGCCGACCAACCCTGGCGCGGTCGTTACGCCGGTGACGCCGATCGTGTCCGCGGGCACGCCGAACTCCACGCCTGCTGGGCAGCCTTCGGTCATTGCGTATCGCCCGGCTGTAGTCGGCTACACGATGACACCATCGCTCAACCTCGACTACGGTTTCTCGATCCTGAACAGGCTGCATGAACGTGTGGGCGATGTTGCGAGTCTCGAGAACGCGCAGGGAACGTATGGCAACGGCGTGTGGGGACGTATTGGCGGCCAGAGCCTGAACGCCAACTCCGGCGATCGTTTCTCCGCCGATGAACGCACATTCTTTGCGGAGTTCGGCAAGGACTGGACGCTCTCGACCAACCCGGCCGGTGGCAGCACGCATGCGGGCGTCACGGTGACCATCGGCTCGTCTTCCGCAACGTTCGAAGACAGCGCACGCAGCCTCAATCCGGCGCTGACTTCCGCTACCGGCTCAGTCGAAACGCAGGCGCAATCGCTCGGCGGCTACTGGACCAAATACTTGAAAGACGGCAGCTACTTCGACGCCGTGGCTCAACTCACCCACTATCACAACAACTACGGCGATGTGTACGGTGGCGGCGCTTCGCAGAACGGCGTTGGCACGGGCCTGTCCGGTGAAGTGGGCAAGCCGTTGCTGATCGGATCGACGACGATTGCCATCGAACCGCAAGCCCAGTTGATGTACCAGTACCTGCATCTGAACGGTTTCGACGACGGCATCTCGCCGGTATCGAGCACGTCGAGCAACGCGTTGCGCGGACGGGTCGGCTTCCGGATCTTCAAGGCGAACCTGACCAACGACACGAAGACGGGAACAGCAACGCCCTACTTCACCGCCGACGTGCTGCACGACTTCCTGAACCCGGGCAACACGGCGGTGGATGGCGCGGCGTTCAACAGCGGTCTCTCCAAGACCTGGTATGAAGTCGGCGTGGGTGTCACCACGAGCATGAGCAAGTCGTCGGAGATGTATGCCAACGTCAAGTACTCCCGGAATATTGGCGGCGACTATCGTCAAGGAGTGTTCGGTCAGGTTGGATACCGATATAGCTGGTAAGCGCTGTGTGTGAGCAGTTGTCTGGGTAATGTTGTTCAGTTAAGCCCTTGTCAGAAAAGCCGCGCTCGGAAACGAGCGCGGCTTTTCTTTTTTGTATTGGAAGGGCTGTGTGTGTCTAACGCGGAATGTTCCAGTTCGGTCTCACTGCAGCTATGAGGTGCACCCACGGCTTGCTAATCGTTGTCTTTCGCAACGACCGCGCCCGCGATTTGATGACGCTCCAGGGATGCGGCGACAAAGCCCGATGCTTTCATGTCTTCAACGAACGCCGACAGGTATGCGGCCGCTTCATCGCCCTTCGCTTTTGGCACACCCATTGCCTGACGGATCACCATGAAACGTTGATCGAGAATCCGCAATCCGCCTGCCTTCGCGGCATCTCTTTCGAGCTGTTGCTTGACGCCTGCCGCCACGTCCAGATGCTGATCCAGAAAACTTTTCACCACTGCCGGGGACGTTGGAATCCGCACGATCTTCGCGTGATGCAATTCGCGCGTGAGGAAAAGATCGTACGCGCTGTCTTTGCCAACGGCGACAGTCACGCCCGGTTGATCGACCTGATCGTTGGTGGTAATCGGCGACGTGTCGTGCACCAGGTAAAAGCCTTCAATCAACACATACGGTTTCGTGAAACTGATCTCATGCCCGCGCTTCGGATCGACGGCGAAGAAGCCGACGTCGGCCTTGTCCTGACCTACGTTATCCACGGACGCGCCCGCTGACTTGACCACAACCAGTTGCAGCGGCACACCGAGACGCCGGGCAAGTTCGGTGGCGAGATCGACCGATACGCCGACCGCCTTGCCGCTTGATGGATCGATGCTCGCCAGCACCGGATTCCCGAGGTTGATAGAAGCGCGCAGCGTGCCGGTCGGCGCAAATGCCTTCACCATGGATTCGCCTGCCTGCTTTGTGGGTTGTGAAGCAGACTGTGTTGCGGTCGGTGGCGGGAGGTTCGCGCCTTGGGTCTGCGCGAACGCGGAAACGGATAGAGCGGCGCCGATGGCCAGCACAACTGCCAGCACGACCGACCGCGTTGCAATGAGACCCGTCCGGCGTTTCATCGTTGAAAGCTTCGTCATCTTGGGATCCCCTTTATTAGCTTTAGCGGATCGGCGGAGGCCCTATGCATGCGCTCGTCGCGGACTGCTCAGCGGAAGTTGGATGATGTGCACTCTATTGCGTTTCTTATACACGTGTGCCGTCCTGGTATTGCGATTTCATTTCGTCGAAATCACGCTGCGCGCACCTGATTACATTGAACACCGTTCGTCGCTGGGCTGAATTGGGTGCCATCAACGTGCGCACGTTCTATCGCTTGTTAATCGTCCGGATTGTTCCATGCTTCCTCCTCGTGATCGCTTTGGTCAACCTGCTCGCGGTCTGCGGCGTAGGGATTTTCCAGAACCACGCGGGGTCCAAGGCACCAATCTCCTTCTGGCTGGTGAACGCCGCGGCTTTAACATTCTGGCTGAACGTCCTGATGAACTGGCACGGGTGAGTCAACTACCCTTTGGGCGTTCTATGGTCGTCGTCGGTGGAGGAAGTGTTTTACGTCACATTCCCGATCCTCTGCATTGCGCTGCGGCGGGAGTCACGCTTCGGCCGCCTGCAGGCAGATCCGTTCGCGGCTCACGGAATGGCCGCTTTTGGTAGTCCGGCATCAATCAGGAACCTGACGCGGTCTCTCTACTATACGAGGGCCTTCAGAACGTTCGGGTCCCAGTCGTTCAACTGATCGATACGACCATCGCGGACCTTGTTAGCCCAGTCAGGATTGACGAGCATGCCGCGACCGACGGCAATCAGGTCGAAGTCGCCGCGGCCGAACAGTTCGAGCAAGCGGTCCAGTGACGCGGCGTTGCTGCCGCCGCCCATCAGGGTGTCGATGTGCTCTCCCGTCATCCCGATGGAACCCACTGTGATCGTCGGTTTGCCCGAGACCTTCTTGGTCCATGCTGCAAGGTTGTAATCCGACCCGAACTCGTTTTCCCAATAACGGCGTGTCGAGCAATGAAACACGTCAACGCCCGCATCCGTCATGATGCGCGTGAACGCTTCGAGTTCCGCCGGCGTGTCGAAATTCCTGGCTGTAAAGTCCTGCACTTTCCATTGCGAGATGCGTAGCGAAATCGCGAAGTCCGGACCCGTCATGCGACGGATTTCCGCAATGGCGTCGGCGGCCAGTCGCGCGCGATTGCGTAAGGAACCGCCGTACTGGTCTTGGCGCTTGTTAGTGCCGGGCCAGAAGAACTGGTCGAGCAGATATCCATGAGCCGCATGCAGTTCGACGCCGTCGAAGCCGACCATCTTTGCGTTGATGGCGGCCTTTCCGTACGCCTCGACGATCGAATCCAGGTCTGCCGGCAGGGCAGGCTCGCCGTCCTGAGTTGTCGGCTTACCTATACCGCCAAAAAGTCCCGACGGCCCGACGCGACGCGGTGGCCGATAATCGTCGCCCTTCGCTGCGTACAAACCATCAACCATGTGCTGTTTCATCTGCCCTACGTGCCATAGCTGAGCCAGGATCGGCGTGCCTTCGGCATGCACCGCGTCGACGACCTTCCTCCAGCCTGCGAGCGGCTGAACGCCGTACATGCGCGGAACGTCGGCTTCGTTGGCGGCTGCATCATGTGGCACCCACGCGCCCTCTGTGATGATGAGTCCCGCGCCGCCCGCCGCGCGCTTGCGGTAGTAATTGGCGTTGTCGTCGGTGGGAACGCCGTGTTCGGCCATCGTGCGGGTCATCGGCGACATGACGACCCGATTCTTCAACTCCAGCGCACCCACCTTCAACGGCTGGAAGAGTCCAGCGGTTCGGCCTGCGCTGAGCGGCCTCAGGTTCGCGCCCGGCGACGTGTCGGTTGTGTGAGTCTCTTTCATCAGTAAACCCCTCCCGGATAAGCGCGCTTCGTTTCGACCGTGAAGCGCGCGGTCAGTTGATACTCATGGCGCCGCTTCAATATCGACATCGCGGCTTTAGACATTGCTTTGGCGTGTCCGCCATCGTGCGACACAGCGTTCCATCGGCGATGGCTATGGCTATGGCGATGCTGAACACAATCGTCCGAACGCTCAGGCCGCCAATTGCTCCTTGTGCCGGCGAACTACATCGGCTTCGTCCTTGAGCGCTTTCTGTGCCGATGGCCGTGCTTCGACGCGTGCGACGAAAGCCATCAAGTGCTTAAGGTGGTCGAGCTTCACGCCTGACCGTTCGTGCCACATCGTGGCCCAGACATACGCGTCCGCGACCGTGAATTGCTCGCCAGTGAGATACGAGCGGCCGTCGGCCAAACGCGCATCGAGAGCAGCGTAAGCGGTGAGCAGTTTGTTGCTCGTGAACGCCACCCCTTCAGCGGTCATGAGTTTGCGCATCAGCGGAATGTGCTTCTGCGCGATCTCGGTTGCGATAAATGTCAACAGCTGGTCCAGCCTGACGCGCGCAAGCGTGCCATGAGCTGGAATCAGTCCGCGCTCGGGGTGTTGATCGGCGAGATACGACGAAATGACGATGGTCTCGGTCATCCGTTCCTTATCCGCGTTATCGAGCTCGAGGACCGGCACGTAGGCGAGCGGATTGACGTTCGCGAAGCGCGTGTTGTCGCTCGTGGTCTTGCCGAATACGTCGTAGTGAACAAGTTCAGGAGACAAGCCTAATTCGTTGGCTACGGCCTGGACCGCCAGAGAACATGTCGCTTGAGCAATGTAGAGTTTCATTGGAGCGCCTTTCAGTTGAGTGAACGTCGAGTGGATGACTGGTGGGCGGCGGCTAGCCGGGAGCGGGAAATAAGAGGCACACCGTTGAAGACGCACACCGTTGGGATGAAGTATTGCGAGATTCGCCCTCGCGATAAACACCGGTGCAGGAGTCACTCTGTCATTCTCGCGGCGACAATCTGTGCGCGCGTGGAGAAGCACGTCTCTCCGCCGGGATCGCGGCAAAAACAATTGTCGCTTTCAGGGAGACGCTCTGAACACCGATGCGCCATTTATCGATTTCGCTGCAGTCTTCAAAATTGCGCGCTTCTACAGCCCGTTGAAAGAGCGCGACGCTCTGGTTTATCGCGGCTGTTCAACGCTTGCCGACAGGCCCACACATGAATCCTCAAACGCCACATGGCGCTGACCGAACCAAGCTGCTCATTCTTGCGGCGGTTTGTCTGTCCGCGCTGGTACTTCCTCTCGCATTTTCCGGAGGCGCAGTCGCGACTCCAGCAATCGGCCGTGAACTTGGCGGCCGCCCTGCAATGCTCACGTGGGTCACCAACGCCTTCATGCTCAGTTTCGGCAGCCTGCTGATGGCTGCCGGTGCGCTAGCCGACCAGTTCGGCCGCAAACGCCTCTTTGTCCTTGGACTCGGCGGATTCATTGTCACTTCGTTCGCCATGAGCCTTGCGCCATCAACGTTATGGCTGGATATCCTCCGGGGAATACAAGGCATCGCCGCCGCAGCGTCGCTGTCGAGTGGCGCCGCATCGCTCGCGCAAGAGTTCGACGGCCATGCACGCACACGAGCATTCAGCATGCTCGGCACGAGCTTCGGCATCGGCCTTGCGTTCGGTCCGCTGATGGCCGGCGCGCTCATCGAGCACTTCGGATGGCGCTCGATTTTCGTCGTCATTGCCGTCATCGGCGCGGTGGCTTTCGTCTTTGGCGTGCCACGCATGCGGGAAACGCGTGACCCGGGCGCGACCGGTCTCGACTACCCCGGCACCATCACGTTCACGGCGACGCTCGCGCTGTTTACCGTTGGCGTGATGCAGGCGCCAGAGGATGGCTGGGGCAGTCCGCTCGTCGTGACTCTCCTGGTATTGTCGGCCGTCATGCTGGTCGCCTTCGTGGTGGTCGAGACGCATGTGAATCGTCCGATGCTCGACCTGAGTTTGTTCCGCTACCCTCGCTTCGTGGGCGTGCAAATTCTCCCGGTCGGCACCTGCTACTGCTATATCGTGCTTATCGTGCTGCTGCCTTTGCGCTTTATCGGCGCGGAAGGTCTCGATGAAATGCATGCCGGCTTGCTCATGATTGCGCTGTCCGCGCCGATGCTTGTCGTTCCCATGCTGGTTGCGTCATTGACGCGCTGGCTGTCTGCCGGTGTGCTGTCGGGCATCGGCTTCCTCATCGCGGCCATCGGCCTTTACTGGCTGAGCCTCGCGGACTTCAGCGCAAGCGGAAGAGCGCTCGTGATGCCGATGCTCGTGATCGGCATCGGCGCGGGCATGCCATGGGGATTGATGGACGGACTGTCAGTGGGCGTGGTGCCGAAGGAACGCGCCGGCATGGCGTCAGGCATTTTCAGCACGACGCGGGTTGCCGGCGAAGGTATTGCACTCGCTATCGCAACCGCTATCCTCGCTGCACTCGTCCATACGAGTCTTGCCCGCGTCGTCCCCGATACATCGGCGGAGATCCACGCACGGATCTCCGAAGCCGCGCAGCGCATGACCGCCGGTGACATGGTGCACGCAGCCGCTGCGCTGCCCGCACTCAGCCGGCATGCGCTCTCGATGAGCTACGCTGACGCGTTCACGAGCCTCTTGCATGTGCTGATCGTCATTACGCTGCTATCGGCCCTTGCTACGTTTGCGTTTCTGAGCAAAATGCCGCCGCAGGACGATGAACCGGGCGTGGCGGCAGACAAGAAACATGAGGAAGAGAAAGCTGTCGCCGAGGAGATGATTGCCTGACGGGATTTGAAATCGAACTGATCAATGGGCCGTCTCCGGTGAGACGGCTTTTTGCCATGTCTGCAGGGCGTCCGCGCAGGGTTCCACGTCGGTCAGCGCTTTTCCGATGTAGGCTGTGCACTGCTGATAGCGGGTCGTCTTCACAATTTGCCGAACGGGTAGAGAGATGAATGAACGCGTCGATGCACCGATGGCTGAGATTGTAGTATTCGTAGCAGTCGCCCAGACCGGGAGTTTCACTCGTGCTGCCGAGGACCTCGGAAGCAGCAAGTCCAACGTCGGCAAGGCTGTGCAACGACTGGAGATGCGGCTCGGCACGAAGCTCTTTCAACGCACCACACGCGCGGTGCGGCTTACCGAGGATGGGGAAACCTATCTGGTTGCCGCCCAGGACGCGCTCAATGGACTGCGCGAGGCCGAACAGCAGCTTGCCGCAAGGCGCTCGGAACCCGTCGGGCGGGTGAAGATCGATTTACCGGCGGGGTTTGGGCGTCTGCTCTTACCCAGCTTTATCGCGCTACGCGAGCGGTATCCGAAACTCACGCTCGAGGTGGCGCTGACCGACCGGATGTCAGATCCAGTTGGGGAAGGCTGGGACGTCGTTGTGAGGATCGGCACGCTGCCTCAGGACAGTGAGCTGACGGTGCGCAAGCTGTGTGACCTGCGCCTCGGCCTGTATGCGTCGCCCGATTACCTCGAGCGGCGCGGCAAGGTGAAGTCCCTCGCCGACCTGACAGAGCATGACGCGATAGTTTTCCGGGGCCCCACCGGTCGTTTGCGAGCGTGGACGGTGCAGGACAGCAACCATGTTCGCGACGTGTCGCCGTCGCCGGTACTCGTCCTCGCCGACGGTCAGGCACTGGTCGAGGCCGCGGTTGCGGGCTTCGGCATCGCCCAGATTCTTGACCGCGTAGCGCTTCCCTATGTGCGCACGGGAGGACTGGTTCATCTGCTGCCGGACACCGACACCGATGGGCCGCCGGTCCATGCCATTATTTCGCTGGGTCAGAAAATGGCCGCTAAGACTCGAGCCGTGGTCAATCATCTGGCCGAAACGCTTCAGAAAACTTCTGACTAGTCAAAGCTCGTTGCGTTGCACCGCTTCAGAACAGAAAACAAGAAGGCCCATCCTGTTCTCTGATGGGCCCGCTTCAAAGCCAATCAAACCGCCTTCGACTACTTCTGCGTAGGCAACACCGGTGCAGATAAAGCAGGCGTCATCGTGGCCGCAGCCAGTTGAGCCGGAGGCGGTTCAACCTCGCCCCATCCGCCTCCGAGCGCACGAATCAGATTCACCGTGGAGGCGGCCCGCGCGCCCTGCAGCTGGATCGCAGCGCGGCGGGATTGCAATACCGTTCGTTGAGCGTCGATGACGTCCAGATAGTTCACCGCGCCTTCGTCGTATTGCACGCGGGACAGATCGGCAGCACGCTGCGATGCGTTGACCGCGTCGTTCTGCGTCGCGGTCTGCGCTTCCAGAATACGCAAATCCGAGAGGTTGTCTTCGACTTCGCGAAACGCTACCAGCACCTGGTGGCGATAGTCCGCCACGTCCTCTTCATACACGGCCTGGGCATTCGCGAGATTGCCCTTGCGGCGTCCACCATCGAAGATCGGAAGGTTCAGCGCGGTTCCCGCCAGAGGACCGAGCAGGAACGCACGGCTGCTCCACTTGAAGAGGTCGCCAAGCGTTGCCGACTCGAAACCGCCGGTGCCCGTCAGGGTCATCGAAGGGAAGAACGCAGCCTTCGCCACACCAATCCGGGCATTGGCTGCAGCCATCGCACGTTCCGCGGCCGCAATGTCCGGACGGCGTTCGAGCAGCGATGACGGCAATCCAGGCGGGATGCGCACGTCCACGGGCTTGAGCGGGTCACGGGCC
Organism: Caballeronia sp. SBC1; assembly: GCF_011493005.1. NCBI lineage: Bacteria > Pseudomonadati > Pseudomonadota > Betaproteobacteria > Burkholderiales > Burkholderiaceae > Caballeronia > Caballeronia sp. SBC1. The sequence continues at coordinate 853,544 of NZ_CP049157.1, forward strand.
ATGGTGAACTCCGCCGGAGCACTTCCGAGCAGCACCGCAAGGCTATGTTCGGAAGTCGCACGCAAGCGTTCCACGGTCATCGCGTCGGACTGCGCGGTTGCCAGTTCGGCCATGGCGCGGGAGACATCCAGCTCAGTGATTTCGCCTTCCGTATAGCGGCGTTTGACGAGTTTAAGTGCCTGTTCGCGCAACTCAACCGCCTGTGCGATGACTTGCATTTCCGCGTCAAGTTCGCGCACCGCAAAATGGTTTTGCGCGACGTCGGCCTGAAGCGCGAGCAGCACCGAACGATACAACGCCTCGTTGCGTTGCGTGTCGGCTCGCGCTGCGTCGACCGTAGACGAAACCCGGCCGAACAGGTCGACTTCATACGAAGCGCTTGCCTGAGCACGCCAGAAAGTCTGCTGCGGTACGTTCGCGCCATCGGGTTCGAAGAGCGACGCGGCGGACGCTTGTTGACGCGTCGGACCAAACCCCGCGTCGAGCGATGGGAACAGCCCCGCGCGCGCCGCCTGGTTCATTGCTCGGGCTTGCTTCACCCGCGCCGCCGCTGCCTTCAGGTTCTGGTTTGCGTCCATCGCTCGCTGTTCGAGGTCGTTGAGTTGCGGGTCATCGAATACCTTCCACCATTCGCCTCGGGCGATGTCTTCGGACGGCTGTGCAGTCTTCCACGTTCCGCCTTCTGCCTGAGTCAACGTCTGCGGTGCTTCCTTGAAGGTAGCCGTAGTCGGAGTGGACGGCGCTTCATACGTCGGCGCCAGCGAGCATCCGGCGATCACCAGCAATGCTCCGAGCAGGACCGAACCGGTGAAAGCGCGTTTAATCGATAGAAATCGTTTCATGATGTTCTCCTTAATCCTGCAGCGTCGTTTCCGGCACCTTCGGTGACGGTGACAGCGTCACGGTTGCAGCGTGTGAACCGGCCGAGCGCGCATGGTGGGAACCGTGATCGTCTGGGCCGTGAATGGACCGATGGTTGCCGTGCTTGTCCCTCAACTGCTTGCCGCCGGCGAGCTTGCGCAGAAGGACGTAGAACACCGGCGTCAGCAACAGCCCGAAGAACGTGACGCCCAACATGCCGAAGAACACCGCAATGCCCATGGCGCGGCGCATCTCCGAACCGGCACCGCTCGATGTCACGAGCGGGACGACCCCCATGACGAAAGCAATTGACGTCATCAGGATCGGACGCAGCCGCAGACGCGAAGCTTCGATGGCGGCCTGGACAATCGTGCGGCCTTGCATTTCGAGCTCACGGGCGAATTCGACAATCAGGATCGCGTTCTTCGCCGATAGACCCACCAGCACCATCAGGCCGATCTGCGTGAAAATGTTGTTATCCCCTTGAGTCAGCCAGACGCCAAACAACGCGGACAAAATGCTCATGGGCACGATCAGCAGAATCGCGAGCGGCAATGTCAGGCTTTCGTACATTGCGGCGAGCACGAGGAACACCAGCAGCACACTGATCGGGAACACCCACAGCGCGGCGTTGCCGGCCAGGATCTGCTGATACGTCAAATCGGTCCACTCGAACTTGATGCCCCGGGGCAAGGTTTCAGCCGCAATCCGCTCGACCGCAGCCATTGCCTGACCCGACGAATAACCCGGCGCCGGACCACCGTTGATATCGGCTGCAAGGAAGCCGTTGTACCGGATCACGGTTTCCGGACCGAAGGTCGGCGTGACTTTCACGAGCGTTGAAAGCGGCACCATGTCGCCGGCGGCATTGCGCGTCTTCAATTCGAGGATGCTTTGTGCCGACGCACGGAATGGAGCATCAGCCTGGGCTCGAACCTGATACACGCGGCCGAACTTGTTGAAGTCGTTCACGTACAGCGAACCGAGGTAAATCTGCATTGTGTCGAACACATCCGTCACGCTGACACCCAGCTGCTTGGCTTTCTCGCGGTCCAGTTCAACATTCAGTTGCGGAACGTTGATCTGATAGCTCGAGAACGACGGACCCAGTTCGGGCGCTTTGGCCGCGGCAGCGAGGAATGCCTGGACCGCCTTGTTCAGCGCTTCATAACCCAGCGCGCCACGGTCCTCGATCTGCAGCTTGAAGCCGCCGATGGTGCCCAGCCCGGAGACCGGCGGAGGCGGGAACGTTGCAATCGTCGCGCCCTTGATGCCCCCATATTCCTTCTGCAGGTTGCCGACAATGTTCGCAGCCGATTTGTCTTTGCCGCGATGCTTCGACGGACTCATCACCGGAAACACCAGGCCGCTGCTCGACGAATTCATCAGGCCCGTCACGTTGAGACCAGGAAACTCTGGCGTGTGCTCGACACCGGGTTGGCGACGCGCAATCTCGCCCATCTCGTGCACGACCTTCGCCGTGCGGTCGAGCGAAGCGCCTGGCGGCAATTGCACGATGCTGACGAGATAGTCCTTGTCCTGCGCCGGCACAAAACCGCCGGGCACGATCTTGCCGAGAAGAACGGTAGCGCCAAGCAGCACGCCGTACACGACCATCATCGCCATCTTGCGGTTGATGACACTGCCGATACCCTTGCCGTACGCTTCGGAGCTACGGTTGAAGACCTTGTTGAATACCCTGAAGAACGGCCCCAGGATCCGATCGATGACGCACGTCAGCCAGTCCTTCGGTGCGTGGTGGTCTTTCAGCAGCACGGCGGCCAGCGCGGGTGACAAGGTCAGCGAATTGAATGCCGAGATGACCGTCGAGATCGCAATGGTCATCGCGAACTGCTTGTAGAACTGCCCCGTCAGGCCCGACATGAACGCAAGCGGGACGAATACGGCCACCAGCGTGAGCGCAATCGCAATGATCGGCCCGCTGACCTCGCGCATCGCTTCATACGATGCCTCAAGCGGAGTGAGACCGGCCGCAATATTGCGCTCGACGTTTTCCACCACCACGATCGCATCGTCGACGACGATCCCGATCGCCAGCACCATCCCGAACAATGACAACGCGTTGATGGAGAAGCCGAAGGCAAGCATCAACGAGAACGTTCCGACAATCGACACAGGTACGGCTATCAACGGAATCAGCGAAGCGCGCCAGGTCTGGAGGAACGCAATGACAACGATCACCACGAGGATGATGGCTTCGAACAGCGTGTGGATCACGGCGTCAATACTTTCGCGGACAAACTGCGTCGGGTCGTAGACAATCTCGGCCTTGACGCCATCCGGCATGTCCTTCTGCAGTTCCGCGGTAATGCGGCGGACGTCCGTTGAAATCTGCAGGGAATTGGCGTTGGGCTGCTGGAAAATGATGAGCTGGACAGCGGGCTTGCCATCGAGATTCGCCTGCAGCGCGTATTCGGCCGCGCCCATCTCGACCCGCGCTACATCGCTCAGGTGCGTGACGGCACCGCCTGATCCCGTCTTCAGGATGATGTTGCGGAACTCTTCTTCCGTCTTCAATCGTCCTTGCGCGTTGACGCTGAGTTGCAAGGGCACGTTCGTCGTCATCGGTGCGCCGCCGACAATGCCGGCGGCAACCTGGACGTTCTGCTCGCGAATGGCCTTGATAACATCGGTCGCCGTCATGTTGTGGCTGGCGACCTTGGTCGGGTCGAGCCAGACCCGCATCGAGTAGTCGCCACTGCCCCACATCACGACTTCACCCACACCCGACACCTGCGCAAGCCGATCCTTGATGTTGATGAGCGCATAGTTGCGCAGGTAGGTCAGGTCATAGCGGCCATTCGGCGAGCCGACGTTCACGCCCATCGTGAGGGTAGGCGAGGATTTGACCGTGACAACGCCGAGCCTCTGTACATCTTCGGGCAAACGCGGCAATGCCTGGGACACGCGGTTCTGCACGAGCTGCTGGGCCTTGTCAGGGTCGGTTCCGAGCTTGAACGTCACCGTCGTCGTCATGGCGCCGTCGCTGTTCGCCTGCGACTGCATGTACAGCATGTTTTCGACGCCGTTGATCTGCTCTTCAATCGGTGACGCCACCGTCTCGGCGATGACTTTCGGGTTCGCGCCCGGATATTGCGCGCGGACCACCACCGATGGCGGCACGACTTCCGGGTACTCCGCCGTGGGAAGTTTCGTGAGCGCGATGATGCCGGCGAGCAGGATGACCACCGACAGCACGCTCGCGAATATCGGCCGGTCGATGAAATACTTTGAGATGTTCATGATGAGCTTCTCTGTCGTGAACTACGCGGCGGACTTCGCGGCGTCGGTCATATCGACCATGTTGGCGCGCACCGTATCGTTCGGACGTGCGTGCTGGATGCCGTCGACGACAATGCGCTCACCAGGCTTCAGACCCGAGGTGACGACGCGCAGGTTGTCGTGAAGGCTGCCCAACTGGATTTCGCGGTATTGCACCTTGCCCACAGCATCGACGACCAGCACATACTTTTTCGCCTGGTCCGTGCTGACCGCTGCGTCGCTGATCAGGACGGCCGCATGTGCTTCGCCGCCGCCGACCTTCACACGTGCGTACAGGCCGGGGACCAGCGCGCCGTCGGTGTTGTCGATGCTTGCGCGAACGCGGATGGTGCCCGACGAGGTGTCGAGCCGATTGTCGACCGACGTGATCGTACCTTTGCGGGAATAGCCCGCTTCGTTCGCCAGACCCACCGACACGGGCACCGACGTACTGCGATCACGCCCCAGGTATTGCAGATAGGTTTGTTCGTCAACATCGAACGACACGTAGATCGGTGACACGGAAACGAGCGTCGTCAGAAGCGGTGCGTTCGGTCCGGTCGATACCACGTTGCCCACCGTCAGTTCCGCGCGCGATACGCGACCGGACACGGGCGCGGTGACGTTGGTATAGCCAAGATTCACCTGTGCGGCTTCGAGTGCGGCCTTCGCGGCCTTGACGCCTGCTGCGGCTTCGAGGGCGGCGTTGCGCTTTTCGTCGTAGTCGCGTTTTGCGATGGCGTTGTCGGCCAGCAATCTGTCGGCGCGCGCAGCATCGGTCGACGCGTAGGTGGCACGCGCCTGTGCAGCAGCCAGTTGGGCCGCCGCGCGATCGACTTCGGCGATGTACGGGCGCTGGTCGATCGTGAAGAGCGGGTCGCCCTTCTTCACCAGCGCGCCATCCTTGAAGTGCACCGCGACAATGGCGCCGGCAACCAGTGGGCGCACATTGACGTGGTCGACGGCTTCGAGGCGGCCAGAGTAGCTCTGCCAGTCGGTAATCGACTGCGACAGAACCGTCGCAACATCGACTTGCGCAGCGGCCGGCGGGGTATTGGCTGCCTGAGCTGCGCTCACTGGCGACGACTCGCGGTCATGACTCAAGCCTATGCCGCCGACGGTGCCAACCACGACCAGTGCACCAAGCGCACCGGCGATGCTTTTTCGATGGCTGAACATAATTAGCATTCCTCATTCATAAAAAAAGTCATTCAGGGAAATTGCAGACCGGGCCGACCACCAGCTCGCAGCTTTAGCGCGCTCGGTGTCGTGATGCGTTGACGGGAGTATGGTCTTCGAGCTTCCGGCGATAAAGTAGGCGGCAGTGGTTTCTTTGTAGCTTCGAGAGCGACAATTGATGCGCTTGGAGCTATTTTGATAAGCCGCTTGTTTGTGTAAGCACTCTGGACGCGTGCAGGACGGATTCGACGAGGCTCATGCTCCGATGTATAGAAAGCGCTCAGCGAAGATGGCCCACGCTCGTCAAGTCGAGTTCAACGAGGTCCTACGAGTGGCCGGTTGCACAATTCAGTGCATCAAACACGGGGCGCCTGACGGTGCTTCAGCATCGCGTCCTATTGGACCGTTGCTGCATCCACAAGCTGTTGAGCGGGGAAGCGTGCCGCAGCGATGCCTTGGAGCGAGGCGTATGCCGCCTCCGTTTGCGCCACGCGATGGGCGATTTCGGTCGGGAGCGCGTGCCGGGCCCTCAGGAGCGGGCACCGCTCGAAGCGCTCCGCCACCCAGTCGATGAATGCACGTACTTGCGGCGACAAATGGCGGTTCTGTGGATAAAGAGCCGAAATCGGGAATGGCATAGGGCGCCATTTTTCCAGCACCTCGACCAGCGCTCCGGACTGCAGATGCGCAGATGCAAGAAAGTGCGGCACCTGGATGATACCGAGGCCCTGCAAGCCGCATTGGAGGTAAGCGTCGCCATCGTTTGCTGCCAGTCTGGAGCGCATTGGCACTTCAACGGGCTTTCCAGCCACGACGAAGTCCATCGCAACGAGTCGGCCCGTACGGCTGGAGAAGTAATTGACCGCACTATGCTGGTCGAGATCGGCCAATGTTTTCGGCGTCCCGCTTCTTTTCAAGTATTCGGGGCTCGCCACAGTGACAAATTCCGACATGCCTACTCGACGCGCCACGAGCGTGGAGTCTTGCAAAGGACCCATGCGAATGGCGCAGTCAACGCTGTCCTGAATCAGGTCCGCAGCCTTGTCGCCCACACCCAGCATGAGGTCGATGTCAGGGTAGCGGGCGTGAAAATTATCGAGCGCGGGCACAACCACAAGACGTCCAATTGAACCGGGCATCTCCACTTTGAGTTTGCCGCGTGGAGGAGCGGATACCGAAAGCGAGTTCTCCGAGTCCTCTACTTCAGAGAGAATGCGCGAACAACGTTCGTAATAGGCCGCGCCGTCCGGCGTCAAGCTGATGCGCCGCGTGGTGCGGTTAAGAAGACGCACTTTGAGGTAGGCCTCAAGACCTTGAATAATGGTCGTCACCGAAGAACGCGTCATGTTCAGGGTATTGGCCGCACCCGAGAAGCTGTTGGCGTCGACTACCTTGGTGAAGACCCGCATTGCCTGAAGTTTATCCATTGCGTTTTACGCTATTCTGAAGCCGACGACTGGAGCCAGCGCGCGTCATTCAGGAACGGCAGAGGGAAAGGCGCTGAACCTCGTCGGCAAGCGCGTCGATGTAGGGGTCATGCAAGCTGCATTCATCGAGCGCAGCCTGAAGTTTGAACAGGTATTCCGCGTTGCTTCCAAATTTGCCCGCGGCTTTTGCCACGAGTGGTGCCACGGTGGATACACAGGAATCGATTGCGTACTGTTCGCCGCTCGTGTCAGCGACAAACGCGATTGCATGCGTTTCAGTGGCGTCGTCCAGCGTGACAGGCGCCCAGGTCGGCTTATATGAGCCCAACACCATTTCGCGAATCCATACCAGCCCGAGTTCTTGCTCCATCGTCGGAGGAGAAAGCTTCAATGCTACGCCGTGCGTATGACCGCCGGACTCGAGGCCAAGCATGCGCCCTGGCATCTCCGGGCTTGCACGGCCTATATCCATGCGAAGACAGAAACTCCGGTGCCAGCCGTGCAAGGTGGCGACCTGCCTCCGGTCGAAATGCACCATCGGATTCCACATGAGCGAGCCGTACGCGAAGATCCATACGTCGTTCGCTTCCGCGGGCTTCGACTTCATGGTCTCGGCGAGTGAGCGCTCGATGCGCTCCGTCTTCCAAAGATTCGGCAGAGACTCGAAATGGTCGAGATACTCGCCCGAGTTAATCGCCTGTCTTGTGAGCATGAGATGCCGCCAATCAGAGGTTTCAGAAACGCCTTGGCTCAGCACGCTCGGGCCAAAACCGTCGGCGCGCAAACGTCAGGCATGGCGACAGTATGGCGACAGAGCTTCTTCAGATAAACGTTCGTACGAGAGACACTTTGGCGTTATGAAAGCGACAATCGTTCTGCTACCCGCCAGGATTGCGCACGCTGCAATGCAGACGACAAAGGGGCGGCGACTCCCTGCCGAAAACCACGCCGCAACTTCTGGGTCGTGTCGATGCAGGAGAACCGCCGAAAATAGAAGGATCCACAGCAACGCGTGGCCAGCGCGGCAGACTGATATTTTCAATCTTCTTCATCGCTACGTCCTGCTCCAGGCAGGTCATTCGCCAAGCGCAGGAGACGACAGCCAACGATGACCGCTCGGTCCGAAAAAAGTGCGATATACGCAGGCAACCACGAATGACCGTTGTTTGAGCGGAAGGGACGTACGAACGTCTGCATCGGCCATAGGCTAAATGACCGCACCTGGCCGCGCTTCGTCCCCACCTTTTTAACGCCCGATTCACCTCTATCCCACCTGTCGGCGTGCCCCTACCCTGAAGCGACCGCTTCGAACAATCGGTGAGATTCGCCGTGATCAGCGAGCAGTCCATCCATACGCCTGAGGCAGTGCGATCTGTTTGATGCGATCGCTCGATTGCCTATCGCGTTGCACGCACCTCATGGTCAGTGCTTTTCCCGCGTTCCGCCACCGGCCGCCGCTGACCGGACGCGGGAGTGACCTGCAACAGCACTGAGGCGCCGGCAAAGACAAGCCCAACGCCGCACACGCCCGGCCAATGCCACATGCTCCACGCATAATTACCAAGCGTCGCGCCGATCGCCCCGCCCGCAAAACGAATCGTCATATAAAGCGTGTTGGCGCGGCTCATCGCAGTGCCCCGAACCGCCAGGTTGCGCGCCATGTTCGAGACATGCGAGCTTTGCAAGCCGAGATCGAGCAGGATTACGCCAACGATTAACCCGCCGATGCTCGCTCCTTTCCAGGCAAGCAGCCCATACGAGGCGATGAAGACGATGCTGGCGGCGAGAATGACACGACGTGGATCGTGAGCATCGGCCAGCTTGCCGACAGCATAGGACGCGCTCGCGCCGGCGACACCGACGAGCCCGAACAATCCGGCCGTCTCGCTGCCGTAATGTGGGTCGAGGCCGTGCAGGTGAAACGCGAGCGTCGTCCAGAACGCGCTGAATGCGGCAAACTGCAACGCTGCGATCCAAGCGGTCTGGCGTACCACGGGCTCCTCGCGCAGCAACGCAAACAGCGAACGCATCAGCACGCCGTAGCTACCCGAGAAGGTCGGCTCGACGCGTGGAAGCACGCGCGCAAGCATGGCGGCAACGGCCACCATCGCGACTGCCGCGAAGGCGTAGACGGCGCGCCATCCGAAATACGCGGCGATCACGCCCGATACCGTGCGAGAGACGAGGATGCCGCAAAGCAGGCCCAGCATCACGATCCCGACGGCCTTGCCGCGGCCCTGGGGTCCTGCAATCTGCGCCGCAAGAGGCGTGAGAAGTTGCGGCGCCACACTTGCCATGCCCGCGGCAAAACTCGCCGCCACGGCCCAAGGCAGCGTGGGCGCCGCCGCCATCGCGACGAGCGCGACGACGGACGCCGTCAACGTGAACGCGAAGAGCTTGCGAAGCTCGACCTTGTCGCCTAGCGGAATGAAGAAAAGCAGGCCCAGCGCATAACCAGCCTGTGCGGCGATGGAAACCACACCGGCCTGACCTTCAGTAACCCTGAACGTATGCGCGAAATCGACGAGCAGCGGCTGGTTGTAATAATTATTGGCGACGACGAGTCCGGCTGCGAGTGCCATGTACCAGTAGATCGATTGCTTCATCTGCGTCCACCCTTTGCGGGAAAATTTCGAAGTGCTCGCACGCTTGAGCCGAGTCGTGGCGCGCTGGCTTTTGCGGGTTGCTCCAGGGGGAATGTAGACTATTCCCCGATTCGGGAGTACCGTCAAAAATCGGTAATGACTCTTCCGATTTAAGGAAAGGCGAATGGACCGATTCGACGCAATGAATGTGTTTGTCCGAGTGGTGGAAGCCGGCAGTCTGTCTGCCGCCGCCCGTGCAATTCCGATGTCGCTGACTTCGGTGAGTCGCCACTTGTCGGCGCTTGAGACGCAATTCGGCATGCAGTTGCTGCGCCGTACGACACGGCACATTGCGCTGACGAACGAGGGGCGCCTCTTTTTCGAGCGTGCGAAGTCGATCCTCGCGGAGCTGGACGAAGTGGGCGCACTGCTCAGCGCGGGCCGCAGCGAGCTCTCGGGCCGTTTGTGTATCGCTGCGCCTACGCTGCTGGGCCGAACCGTCATCGCGCCGCTCCTGCCGTGCTTCCTTGCGCGCCACCCCGCAGTTTCGATCGAACTGCTGCTGGTCGACCGCGCCGTGAATCTCGTCGAGGAGGACATCCACCTCGCGATTCGCGTGGGCCGCCAGCCCGATTCAGCGCTCGTCGCACGCAAGCTCGGCGACGTGCGCATGATCGTTTGCGCCGCGCCGTCTTATATCGAGCGCCGCGGCGTGCCTTGCTCGCCTGATGAGCTGCGTCAGCACGACTGCCTCGTTTTCTCTGATCAGTCTGGCCCCGTCGATTGGCACTTCAAGTCCGCAGGCACTCGTCGTTCCGCCCGCATTACAGGCCGCCTCTGGGCTAACGCGCTCGACGTGCTCGCGGCCGCTGCGATCGACGGTGCGGGCATCGTGCGCGCTCCATCGTGGCAAGTGGCGGACGACATCGAGCGTGGCCGGCTACGGCGTATCCTTCAAGACTACGAACCAATGCATGCGCCCGTGAATGCGCTCTTCGAACGTTCGCGACGCACGTCGCCCTCTGTACGGGCCTTCCTCGACTACCTGATCGAAGCGACGAAAACGGGGCCACTCGCGGGCATGTCCCGCTTCGGCGAAGCGCATGGCCCGGCAAACGAGTGATACCGCATTGTGCAGGGCACCTATGCGGCGCTCACGCCCCGCTATAAGGTTGGCTCTCGCCAGACTCTCATCCGCCACGCAGATAACTGCCATACGCATCAGCCTGCAGCGTGCCGTCGGACGACTTGCGGGGACCTTGTCGATTTCGGGATTCAGGTGCGATGGGCAGGAACGATCAATCGAGTCAATGGACTTGAACTATTGTCGAGAGCGAATCGCCACGTACTACCAGATTTCGCTCGATGAACTGCTGCGCGAGCAGCGCGCGCCAGATCGAGCGGGCCGCGACGACGTCCGAACGACCGCTGCGGTTTTCAATGGGGCGTTGGGAGCTGATTGGTCAGCGGCTGCTCATGGCCGAACCCGCAAGTACGAGGTCAGCGTTGCTAGCCGCGGCAGCCGACCGGTGGCGAACTTCCGTGGTCGACCCAACTCGGACAACCGATGTCGCTGTTAGTCGATGTCCGTTCTTTGAGTACAAGGGTCATTGAAGACTCTCGTGAGCCTGCGTTGCACCGCCATTGTCTTCGCTCCACGAACTGGAGCCTGAAGCGAGAGCAAACCGGGCAGTGTACGTAACGATCATGCGAGATCAACAGTGCGCACGAACTTCAGCAGTTGGTCGCTGATCTCTGCGGCGGCCTCATGTTGTACCCAATGCCCCGTGTTATCGAGTTCGAGCCCGCCTACAAGGCCCGGTAAGCCAGCGCGAAGGTCGTCCAGGCTAAGCGGATAGAGCTCTTTGAGACCATCCGCCTTGCCCCAGATAAAAAACGACGGCTGACCGATCTTCGCGCCCTTCCACGGGGCGGACAAGGCGAAATACGGCTCCGCCGCGCGGTAGTAGTTCAACCCGCCGTGGAAACCGGTACGCTGAAATTCCGCAATGTTATGCGCGACGTAGTCCGGCGGCGCCCACGCAGGCAACGGTCCGGGTGCAGCACGATGAAGGCTCCGGGCCGGATCCATCGGGCTCCACTGCTCGCCGGCCGGCGCTGTACCCGATGCCCAATACAGAATGCCGGGAATGGTCACCGCGGCGTTCGCCCAGATTTCATCGGCGTCGGGCCGAATCTGCTCGAACATATAGAACTTGTTTTGATGCCCCGCCTTGCGCATCCTGTCGAAAACACTGACCTCTGCGCGCGGCACATAGGGGACACTGAGGCAGAATACCGCCGCGAATCTGTCCGGACGCATCAGTGCCGCGTTCCACGCATGCGTCGCGCCCCAGTCATGACCGACGAGGACGGCACGGGGAATCTCCAGCGCATCGAGTAGCCCGACCAGGTCGCCTGCAGTGTGCAACGGTGTGTACAGGCTCGCATCGGCCGGCGCCGAGCTTCGCCCATAACCTCGCATATCCGGGGCAATGGCTCGATACCCCGCCGACGCGATGACCTTCATCTGCTGGCGCCACGTATAGGAGGTGTCCGGAAAACCGTGGCAGAACAGCACGGCTGGCCCCTCCCCTTGCTCGGTCACGTGCAACGTGATGCCGTTGGTCGCAATGTCGTATTGTTTGACGCCATCGCTGGAATCTGAGGTTACGTCATCGGTATTCGAGGCGCTCATTTCATTCAACTCCTTTAGTCAACGTGAAGGACCGTATGCCGGTCGGAATGCGTCCGTGATGGCTACGACAGCCCCTTCTCCTCAAGCCAGGAGCGCATTGCCTGGACGAGTTCAGCCTTGTGTTCGAGCGGCAGCCAGTGGCCTGCGCCCACCGTCGTCACGGACAGATTCGTGCACGCGTTTCGCATGGGCTCGCCGAGAGCGCTGCGCGTGATGTCGCAGATGCCGTCGAATTCGCCATTCACGAACAGCACGGGCTGGGTCAGGCGACCGCTGTCGGGCGCACTTCGAGCGTAGGCGATGTTAGCGTCATCGTTCAGATACCAGGCGTTACCCGGACGAAAACCGGTGACACGGAACGCATCAACCAGCGCGTCGAAGTCAGCCGACGGCCAGAGCGCCGCGTCCGGCGCCACCGCCGGCGCGCGACGTGCCGAACCGAACCAGCCGCCATTGCGCGAGACCAGCGCAGAGCGATAGATCTGGCCCGCGGACTTCGGGTCTCCAGACCGATAGATCGCTGCCAGTGACGAAGCTATGTCGGCATTGAAGTCAATAACGGTCTGCTCGAAATGCGTCAGGTAGAAGCGGTAGTAGTCCCATTGCCCATCCGGATACTGATCGGCGGGATAGCGCGTCCGATCGACCAAACGCAGCAGAGTGCGCAACCCGAAACTCTCGGGCATATACGGAACGGAGACGAACACGACCGCGCGACTGCGCTTCGGGTGATGTGCAGCGAGTGCACCGGCCACCGGGCTTCCCAGATCGTGGCCGACCCATATTGCCGGACTCGCGCCCAGGTGGTCATGAAGCTCGACCATGTCGTCAACGATCTCCTGGAGCGCGTAGGCATCGGGCGCATCGGGTGTCGAGGAGCCGCCGTAGCCGCGCATGTCCGGCGCAATGCAGCGCCAGCCCGCCGACGCGAATGCCTCGATCTGCGCGCGCCACAGCAAACCAACGCCGGGCCAGCCATGGGAGAAGATCATTAATGGCCCCTCGGCAGGACCAGCCTCCCAATAGCGCGTGGAATGACGGGGCGAGGCGAAGGTGTGGGCGATCATGGCAGAAGAATCTCCGATGTACGGTCGTTCAGGAAGGACGTGGTCTTCGGTTTCAAATGCAGCGTGCGTTCGCAAACGCAGCCTGGCGCGCTTGCCGGCCGCGTCGAGACCGGTATTCTGCAAAAAACTACTGCAAGATTATCATCAATCACCGCTCAGGATTATGATTATAATCTATTTCAGATCCGGTGACTGAAGCTTTCATCACCGTCCAACACAATGAACTGAGCGGAGCTTACAAATGACTTCACGTAAATTTTTTATCGCAGGCGCGATGGGCGATACGGGCGGAGCAGCCACGGCGGCCCTTCTGGCTGCAAGCGAACAGGTACGAACTTTGGTGCGACGCGAGGATGCCCGTTCAGAACGACTGCGCGCGCAGGGCGTCGAGGTGCTGGTTGGCGACCTCTCGGTTATCGACGACGTCGCACGCGCGCTCCAAGGCATGTCATCGGCCTATTTCGTTTATCCGATCGAGGCTGGAGGGATAGCGGCCAGCGCTTCCTTCGCACAGGCGGCCCGCGAGGCCGGAATCGAATCCATTGTGAACATGTCGCAGATTTCGGCCCGCCGTGAAGCGAAAAGCCATGCTGCGCGAGATCATTGGATCTCGGAGCAGGTGTTCGACTGGGCTGGCACGCCGGTCACGCATCTTCGCCCTACGTTCTTCGCTCAATGGCTGACCTACCCGGGCCAGGTCGCGAGCGTCAAAAAGGACGGCGTATTGCGCCTTCCCTTTGGCGATGGGCGTCACGCGCCGATTGCAGCCGAGGATCAGGGTCGCGTGATTGCCGCCATCCTTCGCGATCCTGCACCGCACGCGGGCAAGGTCTATCCGCTGTACGGGCCGGTCGAGATGAATCACCATGAGATCGCGGCAGAAATGAGCCTGGCGTTGGGCAGTACTGTGACATATCAACCGGTCGATCTCGACATGTTCAAAAAGCGCCTGGACACCGATGCAAAATTTAGCGACACCTTCGCGCAGCATCTGCTGTCAGTTGCCGTCGATTACCAGGAAGGAATTTTCGCCGGAACCGATTCCTTCATTGAGGAATTGACCGGTACTGCGCCAATGACGGTCCAGGCATTTATCAGGAAACACGCGGCGCTGTTCGCCTGAGCACGGTTCCATAGCAGAGAAGACGAATAAAACAGGAGCTTGTCATGCAGTCCTCCAACCTTGATACAGCCAGTGAAGTGGCAACTGAGGAATCCCTCGTGAATCCCGTATGGATCGCGCTGACCGAGGCGCCTCCGGCCTTCGTGGAGCGCCGCGAGGGCGCGGCCCGGTATCGCCCGGAATTTGCGCCGTTCGGGGCCGCGCAAAATTACACTGCGCAAAGCGTTTCACCGGTTGCAGCGATGCTCCAGCCAGGACAGCGTCTTTCGTTCTTCACGGCGGGCAAACCGGACTTGCCGCCCGGCTTCGACGTGGTGCGCGAGGCGGTTGCCAATCAGATGGTTGCCACCAGGAGGTTCACCGTATCGTCCGATAAGCGGATCGTGCGACTCGGCGTCGACGACACTGCTGATATGCTCCGACTCGCCGGGCTGACCGAACCCGGACCATTCAACGCCCGGACCAACGAACTAGGTCACTTCTTTGGCATTAAGGAGGGCGGCGAACTGGTGGCGATGGCGGGCGAAAGAATGACTGCCGGCAAATACGTCGAAATCAGCGCTGTGTGCACGCACCCGGAGTGGCGTGGTCGAGGGTTGGGTCGGCTGTTGATGGAGCATCTGTCGGCAACAATCCAGGAACGCAACAAGGTGCCGTTCCTTCATGTGTTCACCAACAACGTTGCCGCCGTCCGTCTGTATCGGGAACTCGGCTTTCGCGTTGCCAGAACCGTGCAACTGACGGCCATCGTGAAGTCGTCGGCCGACGCAAGCTGATCGCTGCGGCGGCAAGAGCGGGCGAGCGGCGCCGCCGATCGATCCGCAGGACAACGCATCTTTGAGACAGAAAAAAATGGGGCACTCACAAGCTGACAAACTGGCCACGCATCAACGGATCGTGGAGGTCGCCGCGCGTCGTTTCCGCGAGCGCGGTATTGACGGAATTAGTGTCGGCGACATCATGAAAGAAGCCGGCTTGACCGTCGGCGGCTTCTACAAGCATTTCGAATCACGCGATGCGCTTGTGACGGAGGCCTTCATCCTCGCGCTGCAGGACATCGAGCATATTCAGGACGCGCTCAAGACGGAGCCTCAGCGCGCGATAAGCACCTACGTGTCTACCAGTCATCGGAACAACGTCGGCCGAGGTTGCCCGATTTCGGCGTTGGTCAACGACGTGGCGCGCGCTCCCGACGCAACTCGCGAGGTATTCACCGAACGTGTCAGTGAAATCCTCGATTTGCTCGCGCAGTCTTTTCCTGAAGCGGAAGACGCCCAGGATAAAGCGGTGATGATTTTTAGCACCTGGGTGGGTTCAATCGCACTCGCTCGCGCAGTGAAGGACACGAATCTGTCGAACAGGATAATCGAAGGAGCGCTGGCCGAAGTGCTCAAGATGTACGACTGATGCAGTGCGTAACTCTTAGGCCTCATGCGCGTTTCCCTCATCCCAACCTGGTCGTTGAAGAACTCGGGCTCAGTGTGAGCTCGGTTCCCAATTGTCGCCCGCGCTACAGGCGTCATCAACGAGTTCGGCGATCGCACCAATGATGTCGTCTCCCCCGCTACCAGCATTTCAGGTCCTGTCCCGAAGAGGCGAGAGCTCGCGAGACCTCGTTTAGTCCGGCGGGCCGGAGACCATAGAAAATCTGCCTATAAGGCCTCTCTTATCGAGCGGCTGCCGCGTCTTTCGCCTGACAGAGTCGAGCGAGAAATGCCGCATTGATTTCGCGATGACAGGATTGCGGTGGCAAGCCGACGTCTGGTGGTCCGGCAGAAAGTCCGGCGAATGTCGCCTCATGGCCGATAGCGCTCCCTGACGCGGTCGGCTGAGGTCACTTAGGATTGCAACCCATCACCATCGCCGCCTGCAGGTCCCATATCTACTGAAAAGCAGCGCTTTCAAATGTCCCCTCCCCTGGCGCCACGCAGCTCGCGCACCCCGCGCCCGAGGCGGCGGCGCAACAGCGTGCGCAACGTCGCGCCATCGACATAGCCGACCGCCGCGGCAATCGCCTCGATGTCGAGGCGGCTCGTGCGAAGGAGATGAACCGCTCGTTCGACACGAAGGTCCTGGAAGTAAGACAGCGGAGATTTTCCAAGCACCGCCTCAATGCGACGCTGTAGCGTTCGCGTAGTAGTTGCAAGGGCGCTCGCAGCCGCGTCAAGCGAAAAGCCCTCGGCGAGCCGGCCTCTTGCCCAGCGCTCGAAGCGCTCGACGAGCGGATCTGCGCGCGCAAGATGATCCGGAATCATGTAGGACGCCTGCGAAGGTCGTTCGTCCACCAAAAGATAGCGGGCTACGACCGACGCGAGATCAGGGCTCGCCTGATTCAGCAGCCAAAGAGCGAGATCGAGGTGCCCCATCGCGGCGCCCGCGGTGGCGAAGCCGCCCGACGGCACCACCATGCGAGCGCTGTCCAGGCGCACCTCCGGGTAACGCTGACGAAACAAAGGCGCGAGCCACCACGTTGTAGTGGCTTCCTGACCATTCAGCAAACCAGATTCCGCCAGCGTGAAAGTGCCAATGCAAGCAGTCGCGATCTTCACGCCATCCGCGTGACTTTGACGGAGCAAGGCCATTGCATCGATCACGTCCCGCCGCGTGAACGCCGCCACCAGTTGCTCTGGCATCTTGGTAGCGAGTGCCGGTACAACCAGCCAGTCCGGCCGGTCCATTGCGCTTACCGGCTTGACCGGCACGCGCATCCCCAACGCAGTCCGCACATCGCGCCGCATACCGATCACATCGATTTCAAAATGCGGGCCGACGCCGGGCTGCTGCATCGCGGCCAGATCGTTCGCGGTGGTGAAAGCGTCAAGCACCGCGGAGAACCCCGTGTCGAACACTCCATCGAGGGCGAGAACAGTCAGCTTCATGTCGTAAATGACCTCAAAAATGTCATTTACGACAATAGTACGCAGGCACGTTCCTGTCTAGAGTGGTCCTCAATCCGAACGCAACGGGTCCGCGTTCCTCGGACGGCACCCAGATCAACCTTCGTAACTGGAGCAGACAATGAAAGTCATGGCGATTGGCACACTCAAGCCGCTTACCCCCGAGCAACAACAGGCTTATATGCCGAAGGAAGTCCCGGCAACGTTGCAGCTCTACCTTGACGGGAAGATGGAGCAATTCTGGTTACGGGACGCAATGAAGGGCGTTATTTTCTTGATGAACGTGGACTCGGTCGACGAGGCCGACAAGCTTCTGAGGGCGTTGCCGCTCGGCCGGGACAACCTCCTGACGTTCGACTTGATGCAAGTCGGACCGCTTGCACCGCTCGGCATGCTGATGAACGCCGCTTGATGTCCAACAGGAAGCAGGGCTGGCAAAAGGAACCGGCATGAACCATTCAACACAATCCAGCCTCGATCGCCCGATCTGGGCGGCCCTGACAGGCAGGCAGGCGCATCTGCGCCAAGGTGATCTGCTTGCCCGCCGCTTCCACCCAGACGTGGCTCCGTTTGCCGCCGTCGAGTACGAGGCCCCTGCGGCCTACGAGGCGCTCCACGCGCTCCTGCTGCCCCATGAGCAGGTAGCATTGCTGTCCTCCGACCCTGTCGCTCCAATCGACGCCCTGCGAGCAGAGCGCATGGGCGTGATCCATCAGATGGTCGCCACTCGCCACGAAGCCAGGGGTACGGGCGATCAGGACGTGATTCGCTTAAGCAACGCCGATGCGAAAGACATGCTCGATCTGGCCCAGAAGACCAAGCCGGGTCCGTTCGGTAAGCGAACGCACGAGATGGGCAATTACATCGGCATTCGCGACCGGGGACGTCTGGTTGCGATGGCAGGTGAACGCATGCGCCTCGACGGATACGTTGAGATAAGCGCGGTTTGCGTGGATGACGACTGGCGCGGCCGGGGCTTTGCTGGCCGGCTCGTGAATCTCTTGTGCAGGGAAATCGAGCAACGTGGGGAGACTCCATTCCTGCACGTATTCAGTGACAACCAATCCGCGATCGCGCTGTATGAACGTCTTGGCTTCGAGTTGCGGCGCACGTTCCACCTTACCCGGATCGGACACGCAGATTCGGGTAAGGAGTAATGCGACGTTCCAGTTGGTGCGTCGATGACGAACGCCCGCTCGCTTGCGCCGGCACGAATACCTGCGGCGACGGAGGAGGTCCGATGCGTGCCGAAAATCGCTCATTCGGACGGTCACGGTGGAGATCTCTAGCTGCCCGGTTTCTGCGGATGACTTGCATGCCCGGACCTTTCCAAGAATGCCGGCCGTTGCCCTTCTAACTCGCCTCCTCAACTGGCCTGGTCAGCCGGAGAACGAAAGCGAGGCCGGTGAAGGCGAATCCCACTACGCACACACCCGTCCAGCCGGCCATCGACCACGCAGCACCGGAGAGCGCGGCACCCAGCGCGCCGCCGACAAAAAACACGCCGACGAACAAACCGTTCAGCCTTCCGCGCGCGGCAGGATCCATCAGGTTGATCGCACGCCGGCCCAAGGTCTGGTCAGTGACAACGCCTGCGTCGAGCGCGGCTGCGCCCGCGACGAGCATCGCAACCGCCAGTACGGGATGCGCGCTCGCCGAAAAGCCCCCCCAACCCGCGCCTGCTACGCCGATTGCCACCAGCGCAAGGAGCATCGTCAGGTGGCCGGCAAGCAACGTCTTGCGACCCGACCCACGGTCGCCTGCGCGGCCGGCGAGCGGCGTCACGACCGCACCCGCCGCGCCGGCGAGCGCGAACAGGGCGATGCCGTTCATATCGAAGCTGAATGGCGGCTGCACGAGCCGCAGGCCGATCGCCGTCCAGAACGCGCTGAACGCGCCCATCACCAACGCCGCCGATACCGCGTTCCGTTGCAACACAGGCTCCGTGCGCATCAACGTCCAGAGCGAGTACAGGAGTGCCGGATAACGCGTCGGGATGGCCGGCACGCGGGCAGGCAGTTTCATGTACAGGACAACAGCGAGTAGTACATCGATCACCGCCGCAAACCCGTAAAAGGCACGCCAGCCAACCGACCCGGCAATCACGCTGGCGGCCGGACGCGACAACAGGATGCCGAGCATCAAGCCGCTCATCACGTTGCCGACTGCACGTCCGCGGTGGCTTTCCGGCGCCATCGAAGCGGCCATTGGCACCAGCATCTGGATCACGCTGGATGCAGCGCCGGCCAGGAATACAGCGACCAGGAACAATACGCGTGAGTCAGTGAGCATCGCGACCGCGAGAAAACCGGCGCCGCACGCCAGTGTGCGCACGATCAGCCGCCGGTTCTCCAGCAGGTCGCACAGCGGCACGAGCAGCACCAGGCCGACGGCGTAGCCGAGTTGCGGCAGCATGGCGGCGAGGCCGGCGAACTCGGGCGCGAGATGCAAGCTGCGGCTGATCGCACCGGTCAGCGTTTGCGCGGCAAAGAGATTCATCACGATCACGCCGACTGCCGTCGCGAAGAAGACAGTCAGCGGCCCGGTGAGTCTGTGCGGGTTGTCAGCTTCCTGCGTCGCGATGGCACGGGCGGGACTTTCTGCGGATGGATTCATCGAAGGGGTTCTCAAACGGGATTTGAGAACCCATCCTAGTGACGCATCTACTATGCGACAATTGAAATATGTTGATAATGATTATGCGGATTAATTTTTAATGCCCATTGGAGCACCCGTTTGAATACCCGTGATCTACAAGCGTTCGTTGCAGTTGTCGACAGCGGTTCGATGGTGCGCGCGGCAGAAAAACTTCATCTCACGCAGCCTGGGTTGACCCGGCGCGTGCAAAACCTTGAAACCATGCTGGGTGTGGAATTGCTCGATCGCCAAAGCAAGCCGCTCAAGCCGACCGCCGCGGGCAACGAGGTGGTCGCGCTGGCGCGCACCGTATTGCGCGCGGTGGACGATCTGATGGTGGTGGCTTCTCCCGAAAGCGAGCCATCCGGCGAGTTGAGAATTGGAATGCCGCCGTTTCTGGCCGAAGTGGCGCTCGAAAAACCAGTCGACCTCCTGCGAGGCGCTTTTCCGCGACTTACGCTGCGCGTAACAGCGGGTTGGTCGCCGGCTCTGTTGCAGAGTGTGGAACGGGGCTCGCTCGATGCATCGATCGTGATGATGCCGCCGGGCTTCGCACCACCCGAGACGTTGCGCACTACGCTCCTCGCAAGCCTGCCGACCGTGATCGTGGCAGCGCGCGCCCTCGGCCTGCCCGACACGCCGATAAAACTGGCCGATCTGGCGCGTTACCAATGGGTGCTCAATCAGGATGGCTGCGGGATGCGCTCGGTGTTAAGACGTGCAATCGAGGCAGCGGGAGTGCCATTTAATGTTGCCGTTGAAGCGTTTGGATCGGAGCTGCAATTGTCGCTGGTCGCGCGTGGACTCGGTATCGGACTCGTCACGCCAGACATGCTGGAACGCACGGCGCATCGTCCGGCGCTCCAGGTGATAGAGACCACCGACTTTCGCACGGGAGTCGATGTGTGGTTCGTTCATGGCTCCATCCCCGGACGGCTCATACGGGCTATCGATCTGTTGCGCTGTTCGCTCACAGAGGTACTCGCCAAAGGTAGTGCGGCGATGCAAAGTGAAGACACAGAACGCTCGCCAACGAAGCGCAAGACATAGGCTGACGGGTTTGCGCCCGTCGATGATTGGCAGGAGCCTCGCAAAGCAAGATGGCAGATTCTGTTTCGTTCGAATGCCAGCGAACTGGTCGCCACCACGGCGGATTCACCCAGCAGGATGGCCAGAGTGAACGTCTTTTTTGTTCTACGCTATAAGAGGGGCTCGCAGCGCACCTGCCTATTTGTCCTGGATCATGGCTATTGGAGAGAGCCTCTGAATTCGCTGCACCCGCAGACGGTCCTCCAGCCCGATACGGTTTAACGAGCCGGAGGCCAATCTTGAATCAAACCAATCGCCTGACTAAATGCCAAGGCAGCCCGGGGACCGACGCTCCGACAAGCGGTACACGTCCCCTGGTGCACCCGCTCCATGGAGAATGATGATGCCGATTCGATTAGGGGAAGAAGCGCCGGATTTCACTGCTGAAACGACTGAAGGAACGATCCATTTTCACGAATGGATCGGCGACCATTGGGCGATCCTGTTTTCGCACCCCAAGGATTTCACACCCGTTTGCACGACTGAGCTCGGATACATGGCGGGCCTCAAGCCGGAATTCGATAAGCGCAACACAAAAATTATCGGACTCAGCGTCGATCCCGTCAGCGACCATCAGAAGTGGGCAGCGGATATTGAAGAGACGCAGGGACACGCCATCAACTACCCGATGATTGGCGATTCGGACCTGACCGTCGCGAAGCTTTACGACATGATTCACCCGAACGCGAGCGGTGGCCCACGCACCGCCGTGGATAACGCGACCGTACGCTCAGTGTTTCTCATCGGGCCTGATAAGAAAGTCAAAGCCATGCTCGTGTACCCGATGAGCGCAGGCCGTAATTTCGACGAGGTGATGCGTCTGCTCGATTCGCTGCAACTTAACGCGAAGCACACGGTAGCGACGCCTGTGAATTGGAAACCGGGTGAAGACGTCATCATTCCGACGTCCGTCTCAAACGATGACGCGATGCGGAAATATCCGCAGGGTTTCAAGACCGTGAAACCCTACCTCCGCTACGTGGCACAACCGAAGTAATTTGCTCGTTGAGTGGCGCGGCGAGCACCGGGTAATTTGGGTCCCGGCGCGCGAACTGAGTCCGGGTGCGTATGTGCCCGGACCTTTGGCACCAACCCATTAAACGGCTCTCAGGATGGTTCGACGAAGTCTCCTGTGGCCATCCTCAAGCGCCTCAAAGATGCAGGCGACGGAGCAAAATCGTGTTGATCTTCCGGCAGCTATTCGACCAGCAATCGTCCACCTACACGTATCTTCTTGCCGACGGCGCAGCGGGAGAAGGCGTGCTGATCGACCCCGTATTCGAGCAGGTACGCCGGGATACCGCACTCATGGAAGAGCTTCGATTGCGCCTGCTTTACACGATCGACACCCACGTCCATGCCGATCATGTGACCGGCGCATGGATGCTGAACCGCCGCACGGGCAGCCAGATTGCGATATCGGCCGCAAGCGGCGCCGAAGGCGCGGACCGCTATCTGAGCGATGGCGACAAGTGCCGGTTCGGCTCAAGGTATCTGGTCGTGCGTGCGACACCGGGCCACACGAATGGATGCATCAGCCTCGTGCTGGACAACGAGACCATGGCGTTTACCGGCGATTGCCTGTTGATCAGGGGCACAGGCCGGACGGATTTTCAGGGTGGTGACCCGCACGCGATGTTCCGGGCGATTCACAATCAGGTTTTCACGCTACCCGAGGCATGCTTGCTCTACCCGGCCCACGATTACCGCGGTTTGACGGTGACGAGTGTCGGCGAGGAGCGGCGCTTCAATCCGCGCCTTGGCGGTGAACTGTGCGAAGGCGACTTCACGGGATACATGACGAACCTGCACTTGCCGCATCCAAAGCAGATCGACGTTGCGGTACCGGCGAACCTGAAATGCGGTATGGCCGCGAGCTACCCCCTGCAGGTGGCGGAGCCCGATTGGGCGCCGCTGACGTACTCCTTTGCAGGCATCTGGGAAATCAATCCTCAATGGCTCGAGGAAAATCTCCGTTCGGTCGAGATCCTCGACGTGCGCGAGCCTGATGAGTTCGATGGACCGCTGGGGCGCATTCCCGGGGCCAGACTCATTTCACTCGGCGACCTGGCGGGGCGCGCCGGCGAACTCGTGCAAGAACGGCCGATCGTGACGGTCTGCCGGGCAGGCGGGCGTTCAGCGCAAGCTACGGTCATACTCAGGCAGTCAGGATTCCAGGCCGTTGCCAACCTCTCTGGCGGTATGCTCCGCTGGCGCGCAGAAGGCCGCGTTGTCGAAAACGCCAGCATGTAGCCGTATCGGCGACTGACGGCGAACTGTCAGTCACCTGGCGTCCTGAAGTGAAAGTCGACGTGAGGTCGAGCCATGCAACTTCAAACCGGTAACCTGTTCAGCTTCGAAGCGAAGCGCGACGACGAAGAACGGATCGACATGCTCATCACGGGGCAGCGCCTGAACGTGGAGCGGATCGTGTCGATGGGACACGCGAGTCCCGCAGGCTTCTGGTACGACGATTCGCGTGCCGAATGGGTTGCACTGCTGTCGGGCGCGGCCGTGCTCGAGTTCGAAGAGGACTCGACGCTGCACGACATGCGTCCCGGCGACTACCTGCTGATCGAGCCGCATTGCCGGCATCGCGTTGCGTGGACGCATGCCAAAGAGCAAACCGTCTGGCTTGCGATCTACCACGACCGCTGAATTATGCAGACGTTCGATCGACCACTTCGCTCTGAAAGCGGTCGTCGGTTAACTCGCTGCACTCGCGACGTTGTTGTCCTGAGGTGGGAGCCAATCCAGATATCACCCGGAAATCATCCGGAAGCAGCCTCCCTCACGCGCGCTACGTTGGCAGGATGTTCTGGTTCACGCGGAAAAGGTTGCCGGGGTCCAGGTCTCGCTTGATCGAGGACAGCCGCGAATAGTTGTCCCGGAAGCTGGCCTTCACCCGATCCTGCCCCTCTTCCATCATGAAGTTCACGTACGCACCTCCGGCCGAGTAAGGATGCAATGCGCTCTGGTAATCGCGAGCCCAGGTACTGATCCGTTCCACGTTCGCCGGATCGGGGTCGACACCAACATACACCGCTGCCCAACGGGCATCGCGGTAACTGAACGCGGTCTCGTTGCGACCCACCCGGTGTGCGGCTCCGTCAATCGGATAGAGATGCATCGTCGAGTGCATCGTCGGCAGCCGGGCGGCGTGTTGCACGTGCAGCGCAATCGCTTCGTCAGACAGTTCGTCGATGAAATCGGCGCGCCAGTACCATTGCAGCCCCGGTGGGTAGAGGCCGTCGAATGCGCTTTGCAGCATCGGAAACGGCATCTCCTGAACGCCGTGCAGCGCGGGGGCGGTCGCCCGCACGGGCGCAAAGGCGGCCTCGGCCATCGCGGGGTCTCCAGTCCAGCACCAGACCACGGCGCACATTTTTTGCAGGTGCAGCGGCTCCGGAAACGGCGCCACCGGCGGCACGGTCATGAACGCGAAAAAGCCGTTGAGTTCTTCCGGTGCATCGGCCATGAACGCGCGGTACCACCGCATGACTTCCGCCGCGCGCTCCATCGGCCAAAGTGTAGGACCGCCAATGACAGTCGATACCGCATGCAGCCGGAACTCGAAGGAAGTGACCACGCCGAAATTGCCGCCGCCGCCGCGCAACACCCAGAAAAGATCGGCGTTGCTGCGCTCGCTCGCGGTGACGAGGCTTCCGTCGGCGAGCACCACGTCGGCCGACAGCAGATTGTCAATCGAGAGTCCGAAGCGGCGCGTCAAATGGCCGATGCCCCCGCCGAGCGTCAGGCCGCCAACGCCGGTCGAGCTGATGATTCCGCTCGGTGCAGCGAGCCCGAACGCGTGCGTCGCATGATCGACGTCACGCCACAGACAGCCTCCTTCCGCGCGGACGGTGTGCGCCGCTGGGTCGACGCGGA
Source organism: Caballeronia sp. SBC1 (assembly GCF_011493005.1). Classification (NCBI taxonomy): domain Bacteria; kingdom Pseudomonadati; phylum Pseudomonadota; class Betaproteobacteria; order Burkholderiales; family Burkholderiaceae; genus Caballeronia; species Caballeronia sp. SBC1. Next base: position 878,277 of record NZ_CP049157.1, read on the forward strand.
TGCCCCGCATCCCGGAAAGGTCGATCACGAGGCCGTCGTCGCAGACGCCGAGACCGCCGCCGTTATGCCCGCCACCCCGCACGGCCAGCAGCAGTTGGTGCTCGCGCGCGAAGTTCACCGAGGCGATCACGTCCGCGACATCCGCGCATTGCGCGATCAGCTTCGGACGCTTCGAAATCATCGCGTTGAAAACCTTGCGGGCGTCGTCATAGCCGGCGTCGGATGGCTGGACGAGGTTGCCGCGAAGGCTGGCACGATAGGCCATCAGGTCGTTGTCCGTGAACATGTCGATTTCCTCCCTTCTTGTATGACATTGAGAATAGGCGCGAGATCGGCGGCGGACCATCCACAGGATTGATCAAATTGGAACTCAGCGGCCGCCGGGTTCATTAGTCAGTTCTGGCTACGATGACGCAGGCATGAGCTTGACGCGCCGCGGGGGCATCACTACAACGTAAACACCGCTTGTCTCAAGCGTCCAGCCAGACCGGAGGAATCAATGTCGCTATTTCTGATCGAACGCCAGTTCGCTGAGGAACTGAAGCTGGACGCCGCCGGTGCCGCCGCGCTCAAGGAAATCAATGACGTGAACGGCGTCAACTGGCTGTTCTCGTTCTTGTCGGCGGACCGACGGAAAACCTACTGCCTTTATGAGGCACCCAATGCTGATGCGATTCGCGAAGCCGCCAGGCTCGCCGGCCTGCCGGCCGACGTGGTGGTGGAAGTCAGCGAGTTGCGACCCGAGGCATTCATCTAGGTAATCGGAGGCGGGAAGGATGCAGTGCCCCCTATGCTGCCGGGACAATCGTCCGGACGCCCGCTTTTGCGACGCCTGCGGCGCGTGCCTCACGGCGCATGCGGCTGATGAGACAGCGGGGGCGTTGGTCGTCGGCCGCGAAACCGAACTCGCCGCGCTCGCTGATTTGCTCGGACGAATGGTCAGCGGCCAAGGTGCGATCGTCGCGCTGGTCGGCGAGCCCGGCATCGGCAAGTCGCACACCGCACAGACCCTGGCCCGCCGCGCGACCGGCGTGCGTGCGCTTTGGGGGCGTTGCAATGAGGAGCCGGGCGCGCCGCCGTATTGGCCATGGTTGCAGATCATGCGCGTCTGGCTCGAACGCCATGACGACGACGAACTGCGGGCCACGTTGGGCGCTGCGGCCGCGCCCATCGCTGAGATTCTCCCCGAGATCAGGCACCGGTTCACGAATCTGGCGCCCTTGCTGCCGACGCCCGATCCGCAGCAGCAGCGCTTCCGTCTCTTCGACGCAATGGCGGGTTTCTGGAAAGTGGCCGCCGCGACCGAACCGCTGCTGCTGATCATCGACAACCTCCATTGGGCCGACGCGTCGTCGCTCCGGATGCTCGAGTTCTTCGCCGCCGAGATCGCGGACAGCCACATCCTGCTGCTCGCCACCTATCGCGATACCGAATTGGGCCGCCAGCATCCGCTGTCGGTCACGCTTGGTGACCTCGCCCGATACGGCCATTTCCACCGCTTTCGCCTGGCCGGACTCAATCGTCAGGACACTGCGACGCTGATCGCGCAAAGCGGCGGTGCGGGTCTCACACCGCCTCTCCTCGACGGGATCTTCAGCCAGACAGAAGGCAACCCGTTGTTCATCGCCGAAACGACCAGCCTGCTGATTCAGGAGGGCGTGCTGGGGCGCCGCGCAGAAGAACGGGCTGCAGCGCCGCGCGCGCTTGCGTCGATCCGCATTCCCGAAGGGGTAAGGGAAGTGATCGGCCGGCGTTTGAACCGGCTGTCGCCGCAGGCAAACTGTGTGCTCGAATACGCCGCGCTGATCGGCCGGACGTTTGAACTCCAGTTGCTGCGGCGCGTGCTGGACGAAACGCTTGCCCGAAACCTGCAAAACACGATCGAGGAAGCCCTGCATGCCCATGTACTCGAACCGGCCGAGCAGCCGGGCTGGTTCCAGTTCTCGCACGCACTGATTCGCGATACGTTGTACGACGAAATTGCGATACCCACTCGCAGCGGCCTGCATTTGCAAGTCGCGCAGGCAATTGAAGAACGATATAAGGACGACGCGGATCGCCATTTGCCCGCGCTTGCGCACCATTACACCAGCGCGCTGCCCGGCGCGGACGCTGGTCGCGCGACCGACATCGCGCGGCGCGCCGCCGAACGCGCGACCCGGCTCCTCGCCCATGAGGAGGCGGCCCGCTATTACCGGCTCGCGCTTCAGGCGGCAGGCGCAATGAATGCCCGCGATCCGGTGTTGACGATCAGGCTGCTCAACGCACTCGGCGAATCGCTGACAGCCACTGGCGAATATCTGCAGGCGCGCGAAGCGTTTGAACAGGCGATGTCACTTGCCAGTGCTTCGAACGAAATCGACCAGATGACGAGAGCGGCGCTCGGCTTCGAGACCGCCACTTGGGCTCCGGGGCTTTCGGGCCAAGCGGCTGCTCGGCTGCTGCGCGAGGCGCTCGCCGCCCAGGCCAGCGGTGACAGCACCGCCAAGGCGCAGTTGCTGAGCTCGCTTGCGCGAGCGCTGATTTTCAGCGGCGAGGATGCCCAGGCCGCGATCGTGCGCGAACAGGCCGTAGCTATGGCGCGACGCAGTGGCGACACGGGGACGCTTGTTGCGACGCTGGTCGCGACCCTATCCGCGCGCTGGCAGCCCGAGCGCAGCGCGGAGCGGTTGCGGGATATTGATGAAGCGCTTCGTCTGGCCGAAAGAGAGGGCAATATCCTGTACGCGCTCGACGCGCAAGCGTGGCAGCTGTTCGAGTTGATGGAACTGGGTGACCTTTCGACCTGGCTTGAGCGGCTCGAGAAATTCGAGCACCGGGCGGCAGAACTGCGTCAGCCGTTCTTGCGCTACGTGGCTGCTACATCGCGCGCAACTTTTGCACTATTCGAGGGACGGTTCGACGACGCCGAACGCCTGATCGCGCAGGCATTGCAGATCGGCCGCCGCATGCCGGGGCTGGATGCGCCTGGCGTCTATGGCATGCAGATGTTCACGCTGCGATGCGAACAGGGCCGCCTGCGCGAACTGGCGCCGCTCGTGCGGGCCTTCGTGAACGCGATGCCCAAGGCGGGGATGTGGCGCCCCGGTCTGGCGCTGCTCTACGCGGAGATCGATCTGCTCGACGAGGCGCGCAGCGAGTTCGAGGCGCTCGCGGCGGATGACTTTGCGGTTGTCCGCCATGACGGCTTACGCGCGGCGAGTCTGGCGTATCTGGCCCAGGTGTGCGCCCGGCTCGATGACAAGAAACGGGCGGATGTCCTGTATGCAATGCTGCTGCCGTACGACGGCCGCAATCTCCTCATTGGGACGACGGTTGGATGCTTCGGCGCCGCGGCTTCGCTGCTCGGCTTGCTCGCCACGACACAGCGCAAATGGCAAGACGCTCAGCGTCACTTCGAGTCTGCGTTGGCGCTGAACTTCCGGCAGGGAGCATCCCCTGCGCTCGCGCATACACGCTTGCGCTATGCCTCGATGCGGCTGGCCCGCAACGCCGATGGTGACCGCGACGGCGCGAGCGCGCTGCTGGAGGACGCACGGGCTGCGGCGGTGTGCATGGGCATGCGCACGCTGACCGAGCGAATCGACGAGTTACGACGCTCGATCGGGCCTGCGTCATCGCCGGTTTGTCCAGCGGGGTTGAGCGCGCGCGAAGCTCAGGTGCTTCGACTGGTGGCGAGCGGGCTCGGAAATCGCGAAATCGCCAAGCGGCTGTTCCTGAGCCCGAACACGGTCGCCAACCACATTCGGGCGATCCTGGCCAAGACCGAATCCGCCAATCGCACGGAGGCTGCAGCGTTCGCGATCCGCAACGGTTTAGCGGGATAATAACGATCGGACGACCCGAGCGGCGTGCCTACGAGCACGGCCCGAACATGCCTCGCATTGGGTAGCTCGCACAGCGCTCGCTAAGGGCGACCCGAGCTACCCGAACGTACTGCGGGAGTTCCCCTTGAACGGCCTTTATCGTCTCGAACAACGGTCTGTCGGGAAACGCAGAAAGCATCCCGCTGAAAGAGCGATTCTTAACCAATCTCACTCCCGGAAGCGCCTGAAAAAGCGACGAATGTCGGCCGCGAGGAGTTCAGGTTCTTCCATTGCCGCGAAATGGCCGCCACGCGGCATGTCGGTCCACTGCTCGACATTGAACACTCGTTCCAGCCATGTGCGCGGCGGATGGTTAATCTCTTTCGGGAAGTGCGCGAAGCTCACCGGCGGCAATACCCGTTGTCCGGCGGCCAAACGCATGGGCTGCAACCGGTTTTCCCAGTACATTTGAATGGATGTACCAATGCTCTGGGTGTACCAGTAGAGCGATAAATCGGTAAGCAATTCATCTTTCGAAAATCTACGCTCGATAACCCCGTCGCAATCGCTCCACGCTCGAAACTTCTCCCCGATCCACGCAGCCAGCCCGGCCGGCGAGTCGTTAAGCGACGCGGCTAACGTCTGTGGCCGCGTGCCGTGCATATGCGCATAACCGCCCTCAAGCGCAGCCCACTCACCCTTCTCTCGAAGGAAGTTTTGTTCATCGACAGTAAGCGGCGAATTCGCGGCATCGATTGCGGGTTCATACGAGCCCGGCAGAAAGTTGAGATGAATGCCATCGACTACCTGGGAGTGCCGCAAGGCGAGCGCGATCGATACCCCCGCGCCAAGGTCACCACCCTGAGCGCCAAATCGCTCGTACCCAAGACCTCGCATCAACGATGCCCACAGATCGGCCACCTGAAATGCCGAAGTGCCAGGGGCGGCAGGCGCCGGCGAAAACGCAAACCCCGGAAGTGAAGGAATCACGACGTCGAAGGCATCGTTCGGGTCCGCACCGAATGCAGCCGGGTCGCACAAGAGATCAGCCAACGCGTGAAATTCGAAGAACGATCCCGGCCAGCCGTGCGTGATGACCAATGGATAGGGCTTGGGTCCAACACCACGCCGATGAACAAAGTGAACGCGCTGACCATTCACGTCGGCCATGAATTGAGGTTGCTGGTTCAGACCGCGTTCGGCAGCCCGCCAATCAAAGCTGTCAGCCCAATAGCTCACCAATTCGCGCAGCCATGTGGTGTCTATGCCTTGTTGCCACGGCTCAGACGGAGTCATGGGTGCCCACCGGCTGTCGCGCAAACGCCGGCGCAAATCGTCGATCTCAACATCGGACACGGAAATCTGAAATGGCTCGATATGCATGACGCCTCCGCTAGAAAAGTGCAGTCGATTCTCCACGATCTAAGTGGCGGTGTCGAATGCCCGCAATCGGCCACATTCGGTCTAGTGATGAAGCTCCTAAGCCGATGACCCCACAGAGACATTCGAGAAGATACAACGAGCTGCAGAACGCCGATGGTTCACCAGCATTCAAGCATTACGCGTTTCGTTGTAATGCCACGCATTTGATTTCGACCAGCAAGCCAGGGTGCGCCAACTCCGACACACCAATTGCAGTCCAGGCACACATGCCCTTCGGGAACACCCGGTTTTTAACCTCACGAAAGATCGGCATGTGGACACTCATCTGCACGTGATACGTCGTCATGTCGACCACGTCCTCAAAAGTACAGCCGGCTGCATCGAGTAGTAGTCGCAGGTTTTCCCAGCATGCGAGGAACTGTGCCTCGGGATCGCTGATCACTTCCAGTTCGGGTGTACGACCGACCTGCCCCGCGCAAAATACCGTGGCTCCTACTTTTACAGCGGGCGCGTAACCCGCGCGTTCGACAATGGCTTGCATCCGGTCGGGAACAATAATTTCGCGGTCTGCCATACAGGTTTTCCTTCGTAAGATTGGCGGGAGAATGTGATTTAAAACCGATGCGACTATACGCGCGGTCTGTGTTAAAGCGCGAGGAAAGCGGCCATCCGTCGCATTTGATTGAGTGCCTCAAAGTGGGCGTATTGGGTCGACTCATCGCCACGCCGAATAAGAGCGTCATGAAGAACAGCACGCTAAATCGCACCGCCCACATTCGCATGGCTTGACACGTATATACTTCACGGCGTATATATAAGAAATGGAATCGACATTCGCCATCATCGCCGAGCCTAGCCGCCGCGCCATCCTGAGTCTGCTCGCAACTTCCGAGCGGTCCGTGGGTGATATCGAGGAGAAGTTAAACCTCTCGCAGCCCTCGGTTTCAAAGCATCTGCGGGTGCTTCGAGAGGCCGGATTCGTGGAATCGCGCGTCGACGCGCAGCGGCGTCTTTACCGGATCAAACCGGAACCACTGATGGAGATAGACGCCTGGCTCGCTCCATTCCGCCAATTCTGGTCGGTCCACGTCGACGCTCTGGAACGCCACCTTGATCAGATGGATCCTGTACCACGCACAAAGGGTAAAAACCGATGAGCAACCGCGACGAATATATGCCAGGCCCAGCCGCCGGCGCCGAAGTCCGAAAGGATGGAGAAAAGTGGACACTGATCCTCGTGCGCGAGTTGCGCCATCCGCCCGAGAAGGTGTGGAAAGCGTTGACCGATCCGGCCAGTCTGCGTGAATGGGCGCCGTTCGATGCGGACCGAAGCCTCGCGTCTGTCGGCCCCGTCAAGCTTTCGACAGTCGGAATGCCGACGCCGAACATCTCGGACACGCACGTGACACGCGCCGACGCGCCGAACCTGCTTGAGTATCGTTGGGGCGAAAATGACATGCGATGGCAACTTGAGCCGCTAGGCGACGGCACGCGTCTTACGCTCTGGCATAACATTGATCGCGGTTTCATATCGATGGGTGCAGCCGGCTGGCACATCTGTCTCGATGTGCTCGACCGGCTCGTGGCGGACGAACCTATCGGACGTATCGTCGGCGGTGAAGCAATGAAATTCGGTTGGCCGCGCTTGAACACCGAGTATGCGAAGCAATTTGGAATCTGAAGCCCGGCGCGCGCAAGGGGACGACGTTCAACTCTCCGAGCGCAGGGAAAGGCTTGCCCCGAAATCTGGAAGCGTCTGGAAGTCTTAGGAGGAAAACATGAAAAAGTCGGATTCGACCGAGGGCCAGCCGGCATCTGAGTTGATTGACAAAAGAATCACCGACCTTGGCGACTGGCGCGGAGAGACTTTGAGCAGGATGCGCGAGCTCATTAAAGACGCAGACCCGGACGTCGTGGAGGAGTGGAAGTGGATGGGTACGCCGGTATGGTCGCACGACGGGATCATCTGCACCGGCGAGTCCTACAAGTCGGTAGTGAAATTGACCTTCGCCAAGGGGGCTTCGTTGAAGGATCCGTCCAAGCTCTTCAACTCGAGCCTCGACGGGAACACGAGGCGCGCGATTGATATCCATGAGGGCGAGGAGGTCAACCCGGCGGCGTTCAAGACGCTTATTGGTGCGGCTATCGCCCTCAATACATCCAGTGCAAAGGCAAAGGCGAAGCCAAAACGAGCGAAGTAAGCTACGGGATTCGTTCCCTCTTTGGGCCGGGCAGGCTCTCCGCGTGAGCCTCGCCCGTCGGACCAAATGTACCAGAGCGGGCACCGAATCACCCACGTCGCGAGTGCGTAAACACCCTGCTCTATTCGCTATCCTTATCAATCTGTTTTCTTCGAAGCGATGGAGAGCGTTCGGTTAGCCGGGCAACATCGTCGTCATCCGGAACGCCAGCCCCGGCAAACTCCCGGCGATACGCCGCGGGAGTCGTTTCTTTCACCGTCTTGAACTGCCGGTTGAAGTTGGAAACATTCGCAAATCCGGACCGTGCCGCAATGACAGAAACAGGCAACGATGTGTCACTCAGCATTCTGCAAGCATGCCCGATCCTCACGCGTGTCATGTACTGGCCCACGCTTTCGCCCATGTGCTGAGCGAAGTAGCGCGCGAGTGAGCGCTCCGAAAGGCTCGCAGCCGCACACAGTTCCGATAGCCGCAAAGGTTCGGCGAAACGTGCTTCTATCAGCGAAAGCACCCGGTTGATGCGTTCGGGCTCATGGCCGGAAGGCCCACCCTCTCGGTCGTTGAAAGCGCTGGGCGACGCGAGCGGTTCGCCCGCTGAGTCGGCGAGCATGCACAGGATATCCAGCGAGGCAGCAAGACGTTCGCGGGCCGCGCTCGACAGCAGTTCGCCCATACGCTCGCGCATCGCGCCTCCCGCCTCAGGTTCGAACGCCAGTCCGCAAGCCGCCCTGCGCAACAACTTGCGCAGCGGTTCGTATTCCGGGCAACAATCCGCGAGTCGCCGAGCCCACTCACCGTCGAACCAGATCACGATTGCTACCTGTGGCGAGGACGGCTCAATAGAGCGGTTCGACGCCCACGTGTGCGGAAGATCCGGCGGCACCAGCACGAGGTCGTCAGACCCGTAGGTGGCCACTGAATCGCCAATGTAGCGCTTCCCGTGACTGTTCATTGTCAGCGTCAGTTCGTATTCCGGGTGGTGATGCCACTCGAACGGAATGCGAGAAAGCCGCCGGTGGTAGATCCGGACGGAACAGTTGCTGCCGAACTCGACATGTTCGTATGCTGGCTTCATAGCTGCGCATTCATGGCTGAACAAGCAAAGTAGTTGTCTGGATAGTATCACCACGAAGAACGCGTGCGGCATATGCTTCGGTCATGTCAATACCCATACGGAGACAGCCATGACTGCACTGATAATTGACGATCTACCCGCCGCGATTCGCCAGGCCAAACGAGAGTTGCGCGAACAATTGCCGAATTATCGGCAGGTTTTCGCCGACGTCGAACAAGCGATCATCGCCGAGGCAAAGCTCATTACCGAACAACGCAATCGCGGCGAAGCCGTCATCCCCGAGATTCAGTTTTCCGATATTGCCGGACAGCGCGTGACCGCTGAACAGGTCAAGCTCATCAAGGCGCGAGGCGCATGCGTGATTCGCAATGTGTTCGACGCCGTGCAGGTTGAAAGCTGGGACCGTGACATTGCGAACTACGTCGAGCGCAATGATCTGGACACACGCCTGCAAAACCGCGCGGAAGACAAATACTTTGGCCAATTGGCGTCCAGCAAGCCACAGATCTACGGAATCTACTGGTCAAAGCCGCAGGTGCTTGCGCGCCAGGCGCCCTCTCTGACAACCGCACGAATCTTCCTGAACCGGCTGTGGCGCAGCGAGAGCGAAGGACGCGTGCACTTCGATCCTGATCACGTTCCTGTCTATGCCGACCGTCTGCGTCGCAGGCCGCCGGGGTCCGCGTCGCTCGGCCTCTCCGCTCATTGCGATGGGGGCTCGGTTGAACGCTGGATAGAAGGTAATTTCCGCAAGGTGTACCGGCATGTCTTCGATGGAAACTGGCGTCAATATGATCCGTTCGACGCTGCGTTCAGACCGGACGTTCAAGAGATTGCATCCCCGGCGGTGTGCTCGATGTTCCGCACTTTCCAGGGCTGGACGGCGCTCACGCCGCAAGGCCCGGGCGACGGCACGCTGCAACTCGTGCCAATCGCAAACTCCATGGTGTATATCCTGTTGCGCGCGCTTCAGGACGACGTAGCCGACGACGACCTCTGCGGTGCCATGCCGGGGCGAGCGTTGTCGATCAAGCAGGAATATCACGCACCCTTGTTCGACGCGCTCTCATCAATCCCGCAGATGCAAGCGGGCGACACCGTGTTCTGGCACAGCGATGTGATCCACGCGGTCGAGGACGCGCATCGGGGTCAGGGCTATAGCAACGTGATGTACATCTCGTCGGCGCCGGCATGTGCCAAGAACGACGAATACCTGAAACGCCAGTTGCCGAGTTTTCTGGAGGGCAGAAGCCCGCCGGACTTCCCGGCTGATCATTTCGAAGTCGACTTCACCGGACGAGCCACTGCCGACGACCTGACCGCGCTAGGCAAGTCGCAACTTGGCTTTGGTTTGTAGGCACCGCTTACTGGGCCATATAGCGAACGTCAAACCAGTAGCGAAATGATTCCTCCAACTGTGAGCCCCGCAGCGATCCATCTCCCAGCCGTGTAGAACTCGTTGCGATTCTGTTGCGGCTGGTCGGGACGTTCGAGTCCGAGCGTCCCGTACGCAAGCGATTTGACCGCCGATACGTTCGATGCTGAACCCTCGTCACTGCTTGCATCCTGACTAGCCATTGCAGTCCCTTCGGGCGAAATCGTGACGGCCGAATCCTGTGTCGTGGCATCTGCCGGTCGGGCCGTTTGCGACGTTTGCGACGTTTGCGCCGGGTCGACGTCGTCGTCCAATATGGACCGTTGGTCAATCGCGGCACTCGAAGTCGATATCGTCGGCTGCGAAGTTAGCGACGACGCGGCATTGCCTATCTGCATAGCAAATCCCTCATCCTCTTTGTCGGCCTCTTCAGCTTATCGACTCTAGCGGTCCGACCTTTAGGGTTAGTAAGGATGGGTAAGACACGGGCAATGCGTCGTAAGAATCCAAGGTCACTCAAGCCAATGCCTGCAGCAGCTTCTGACGCACTACTGCCGTAATCTCGAGCTGCCGGTCATTTTCAAGTATGCCGATTACCCGCTTGAGCGGACCGTATGGAAGTTGTAGTGCAATCAGCGAATGATCACGCGCCCATGCCACATGCTTAAGCAAGGGCAAGATGGAAATTCCCACGTTTTGCCGGACCAGGTCGATGATTGCGGCCACTGAATTGACCTCGAGAATCTCCTTGGGTTTTATCCGCATGCGCCGCAAGGTCTGCTCGACTTTTGCTCCCGTGGGCGAGCTCCGGTCGAAGCGAATGAACGGATGACTCTTCAGCAAGGTTGCGACGTCTGCCTGTGCCGTCGCAACCCGCGTGCTTGCAATCAGCATCAGCGGCTCTTCATAAAGCGGCGTCCATTGAAGATTCACAGGCATCTCGTACGGTATCTGCACGGTAAGCGCGGCGTCTATCTCGGACGCCTTGACCTGCTCCGCGAGCTCTCCGGTATGACCGAGCACGAGCCGGACATCGAGTGCCGGATACTGCGCTTTCAGACTGACCAGGTTCTCCGACAGAAAGCCCATGGCCGAAACAATCGCGCCCACGGTAATGCTGCCGGCGATCTCGCGCCCCGTGTCCGCGTCAGCCAGCATTGCCTCATACGCCGCGATCAGTTTGCGCGCCTGGGGGATCAGCACGCGGGCGGCGGGGGTCAGCGTGATGACCCGCCCTGACCGGTAGAACAGTGGCCTTCGGAACTCTTCCTCTAGCGCACGCATCTGCTGTCCGACCGCTGCCTGGGTCAATGCAACGCGACCCGCGGCGGCAGCGAAGGAGCCGTATTTTTCGACGGCCAGGAAGGTGCGCAAAAACCGGATGGTGCTCATGGCAATGGCATTCCAACGTGACGAGACTAAAGATTTAGTTTAGTTTGTGTAAATATAAATCAGATAGTTTTTTAATATGACCGCCTGCACAATTGTACGGTGAACCATTCCACTACAAGGCTGCAGACATGTCTCAGGCAACCCCCGCCTCGTCCATGGACAAACCCGCCGATCGCGGACAAGCGTATTACGAACTTGGTTCGACAACCGTGTTTGCGTCGCGCAACGACCCGCGTTTCGCTTACACGTTGTACGTGCCTGAAACAATTCTCGAGTCGGGCAATAACGTCGAACTCGTCGTGGCCATGCACGGAACCGGGCGTCAATTCGCCCACTACCGCGATGCGTTTGCGGAATTTGGCCGCTGGAACAACTGCATCGTTTTATGCCCGCTATTTCCGGTCGGCGTGCGCGGCGACGGCAATCGGGACGGTTTCAAACATCTGATTGAAGGCGACATTCGCTATGACCGCGTGCTGCTCGACATGGTGGACGAGATCAGCGAGCGTTATGGCAAGCGTTTCGACCGGTTCGCGTTGTTCGGCTTCTCAGGCGGTGGGCAGTTTGCAAACCGTTTTGCGTACCTGCATCCGGAAAAATTATGGGCCGTGTCAATCGGTGCGCCGGGCTCGGTGACCCTGCTCGATATCAACCGCGACTGGTGGGTCGGCTTGCGTGGTTTCGAGCAGCAGTTCGGCAAGGCATTCGACCTCGACGCGTTGCGCCGCGTGCCCGTTCATATGGTGGTCGGCAAGGCGGATCTGGAAACGTGGGAAATCACGCATCGGCAAGGTGGCCGTCATAACATGCCGGGAGCGAACGACGCCGGCGCCACTCGTCCAGAGCGTATCAGGACGCTCAAGGCTTCATTCGAAGCGGCAGGGGTCAGTGTTGAACTGGATGAACTGGATAACGTGCCACATAACGGCATGATGGCCGTGAGCGCGGTTCAGGACTTCCTTGCAAGCGTGCTGCGCGCGCGCCGGTCCAGCTAGTTCAACAACATCAAACGATACCAAAAAATAAGCTCGCTAATCCGCGAGGCTCTCTCGCCCCGGGGCGCATTCGCGTCCCGGGCCGGCGGTGCATATCGCGCTATTTGCCTGCTCTTTAGCGGCAGCGCGCAGGAGGAGATGACCTATGAATCCAGCAGGACACGAAGGCGCATCAACGCCCGCTGCACCTGACCTAAGGCAAGTCCGCCGCGCACTGGTCGCATCGGTGATCGGGAGCGGCTTCGAGTGGTTCGACTTCACGGCGTACGTGTACTTCTCGAAGATCATCGCAGAGGTGTTTTTCTCCGTGGGAAGCAGCGTAGTGTCGATGTCGCTTGCGCTTGCGACATTCGCCCTTGGCTTTCTCGTCAGACCGCTTGGCGGGGTTCTGCTCGGCATTTATGCGGATCGCGTGGGACGTACGCGGGCACTTTCGTTGGTGATGCTAATGATGTGTGCGGGCACGCTGATACTGGGGCTGGCGCCGGGTTATGCGACCTTGGGCGTTGCGGCTCCTCTGCTCGTATTGCTGGCACGGCTGATCCAGGGGCTGGCGATCGGCGGCCAGTTCAGTCTCTCGTCGGTGGTTGTGGTGGAAAGCGCGCCGCCGGGCAAGAAAATGTTCTACGGCAGTTTTAATATGTCGTCGCAGGCGCTCGCCATCCTGCTGGCTTCCGGATGCAGCTATCTGCTCATCAATAATCTCTCTTCGAATTCGCTCCTGAGTTGGGGCTGGCGCGTACCGTTCCTGATTGGCGCGCTCATCGGACCGTTGGGCTTTTACATCCGCCATAACATTGCCGAGTCGCCGGAGTTCGAGGCGCTGCGCAAACAAGTGCGCTCAGGTGCCGCGCGTGCTTTTCGGCTGAGCGACTTCGTACGTGAACAGGGCGATGCCGCTTTATGTGCGATGGGCGTGATGATCATTGGGACGGCGTCGAACTATTTGTGGAACGCGTATCTGCCCGTGTATGTGGAACGCCAACTGCATCTCCCGCTTAAGTCGGCGTTGCTTGGAACGTTCATTGGCGGGATCATCAACTTCCTGCTGTTTCCGGTCTCGGGCAAACTCGCCGATAAATTCGGTGCCTACCGGCTTTTCTATCCCCTGGTGATCAGTTGGTTGCTGTGCACGTTCCCGTTGTTCTGGTTCATTGTCTCCGCGCCGTCGCTCTCGCGTCTTCTCATCGCGCAAATTATTGCTTCGATCTTCCAGGTTGCCATCGCAGGTCCGCACCCCGGCATGCTGGCGGGAATCTTCCCGGCGAAGGCGCGATCGACTGGCGTGGCGCTGTCGTATAACCTCGCGGTCACCTTGTTCGGCGGCCTTGCACCACTGACCGTCTCAACGCTGACTCAAGTCACAGGCAGCCACTACGTTCCCGCGTTTTATGTCGTCTTTGCGGCGCTGGTTTCGCTTGCGCTCGTGGCGTTCACGCGTACCGGACAAATGGCGTTGGCTAGCGACCGTGCCAGCCGGAAGCCATTTTCTGCGGCGCAGCACGGACCCACGGCGGACCTTCAGTCTTCCGATAGCTGACCTTCAAGCCCCCCCAGCGCACGCCCGGCGCCAATTCGCTACACTTGAGCGCATTGAGCGCATTGAGCGTACTGGGAGGGATCTCATTCATGGCAACCCGGAAGACGGCAGCTAAGGAGACGGCGGCTAAGAAGACTGTGGCTAAGGCGGGGAAGGCTGGGCAGATCAGGATCGGTATCGGCGGCTGGACCTTCGAACCGTGGCGCGGCACGTTCTATCCGGAAGGGCTCGTGCAAAAGCGTGAACTCGAATATGCAAGCCGGAAGCTGACCACGATCGAGATCAACGGCACGTTCTACGGCTCCCAAAAGCCCTCCACGTTCGCGAAGTGGCACGACGAAACCCCGGATGATTTTGTCTTCTCGCTAAAGGCCCCGCGTTTCGCAACGAACAGACGAGTGCTCGCGGAGGCTGGCGAATCCGTCGATCGTTTCCTTGCGAGCGGCGTGCTCGAATTGAAGAACAAGCTCGGTCCGATCAATTGGCAATTCGCCCCGACCAAGCAATTCGATGCGGACGACTTCGAAGCCTTCCTGAACCTGTTGCCCCATAAAGTCGATGGACATGAAATCCGGCATGCGCTCGAAGTGCGGCATGAGAGCTTCCGCGACGAAGCCTTCGTCGCCCTCGCGCGCAAACATGGTGTTGCCATCGTCATGGCGGGGGATTCAAAATATCCGCAGATCGCGGACGTAACGGCGAAGTTCGTCTATGCGCGCATCATGGGGACGACCGAGCAGTTTGCGCAGGGCTATGACGACAAAACGCTGGATCTATGGACTAAGCGTGCTCATGACTGGGCATCTGGCGGCACACCGAAGGGACTTGAAACGCTCGGCAAACCAGCCGCGGCGACTACGCCCCGAGACGTCTATTTATATGTGATCAGCGGCTTTAAGGCGCACAACCCGGCTGCGGGCATTGCCATGATCGAGAGACTAAGCGGCAGCAGCGCTTAGTGGATCACCAGGACCTACTTCGAATCGGTCTTTGCGCCGAGCGTTGTGAGTGCATCCAGCAACCAGTTCCCCGCGAGTCCTAGCGAAGCGCCCTTTAAACATAAGGCGTCGACCGCGACCAAGCGGGGCCACCCGCGCGCCGATAACTCCTTCAACGTTTTTGCGCCGAAACGATCGGCAACCCACCGTGGCAACTCGGTCCACCCGAAGCCCAACTCTGCCATTTCCAGCAGGAGCAAATAACTATCGGCAGACCAGACTCGCACGCTTCTCTGATGCTCGCCCGGCTTCACGCCCGTGGTAATTCGCAATTCACGGTGCTTGGCGAGCTTTTCCATTGTCAGATCCGGAACACCGCTTAAAGGATGTCCAGTCGCCACGAACAATGCCAGCTCCGACGATTCCGCCAGCCTGATTGAGCGGATATCGGGAGGATAGCCGGGCTGTGCCGCGACTACGCCTAGCTCTGCGCGGCGCTCCTGCACCAGCGAAACCACGTCTTCGTCCTCCTTGACCAGGCACTCAAGTTCGACCGTGGGGAACCGCTTTTCGAATGCCACGAGCAGCTTCTCATAATGAGGAGGCTGGTACGTGTTGGAGATGGCCAAACTCAAGCTAGGCTCCAACCCCGCACTTAGGCGTGCGGCCGCTTGAATCAGGCGGTCGTGCGCCTCAAGGGTCTCGCGGGCATTGGCAAGCAGCGCTTCGCCATGCGCGGTAAGACGTGGCTTTCGGGTGGTTCGATCAAAGAGCGCGACGGCGAGGTCAATTTCCATGTCCGCGATGATCGTGCTGACAGTCGATTGACTGCGCCCCAGTTTTCTCGCGGCTGCCGAGAAAGAGCCCGCGGCGGCGGCCTCCGAAAACACAATCAATGCGTCGATAGAAGCGACCATGATCTATCTGAATTCCCGATAGTAAGCAACTTGGGATATTAAGGGCGACCCCTGAAAATGGCAACCGTCCATTCAAAAGTGAGGTCGACATGGCCACGCAACGCAGCCTATATGAACGCATATTCCAGGTACTTCTCTTCGAAGGACTTGCCATCGGTATTTTTTCTCCCGTCCTGTCATGGATCGTCGACAAACCTCTGGGTGACGCCATGGCCCTCACCGTTGCAATTTCGATCATCGCCATGGTGTGGGGGTTTGCGTTCAACTCTTTCTTCGGTATCCTTATTTCCCATGCGTCAAGCAAGGTCCAGAAGTGGAAGCGAGTTATTCATGCCCTCGGTTTCGAGACGGGCCTGGTCCTGATAGCGGTCCCCTTGTCCGCATGGTGGCTGCAAATGACGTTTGTTCAGGCACTGCTAATGGATCTCGGACTATTGCTCGTTTTCCTTCCGTACACGTTCTGTTTTTATTGGGCGTATGACATGCTAAGGCAGCGTTTGGTTCGAGCACCCCTTAGGCCAAGTACTTTACGCCCGCATAAGACTTTGATCGCTGAGCGCCCGTCGCAATACGCTCCGGCTAGATCGGCGAAAACAACCGGCCCGTGACAGTGAAAGATTCAAGTTAGTGTTTCAACGACTCTCCCGTCCCTCGGAAATGAACTGAACATGCTCATCAGACACTCTCTTGTTATCGCGGTGCTGATTTTTCTGGGCGTTACGCAAGCGCGTGCGGACGCCGGGTTTTACGTCGATCCCGACTCTAGTCCTGCGTTGTGGGTGCGAGCGCATCAAGCGGACCCGCGTGCGCCACGCATTGCAGAGTCGATTGCCAACGTACCCATGGCGCGCTGGTTCGGCAACTGGAGCGGCGACGTGCACAGGGCGGTCAAGCGCTTTGTCGACAAGGCGAACACCACCCACCGCGAACCCATCCTGGTCGCCTACAACATCCCTCATCGCGACTGCGGAGGGGCATCGGCGGGCGGCGTGGACGACGCCTCCGCTTATCGCGTCTGGATAGATTCGTTCTCGCGCGGCCTGGGCAACCGCCGTGCGATTGTCATTCTCGAGCCGGATTCAACCGCGCAACTAGACTGCTTCAAGACCGATGCCGAACGCGACGAGCGGCTCGGCCTGCTGCGTTATGCGGTCTCGCGTTTTCGCCTCAACGCACCGGCCACGGACGTCTATCTCGACGGCGGAAACGCACATTGGATTCCTGCAGCAACCATGGCGGCTCGGCTCAACGCTGCTGGTTTGAGCGAGGCGAAAGGCTTCGCATTGAACGTATCCAATTTCTACACGACCGAGGAATCGGCGGCTTACGCTAACTCCGTGAATGCCGCCTTGGCGGCGCAATTCGGCTATAGCAAGCCATTCGTTGTCGATACAAGTCGTAACGGCCGGGGTTCGGATGGCCAGTGGTGCAATCCTCCCGGCAGGATGATCGGTGAACACACGAGCGGCACGAGTGGCGCCTCGGGCGCCATGCTGCCGGTATGGATCAAGGTCCCGGGAAATTCCGACGGCCCTTGCGGGTCCGCGCCCACATCGCCAGCCGGCGCGTTCAGCCCGGAGCTGGCGATGCGGCTCATCAACGGCGACTAAGGGCGAGGGCGTGCCGGTTCCCTGTCCGCTAGCCGTTATTCGAAGACCAGGGACGCGTCAACGTCGGATTCCACCTGTCGAGCACCCGCTTGCCAGCACTGCTTGCGGGAAAGTGCTGAAAGAATCACCAAGACGCCGTAGCACGGCCCCGGTTTGCATCGTTTATAGTCGCTTCGATTGCAGCTTACAAAGCTCATCAAGAGCGCATCCAGGCGTAAGCCATGTCCAACCGCGAAACCCGCATCCTTCTAGTCGACGACGACGCCGCGCTGCGCGACTTGCTGAAGGCATTTTTCGATGAACGCGGCGTCTCGGTCACGTTTCGCGAAGACGTACGCGACCTGAATCAGGTGGTGTTGCGCGAACGCGCTCTTCGTACTCGACCTGAAGGCGGGCGACGACTTCCGCCTGCCTGCCGTGGAACTGGACCGGATACTCTCAAACCTCGTGGAAAACGCGTTCACGTACGGTGCGCCGCCGCTTTGCATTGCGACGTCACGCCATGACGGGCGTGACCGCCTGAGTGTGCGCGATCATGGCAAGGGCATGCCCGAAGCCCATTTCGCGCGTGCGCTAAGGCCCTTCGTACGAATCGATCCCGCTCGCGGCGGCGACCTGTCCATGCACAATGCGGACGGCAGCGGCCTCGTCGTCGTGCTCGACTTCCCCTTGCGCGCACGCGCATGACACCGCTGCGGCGTGGGTTATGCCGTTGTCCATGCGCATCACGTAAGACTCACGACTGCTCACCCGTTTTATCGAGCGTGATGCCCAGTTCGGCTGCCATCTGTTCGACCATCGTCCGCAGGCGGACCAGCTCCTCGCCGAGGCGCTTGTGATCGGCTTTAAGAATCTCGAACTCGGTGTACGAAACGGAATCGTCTACAGCGCCGCTGGCCGACGCTTCGCTCACACTCACGCTCACCTCGCCGCATAACAAATGCGCCCAGCGGCTTTCGCGCTCGCCCGGCGTGCGCGGCAGCTTCACGACACGCGGCGGCTCGTTGGCGGCGAGTTCATCGAGGAACGCCTCAACCGACGAGATATCAGCGAAGCCATGCAGGCGTGCAGCATTCAGGCGTAGCTCGGCTGCAGTCTGAGGCCCGCGCAGCATGAGCGTGGTGAGCAACGCGGCGGCTTGGCTCGGGATGCCCAATACGCGGTTCATGTTGTGCTCGAAGCGCGGCACGCGGCTGCTGCTGCCTTCGAATACCAGGCTCAGGCGCTTCAGGTCGTCGACTGTCGTGAGGACATCGGCGTCGGTGACGTTCATCACCGGGGAGCGGGCGGTCTTCTGGTTGCAACCGGATGTCAGCGCATTGACCGACAGCGGATAAGCATCAGGAACCGTGTGCTGTTTTTCGACGAGTACGGCCAGCACGCGCGCCTCGAGCGGCGTCAGGGTGCGCATGGGCGGGCGTGAGGGAGCAGCGGGAGTGGAGTTCATGCTTGACGTCGCTGGGTGCAGATACGGGTATTCGGACCGGGCGTTAAGCCGGGCGGAGGATGTCTGTAGGCGCTTAACCAGCCCTTTGAAGAGCACTATGATATCCGCCCTGCCCTGTCCCGAGAATACGCGGTGATGACGCAGTTACTTTCGATCGAGCGAATACTTCCCTGCCCCGGTCACGCACAACAGCAGCAGGCCGCCCATGATGCTGATGTTCTTGTAGAAGTTGATCATGTTGGCCATATGCGCGTCGCCGGTCATGGTCCAGAAGCGGTGTCCTATGAGCGCCGTGCCCAGCGTGTACAACGCGAAGAGAAGCGCGAGCGGCCGGGTGTAGAAGCCGATCACAATGGCAATGCCGACAAAAAACTCCATGACGATCGCGATGATGGCGGAGAGCGTGGGGAACGGTGCGCCTTCGGTGGCCATGTAACCGACCGTGCCCGAAAACCCTGTCAACTTGCTCCAACCGAAGATCACGAAGAGGATCATGAGCAGCACGCGCGCGATCAGAATCAATTCGTCTTTACGTTGCTCGAACAGGGTGTATCGCATGATGGCGTTCCTTTGGAAAGAGCACGACCGTACACGGGATTGGGGCGCTCAACGGGCGCCAGTCGAACAGTAGCATCGCTATGTCGCAGTCAGCAAACGGCAGGATTGTTTCGATAAGGCAGCGAAGCAGCGGCAAGCACAATGATTGCGGAATGCGAAAAGCCAGGCGGCTCAAGGCGACCTGGCGTTACTGCTTAGTTACCGCGTACTCTGCAGCCGGCAACAAGCCAACGGCCTAGCTCACCGCCCGCGTTGCTGCAGACCACGTGGAAATCTCAGGCGGTTTCGACAGCATTTGACCTAACCTTGCCATGTCGCCGCGCTCCGTTCGCCATGCGATGTATGTCTTGAACGCCGCTTCATTTTCCCACTCTTCGACAAACAGAATAGCGTTGACGGTCTCGACATTGTGGAATGCGCGAACCGACCGTACGCCCGGAGCAGACGATGTCTCGCGCATCAACTCAGGTAGTCCGCCGATAAAATCCGCCGCATGGTCATCCTTCACTTTCATCAGCAACGTGACCGTGATTGCGTCACCGCTGGCACGCTCGAGCTTATCGACAAATTCGCGGATGATCCCCGCAACGCCCACCGGCGATTCAAGCGGTGACAAGTGACCGGTACCGGGCAACACGCGCATGACCGCATGGGGAATGCGAGTGAGCAATTCCGCTTCGAGGATCGCGGTCCCGTCGATACGATCAAGCTCCCCGGCAATCACAATGGTCGGTACATCGATCGCGGCGACGTCGAGCGTAATGTCTTCCTGACTAGTGGACCGGGGCCAAGCCAACTTCGCTTGAGGCGCGCCACGAAGGCTATCTTCAATCACCTGTTCCCGGTGCTTCGGGCTCAGCGGCTTGGCGGTCAGCATCTGGTCTATCGCCATGCCGACCGACTCCCGCGAGAGGTAAGCGCCTTCCATTGACGCGCGCACCTCAGCCGGCAACGCCAGCGGCACGGGTGGAGACGGCGCAACCAGCACAAGCCCGGCGAGCCCTTGCGGGCGACGCGACGCGAGCAACTGCGCAATCTTGCCGCCCATCGAATGGCCGACCAATATGAACCGCTGCAAATTCATTGCGGCAATCATGTGCTGCGCGTCGTCCGCGAAGTCGGCGAGTGCATATCCGGCAGACGGCGCGTCCGAGTCGCCCCAACCCCGAAGATCGGGTGCGATGGTCCTGTATTCAGCCGGAAGCGCGGCAATCACGTCATCCCACGTGCGCGACGAGCCTCCCCAGTAATGCAGGAAAACAACCGGTAGCGTGCCGTTGCCCTGATCCTTGACGTGAATCTGTATACCGTTCGATGCTATTTTCATCGCCCTTCTCCTTGATATCGGCGGTTTGACCGCTGTCGGCCAAACTCACAAGGCCATGTTAGATTAGCGAATAAGAGGCGATAATCCCTGCTTTGTTATCAGCATCCAATCATCTGGCTATCGAATAAAATGGACCGCTTTGCATGCATCGCCGTGTTTGCGGCCGCCATTGACGAAGGCAGTCTCGTGGCCGCCGGCAAGCGTTTTGGCTTGTCCGCTTCCATGGCGGGCAAATACGTCAGCGCGCTCGAAGCCGAGTTGAACGTGCGCCTGCTTCATCGCAGCACGCGCAGCTTGAGCCTGACGGACGCGGGGCGCACGTACTACGTCCGGTGCCAGCGTATTCTCGAAGAGTTCGACGATGCCAACCGGGAAGCGAGCGACGCGCACAGCACAGTGCGCGGCACCTTGCGGGTCGCCGCGCCGGTCACGTTCGGGAGCCTGCATATGGGCGAGGTCGTCACGCGCTATCTTGACGATCATCCTCATGTCAGCATTGAAGTCTCGCTCGACGATCGTTATGTCGACCTGCAAAGCGCGGGCATCGACGTCGCTATTCGCATTGGCAAACTGCCCGACTCTGATCTCGTCGCCCGGCGTCTTGCACCCTGCCGCATGGCAATCTGCGCGTCGCCGGCATACCTAAGCCGCGAAGGCATGCCTAAAGATCCCGAAGACCTCCGGCGTGCACCTCGTCTGGCGTTCAATGAAGCGGTATCGGTTCCTGAGTGGACACTGACGGATAAAAAGAATCGCGACCATGTGATCGACGGACCGCTTCGGATGCAGGCCAATAACATGCAGATGCTGCTCTCGGCGGTGCTCGCGGGCGTTGGGATTGCGTATGGTCCGACCTTCGTTTTTGGGCAGGATATCAAGGCTGGAAAGTTGATCAAGTTGCTGCCCGACTATAGAACCGCCGAGCTGACCATCAACGCGGTTTATCCGATTGCGCGCTATGTGCCGTCGAAGGTTCGTCAGTTCATCGATTACCTTGCCGACGCTTATCGCGATGAACCTCCGTGGGATCGCTGACGCTTGCATAATGACGCCCCATGCGCGATAGCTGCGTGATGACCGATGTAAAGTTCAAGCGCAGAGGTCGCTTCAAAAGTATGCGAAGCTACGGCTGGCACTGACGGCATTGGCATCATCCGCAGGGGCAACTTGACCAACAAGCCGTTACGCTTATCCGATGTCAGAAATGGCGGCAGCCGTCCCTTCGCGGAAGAAAGAACAACAACGCTGGAGCAACCACTCATGCTCTTGCGATTTTTTTGCGGTTGCGTGAACACGTATCTGCTCTTGAGAGAATTTATGGACAATCCAACCCGCTCGGAACGCTCCCGTGCAGCGGCCATCCAGGCGGCGCTCACCATCATCTCCCGCGATGGCCCTGGCCAGCTCACGTTCGACGCCATTTCGCGCGAAAGTGGTATCAGCAAGGGCGGTCTGATGCATCAGTTCCAGACAAAAGGAAACGTGCTGAAAGCGCTCCTCGAGTACCGCACAGAGTATTTCGAGAGCTTCTCCCGAGACTACCTGGCGAAGATCGATCCGGAAGAACCCAACCCCACGCTGTTGACGCAGATCGCGACAACCCGCGAATCCATGACCCAGCAGAACCCGGTCGGCCATGCCATTCTGGCGGCTCTCGTGGAAGATCCCGCGCTAATGACCTCCGTTCGCGAAGCAGATGCAAAAAGGATCAAACGCATCAAGGCCGAAGCGGCCGACCCGGAGCTGGCCTTGTTGCGTTTGGAAGCAGCAAGAGGTCTCGCGTTGAGCGCCTTGCTCGGACTCTGTCCACTCTCCGACAAGGAGCGAGCCCGTTTGTTCGATCGCCTGCTGGACGAGCGTCAGTGGACATCTTCTTCTGAAGCCCCCAAAAAACCGCGCTCCGTGCGGGCTTCACGCAGCGCCAACCCCAGCGATCAAAACGCCTGATCACGGCTTATCCGCCGGGTGACAAGCCCGGTGGATATTGCCCGGTTCCGGAAAACATTCCGGATAGTCCGTCGATCTCCAACAAGCCCGCCCTGGCCTTTCTCGCAATGAGAAACGCCGCGTGACCAGGCAGAGGATTGCCACCGTCCATCCCAAGGTATCCACAAACGAGCTGCGCGAAGCGACTGCCCCATTTGCGTGCGCCCGTAACGAAAATGTCATGCTGGTGAAGCCCGATACATTCAGCGGTTTACTTTGCAAACAAACCGCCTGGTCGGTTTACATTAATTTTATCCGGTGTTAGGCTAGCGCCACACATGAGCTGTCATGTCTGAACCTTGTCCTTGAAACGACGTGCGCCGCAACCGAACCGGAGATATAAATGATCAAATCGATCAATTCGCGGCACTTGTTGCTCGCTGCTATTTGTGCAACTTTAGTGGGCTGCGCTAGCGTGCAGCCTGTCGCGTACTCTGGAATTGAATCGTCATCCTATCTAAAACCTGATCCACAGGATAAGACAGGCCGGGTGCCGTATCGCTACTCAACTCAGGTGGATTGGCAGCAGTACCGGAGATTCATCATCGATCCGGTCGTGGTTTATCGAGGCGCAGACAACCAGTTTGGCGACATGAAGGATGCAGACAAAGCGTCCCTCGCCAGCTATATGCAGACGAAGTTCGCGGAAAAACTGCAGACCCGTTTCGAGTTGGCGAATGCTCCAGGGCCAAACACGCTACGTGTCAAGCTTACGCTGACAGGCGCGGCGACAACCACACCGGTTATTGGCACTCTCTCGCGGTTCGACATTGCAGGCGGCATTTACAACGGAGTGCAAACCGCTCGCGGCAAGGAAGGCGCGCTCACCGGCTCTGTGATCTACGCCGTCGAGATCTATGACGCCTCGACCAATCGCCTTCTCAGCGCTTACGTGTCAAAACAGTATCCGAACCCGTACAACATTGGCGCGAGCGTCGGGTCGCTGAACGCGTCGAAGACCGGGATCGAGAAGGGAGCCGACGCGCTGGTTGCGCAACTTAAATGAACCCGGATAGCGGACAAACGGAGCGCGTTTAAGCATCGTATGCCCAGCAACTTCTCGAAGGCGGTCAGCAACGCCGCTTCTCGTTAAGTTAGCCGATCTCTGCGGCGATCACACCAACACAGCCGCGCTAGTCGGATAAAAGGGTATGCGCCCGCCAGCGGATGTCGAAGATGAATGAAGCCAACTTAATCGCGTGTCACGAATGTGATCTGCTCCAGTGGGAGACGGCGCTAGCGGACGGGGGCACTGCTAGCTGCCAACGATGCGGCGCCACCCTCTACCGCAGCCTGCCTGCCACATTCGATCGCGCACTGGCGCTCACCGTGGCTGCAGCCATCCTGTTCGCGGTCGCGAACTGTTTTCCGGTCATCGGGCTTTGGGTCAACGGAACGCTTATCGAAACCACGTTGTTCGGCGCGGCTTCATCGCTCTATGCAGATGGCATGTGGCCCATAGCAGGCCTTGTCTTTGTAACTACCATCCTGATGCCGTCCCTGAATATAGCAGCGGTGATTTATCTGCTCCTGCCCTTGCGTATGGGCGGTTTCCCCCGGAAGCCCGAGATCGTTCTTCGTTTGCTGCGACACGTCGCGCCCTGGGGAATGATCGAAGTACTTATGCTTGGCCTGCTGGTAGCGCTCGTCAAACTCCAGCACATCGCAACCGTTGTCCCTGGTGTCGCGATCTGGGCATTCGGCGCGGTGATGGTGCTGCTCGCGGCAGCAGCCGTGACGTTTAATCCACGGGCGATATGGGCGCGGCTCGGCAATGTGCAGCACGACGGCGATGTGTCACAAGCGGCCAACGCAAACTCCACGGCGGCTACCGCCGCGCGCGCCGGCTTCTTCATTTGTCACGACTGCGGCTTGCTCTCGAAGCCGCCTGCGCACGCGCACAGCGCAAGTTGCCCGCGCTGTGACGCAGCGCTGCATCTGCGCAAGCCAGACAGTCTCAAGCGCACCTGGGCTTTCATCGTGGCGGCCATGATCCTGTATATACCCGCGATTCTCTTGCCGGTCATGGTCACCAGTACTTTATTCGGCGCGCAATCCGACACCATCCTGAGTGGCGTTGTCTATCTCTGGACCACGGGATCGTGGTTGCTTGCCGCTATCGTTTTCATTGCGAGTGTCATGGTGCCCATGCTCAAGATCTTGTCATTAACCTATCTCGCGTGGAGCACGCAGTTGTGCTCGCCCCTGATCCCGCGTCAACGAACCCGCATTTACCGGACGGTTGAGTTTGTCGGCCGCTGGTCGATGCTCGATATCTACGTCATCACCATCCTGGTGGCCCTTGTGCAATTTGGTTCGGTTGCAACCATTGAAGCAGGTCCCGGCGCCATCGCATTTGGCGCCGTCATCGTGCTGACCATGTTCGCTGCGTTGTCATTCGACCCGCGGCTTATATGGGACGCAGTGGAGCTGGAGAATGAATAAGGTACCGGGAGAGGAGAAACGCGAGGCGGTGCCCGGCTTTCCCACAGCGGTTGCCGCAAGACGTTCGAAGTGGCGCATGCAGCTTGTGTGGTTGGTGCCGCTCGTTGCCGTCCTGATAGCCGGCTGGCTGGCGGTGCAATCCATCATGCAAAAAGGCCCGACCATCACCATCAGCTTTTCCACCGGCGAGGGGATTGAGGCCGGCAAGACAAAGATCAAGTTCAAGAATGTCGATATTGGCACGATCAAAAGCGTGACGCTCTCGGACGATCACAAGACGGTACTCGCAAGTGCGGAGATGTCCCGCAACGCGTCCAGCATGCTGGTTGACGACACGCGCTTCTGGGTCGTTCGACCGCGCATCTCGGGCGGCACCGTCTCGGGCATAGGGACATTGCTGTCTGGTTCGCACATTGGCATGGACGTTGGCACGGCCAAAAAGGCCCGTAGCGATTTTGTGGGGCTGGAGTCGCCGCCGGTACTTGCATCCGGCGCTCCGGGGCGGGAGTTCGTGCTTAAAAGTGAAAACCTGGGATCACTCGACATAGGTTCACCGGTCTTCTTCAGGCGGCTTCAGGTGGGTCAGATTGTTTCGTATGCGCTCGATCCCAGCGGCAAGGGAATGACCTTGCACGTGTTCGTCAATGCGCCTTACGACAAGTACGTAACGAACGACACCCGCTTCTGGCATGCAAGCGGCGTTGATGTCTCGTTGGACACGACCGGCGTGAAGATCAACACCGAGTCGTTGGTATCCATCCTGATAGGTGGCCTCGCCTTCGAGGATCCACCCGACACGACCAACAAGATCGAAGCAGATGCACGGCACCAGTACGCACTGTTCGCCGATCGAGCCGAGGCCATGAAGCGGCATGACGCAATCGTCGATAAATACGTACTGAACTTCAAGGAGTCCGTTCGCGGGTTGACCGTGGGTGCGCCCATCGACTTCCGGGGGATCGTCATTGGTGAGGTTTCCGCGATCAAGACGCACTTCGATACGGCGAAGAAGGAATTCAGCATACCCGTCGAGGTCAGCATTTTTCCCGAGCGCCTGATCGAGAGCGAGGACTCGGAAAACAGCAGTGCACATATTCCGGCGGAACGAAAAGAGTTTGCGGACTACCTGGTATCAAAAGGACTGAGAGCGCAATTGAGGACCGCGAGCCTGCTTACCGGGCAACTGTATGTGGCTATCGATTTCTTCCCCGCTGCTCCCAAGGCTACCATGGACTGGAGTAAAAAAACGCCGCAATTGCCAACGGTGCCGGGTAATCTGCAGGGCTTGCAGAACTCCATCACGAGTCTTGTCGCGAAGCTCAACAAGATTCCGTTTGAGGGGATCAGCAACGACCTGCGCAAGACGCTGGGCGACGCGGACGTGCTGGTGAATACGATCAATACCGATCTGGCGCCTGAAGCAAAATTGACACTGGCTTCGGCTCGCGAAGCGCTCACGTCCGCAAATCGTGCGTTGCAAAGCGACTCGCCGCTGCAACAAAGCACCACCGAGACCATGCGCGAGTTGTCACGAACCGCAGCCGCGTTCCGCTCGCTAGCGGAGTATCTCGAACGCCATCCGGAAGCGCTGATCCGTGGCAAGACCGAGGACAAGTAATGCGCTATTTCCCGATTTGCTTGACCACGATCGCGCTGTGCTTCTTGGCGGGATGCGCAACGTCCCCGGCGTCGAAGTTCTACACGTTGAGCACTATTCCGGTTGTTAAACAATCCGCGGACGCGGGGCAGGTTCTAATCGCGATAGATCCGGTTGCGGTCCCCGAACTGGTCGATCGATCGCAAATAGTCACCAGGGTGGATGCGAACCGCGTGTCTATCGACGAGTTCGCTCGCTGGGCCGAGCCGTTGAAGAGTCAGATTCCCCGTGTATTAGCGGTGGATCTTGCACAGTTCATTCCGGGAGCGATCGTGTCCATCTACCCGCAACGCGTAGACGATAACGCCTACCGTGTCTCGGTTGATGTACAGAGCTTCGATGCATCAACGAACGGTGCGGTCACGCTGGCTGTGATCTGGTCGGTACGTCCGCCCAACCTCGGGGAGAAAGTGAGCGGACGCACGGTGGTACAGGAGACCGCGGATGGACCCGGCTACGACGCGCTGGTGAAGGCGCATAGCCGGGCTCTTGCATCGGTGGCGAGTGATATAGCCGTAGCCATGCATTCGACCATGCTCGCAATTTCAAACAGACAGAGCGATTACCGCTGAATTTAACATCGGCTGACGCTCCTATCTTTGGCCTGCGAAATCACGCCAGCGCAGTCACTGTGATCTCAACCAGCAGATCCGGCGCGGCCAGCTTGGACTCCACCGTCGCGCGTGTCGGCGCGCAACCCGGTGCGACCCATGCGTCCCACACTTCGTTCATGCCCGCGAAGTCGCGGCCAATATCCGCCAGCCAGACCTGCGCCGACACCAGCCGCGTTTTATCGATACCCGCCTGCGCGAGATAGCCGTCGATCTTCGCAAGAACCTGTTGCGTCTGACCTTTCACATCGAGCGTACGATCATTCGACGTTTGTCCGCCGACAAACACCAGCCCTGCAGCCTTCACAACACGGCTCATCCGTTGATTGGTTTCGATCCTGACGATATCATTCATAAGTATTCCTTGTTTATTTAAAATAACCATCAAACAGCATGGCACAAACATGTGTCATCTCTATGCCGCCGAAACACCCTTGAACCGGTCGATGGCAAACGCATCCAGCGGCAACGACGCTACGCCGTCCAGCACCAACTCGGACACCAGCTTCCCACATCCCGGCCCAAGCTGAAATCCGCTGCCGCAATATCCGAACGAATAGGTCAAATTCGACGCACGCCGGCTTGTCGAGATCACCGGCAGCGAGTCGTCGGTGAATGCTTCCACACCGGCCCATGCTCGATTGATCCCGAGATTGCGCAAGTGCGGAAACAAATCGACTACCGTATTCGCGCTCTTCACCAGCCGCGCGAAATCGACTTCTCCATGACGACCTGGCAAGTCCGCAATCCCGATCAGCTTGCCGCCAATAACAACAGTGCCGTTATCGAATTGCTTGAACGACAGAGGCCGTCCCGTTGCACCCAGCGTTGCGCGGCAGAACGGTGCGGCCCGATGCGTGACCATCAGCATCAGCCCTTCAGGGTGAACCGGCACCGGCTCGCCAACTTGTTGCGAGAGTTCGCCCGACCACGCCCCGGCGGTGACCACCAGCTTTGCGGCTGAGAAAACGCCCGATGGCGTATGCGCGAACCAGCGCTCGCCCTTCTGTTCAATGCGCGTGACCGGCGTGCCTTCATGGAACACGGCCCCATGTCGCTCCGCTGCCAGCCGAAACGCAGTGGTCGTCCTGAACGGCAAAGCGTAACCATCGCGTTCGACCCAAATGCCGCCGGTCACATGTGGCGCGATCGCCGGCTCCAACTCGAGCACGGTCTCACGGTCGATGATTTTCTCATGCGTGAAACCATGCGCTTCGAGCAGCGCCACACGTTCGCGGCATTCATCGAGCTCGGCTTCGGTCTCCGCAATCTTCAACTGGCCCGACGCCACGAAACCAGCGTCGTCACCAATTGTATCGACCATGTTGTGCCAGATCTCCCGCGACATCAGCGCCAGAGGAATCTCCGGCAATGGCCGTCCAAGCGTACGCACGCCGCCTGCATTGACGCCCGATGCATGGCGGCCGACGTAATCGGCTTCCAGCACGGTCACACTCACCCCGCGGCGTGCGATATGGAATGCGCTGCTCGATCCATGCAGGCCACCGCCAATAACCAGCACGTCCGACTCATTGGCTACGGGCTTATTCACCGGCCAGTTCTCCAAGCGTGAGCGGTTTGATCGGCGGACGGATGCGGTAGTAGCCCACGGTTTCAGGAGGCACGCTACGCGCATCCGCGATCACTTCGGTCACGGTCAATCCGCACAGGCGACCTTGACATGGACCCATGCCGCATCGACCGAAGGACTTCGCCTGGTTCGGCCCAAGACAGCCGAGCTTCACGAAATTCCGGAGTTCGCCGGCAGTCACTTCCTCGCAGCGGCACACGATCACCTCGTCCTTCGGCACACGATTTTCATCGCGTGGTCTGTAAAGACTGTCGAGGAAAGGACGAATGCGCATGACCTCAGCCAGCCGGCGAAGCAGCGGCGCGGCGCTACGATTACGCGCGGCGGTATCAATCGCGCCAAGCTGCGCAGCAATCGCCAAAGCCGTCACTTCGCCTTGCGTCTCTGCTGCCTGCGCGCCGCCAATGCCGCCGCCATCGCCTGCGACGAAGATGCCCGGGACATCGAGCTCGCCCCATTGATCGGTGACGGGCGCGAAGCACAACTGCGCTTCATCCCACTTGTGCGCGGCCCTAAGCGAAAGCGTGAACTGCGTATTCGGCACCACGCCCTGATGCAGCAGGATCACGTTCGCCTCGATCCGATGCGACACGCCGCGCACGGAAAAATTCAAAGCGCGCGCCCGTTCGGAGCCGTCTTCATCGATACCGCTTTCCACCCGAAGGTCGTCGGCCGCTTCATGCATCGGCACGCTTGCTTCGCGCAAGGTGCGCATCAATTGCAGGCCTTTGCTCAAGTAAGGCCACGCACGCAAAGCGGACAACATGTGGCGCTTCGCGCGCCAGCGGTCCTCGTGACGCGTGGTATCCACGAGCGCGCGAATGGATACACCCGCGCGAACATACTGCCAGCCGAGCAGGTAAAGGAGCGGCCCACAGCCGACGAGTATCGGCGGTTCGGCCGGCACTTCGCCCGCACTTTTCAGCAGGATCTGCGCGGCACCGGCGGTCATCACGCCGGGCAGGGTCCAGCCGGGAATCGGGAACGGCCGTTCGAGCGCACCGGTCGCCAGCACCACGCGCCGGGCCTCGAAGCTGCTTACCTTGCCGTCCTTGAGGTAGTGCACCGACCGCTCGCGGGTGACTTGCCAGACCGACGCATTGGGCACATAACGCGCGCCGGAGCGGGCGAACTCGCTAGCCAACGAAGCACCGGCTGCATAGTCCGCGCCGAGAATGTTGCGGCGTTGCGCGTCGCTACGTTCGATTGCGCGATAGATCTGTCCGCCCACCGCTTCCTGTTCATCGAGAAGGACCACGGACAGCCCCGCTCTTGCAGCTTGCGTCGCAGCGGCGAGCCCGGCGGGTCCGGCGCCGATCACAGCGACATCGACGGTATCAACGGCCATGAGCGTTCTCCAACGGGTTCAGATCCGACAGTGGCGGCAGGTCGCGCGCCCCCTCTTGCGAATGAATACGCATGCCGTCCTGCACCGTGACGAGACAACTCTGCCTGCTCGGCATGCCGTCGATCTCAACCAGGCATTCGAAGCACGCGCCCATCATGCAATACGGCGCACGTGGCGCGCCTGACACGGGCGTCGCGCGAAACCGCTGGACGCCGGCAGCGAGAAGCGCGGCGGCAACCGAGCGTCCTCCCGGCACGCTGAGCGGCTGGTCGTTGAACCAGATCTGGAGAATGGCGGCCTCGGCCTGGGCATCGGTGCCGGGGACCGGCGAGAGCACTCTAAATAGCGGTTTTGATGTCATAGTCGGACAGGTCGAAGCAAAGCGGAATGTCGGGGTTCAGGACGCATCGCGGGAAGCGGACGACGGCAACTGCAAGCCGCCGAAGCCAATATAAGCGAGACGTTGAAACGGCTAATGAGCATGACTGGTCGCTTGATCGGCGGCGAGAAAACGGCCGCCCCGGAACGAAGCGAGTTCATCGGGGATCGGACCGCCCTTGATCCATGGGGCGATGCGCATCGCATGCGCTGCCGCCAGCGTCACGCCGCTGTGACACGTCACGACGAACGCGCCCGGATACTGCAGCGATTGTTCGTAGATCGGGAAGCCGTCCGGGCTGTAGACACGCAGAGCAGCCCACGTGCGTACCAGCCTCACGTTCTTCAATAAGGGGAACGCACGCACCCCGCGCCTCGCGATGGTCGAGAGCACGTCGGCGGTGGTGAAGTCGTTGTAGCCGACCTCTTCCATGGAGTCGCCGAACTGCACCGAGCCTTCATCGGTCTGGCGCACATTGATGGTCGGGTAATGCAGGAACGGCGCGACACGCTCGCTGACCAGCACCTGCCCGCGATTCGGCGCAACCGGCGCATGCAGGCCCACCTGGGCGCTGAGCGCACGGTTGCCAAGGCCTGCTGACAAGACAACTTTGGGCGCGCGCCACACAGCGTTCTTGCCGTGCACGGCGAAGCCGTTCGTCTCGGGAACAATGCGCCCGATGTCTTCGCCATTGATGAGCGTCACGCCGCGCCGCTGCATGGCGTCGTGCAGCGCGCGCAGCAGCTTGAGCGGATTCACATGGCCGTCCATGGGCGTATAACTCGCGCCGATCACTTCAGGTCCGACAGCGGGCAGACGTTCACGCAACTCCCGCGCATCAAGCAATTCATAGGGATACTCGCCGCCAAGTTCTGCCTGCAACGTGGACAGGCGTTTCTCACGCTCGGCCATTTCTTCGTCGGAGAAACATAGGTGGAAACCGCCCGGCTGCTTCAGCGATACATCGATACCGGTTTCCTCTAGCAGTGCTGCGGCAAGCCCCGGCCACAGCCGCGACGAACTGCGCGACCAGCGTGCATAGGGTGACAGACCGTAGCCCTTGCCCTGCACCCACACCAGCCCGAAATTGCCGCGCGATGCGCGAAAGCCGCCGTCTCCCTGGTCCAGCACCGTGACCTTCGCTCCCTCGCGCGCCAGCCCGTAGGCCACCGCGGTTCCCACCAGCCCGCCCCCGACCACCAGCACGTCGGGACTGTCGACTGAATGACCTCTCATCGTGTTTCTCCAATCAGGACGCGGTCCAGACCCACCATCCGGTCGAGCACCAGCATCAGTACGATCGTGCCGGCGATCAACACAGTCGACACGGAGGCCACCAGTGGATCGATCGTCTGCGCGATCTGGTTGTACATCGCGACGGGCAGCGTGGTCGTGCCGGGCGTCGCGACGAAAATGGTCATGGTGAGTTCGTCGAAGCTCTGGATGAACGCCAGCACCCAGCCGCCCGCCACGCCGGTACGGATCATCGGCAACACGACGCGGCGAAAGGCCGTAAAGCGGCTCGCACCACATGACAATGCCGCGCGTTCGGCATCGCGATCAAGACCAATAGCCGATGACAACGCCAGTCGTAACGCGTAGGGCAACACGATAATCACGTGCGTCGCGCAGAGCGCCCAGAACGAACCGCCGAGCCCGAGCAAGCTCAGGAATCGCAGGAACGCGATACCGAGCACGACTGCGGGAATCATCATGGGCGAGAGGAAAAAGCCGGTCAGCGCAGCGCGGCCCGGGAAGCGATAACGGGCGATAGCCAGCGCCGCCGGCAACGCGAGCGCTACCCCAATCGTGGCGGCCACCAGCGCGAGGCGCACCGAGAGCCAGAAGGCATCGACGATCTGGTCGTTGTCCAGGATAGCCCTGAACCAGCGCAGCGACGCGCCGTCGAACGGCATCGAGATGAAACCCTTGTTGGTGAACGAGACCGCGATCACGACCACCAGCGGCGCTGCGATGAACGTGAGGAACAGCGCGTTGAACAGAAGGCCCAGGAATCCGTTTTGTTTCATGGCGTCTCCCGGTTCAATCGAAGATGTGCTTGAAGCGACGCTCTGCAAGGCGACTACAGCCCAGCACGATTGCCACGTTGGCAATAAGCAGCAGGACGGCGATTGTCGCCCCCAAAGGCCAGTTGAGCGTGCCGAGGAATTCGTCGTACGCAGCGGTCGCGACCACTTTGAGACGTCGCCCGCCGATCAACGAGGGCGTAGCAAATGCCGATGCGGACAGCGCGAATACGATGATCGATCCAGACAAGATACCCGGCAGGATCTGCGGCAGCACCACACGCCGGAATACGCGGAACGGAGAAGCGCCCATCGACCGGCCGGCCCATTCCACCTGCGGATCCAGCTTCTGCAACGTCGCCCATACCGACATCACCATGAAGGGCACCAGCACGTGCGTCAGCGCGATCACAACCCCGGTCATGGTAAATACGAGGCGGATAGGCTCCGACGTAATGTGAAGCGCCAGCAACGCATTGTTCAGTACTCCGTTATTACCAAGCAATATCTGCCAGCCGAGCGTACGCACGACGACCGATATCAACAGCGGACCGAGCACGACGAGCAGGCAGACGGACTGCCACGGACGTTTCATCCGCGCGAGCACGATGGTCTCGGGCACGCCAAGCAAGATGCAGAGGAAGGTCACTCCGAACGCCATTCCTGCGGTGCGGGCGAAGATTGCGCCGTAGTAGGGATCGGTGACGACTTCGAGGTAGTTGCGCCACGTGTAGGTCGCGAGCGTGCCCTGGCTGTCGCTGAATACGTGGAAGGACAACACAAGCGTCAACAGCAGCGGCACCAGCAGCAGGCTGCCGAACAACAGCAACGCGGGGGCGGACAGGAGCCACGGGGCAGCGCCCGCGCGATCGTGGTCAAGCGTGGCCATGGTGCCCCTCCTTCTGAAGCACACGCAAGTCGTCATCCGACCACGCGACGCCGACCTCCGCGCCTTCATCGGGCGGGGGCGCGCCGTTGTTCGGCTGGGCCACGCTCAGTTGCCCAAGACCGGTATCGATCAGCAGAAGCCACTGGTTGCCGGTGAACACACGCGTGGTAATGCGGCCGGTGGCGCGAACGCCTGCTGTATCCACAGTCGCGAGATGAACCTTCTCCGGCCGGATATACACGTTCACCTCGCCCTGCACATGACGCCCTTCGTGCGGCACCTTGAGCGTGGTGCCCGCTACATCGACTTCGGCACAGCGCGCGTTGCGGCACAGTACCGCGCCGGGCAGCAGATTGGTCTTGCCCAGGAATGCCGATGCAAACGGCGTCTCCGGCCGCTCGTACGCTTCGAACGGCGTACTCAACTGCGCGATCGTGCCGCGATGCATCACCGCAATGCGATCGCTCATCGTCATGGCCTCGACCTGATCGTGCGTGACAAGAATGGTCGTGATACCGAGGCGCTTTTGAATCGACCGCAATTCGATGTGCATTTCCTCGCGCAGCTTGGCGTCGAGATTGGACATCGGTTCATCGAGCAACAGTAGTTCGGGGCGCATCGCGAGCGCGCGGGCGATCGCCACGCGTTGCCGCTGACCACCCGACAACTCTTTCGGATAGCGAGCGCCCAGTCCGTTCAAACGCACGAGATCGAGTGCTTCGGCTACGCGCTCGGCGCGTGCCGCGCGTTTCATGTTGCGCATCTCAAGGCCGAAACCGACGTTGCCGTTCACGGTCATATGCGGAAACAACGCATAGCTCTGGAACACGACGCCCATGCCACGCTTCTCCGGCCGTTCATGCGTGATGTCGCGGCCATCGAGCAGGATGGTGCCGGTGCTCGGCGTGACAAAACCCGCGATCATCTGCAAGGTCGTTGTCTTGCCGCAACCGGATGGGCCGAGCAGCGACAGGAACTCACCACGCTCAACGTCAAGGTCGATCTGTTCGATCGCGGTGAAGTCGCCGTAGTGCTTCGAGATGCCTTTTAGGGTCAGAAAGCTCATGTGCGTCCGTGGGTGAGAGTCGGCGTGCGGTCTATCCGGTCCGTGCAATTCAGCGTGCAGTTCACCGCTCCACGCTGCGATTCCAGCGTTCGGTCCACTCGGTCCGGTGCTGGTTGATCGTCGTCCAGTCCATTGCGACCAGCTTCGAAATCTGCTCGGGACCATATGGCACGCGCGCCGCCACTTCCGGCGTCAACTGCACGGTCTTGTTGACCGGGCCGAGGCCAATCGCCTGCGCCTGGATCATCTGCACTTGCGGGCTCAACAGATACTGGATGAACTGCTGCGACAAAGCAGGCTGCGCGTTCTCGGC
Source organism: Caballeronia sp. SBC1 (assembly GCF_011493005.1). Classification (NCBI taxonomy): domain Bacteria; kingdom Pseudomonadati; phylum Pseudomonadota; class Betaproteobacteria; order Burkholderiales; family Burkholderiaceae; genus Caballeronia; species Caballeronia sp. SBC1. Next base: position 913,153 of record NZ_CP049157.1, read on the forward strand.
CATCGCGCAAGCGCCGACCTGCAGCGCAACGCCGCCCTCTTTCGGGTAAAAGAACTTCAGCGGGAAACCGGTATTTTGCAGCGCAACAGCGCGGCCGCTTCCATACGGCGCGAGAATCACGTCGCCGCTTTGCATCAAGCCGTCCATCTCACCCGGCGTCGGCGCCCACGAGAGCACATCCGGCGCGACCTGCTTGGTCATCGCGGTGAAACCCGGGTCGATGTTCTTCTCGCCACCGCCATTCATGCGCGCCAGCATGACAAGCGTATGCAGTCCGTAAGTGTTGGTGATAGGCGGCATGCCGAGCTTGCCCTTCAGGCGTTTGTCGTACAGCACGCTCCAGGAATCCGGCGCGGGCAGTCCCATCTTCTTGAAGGCGTCCGCGTTATAGCCAATCCCTGTCGCGACCATGCCAACACCCACCGCGGTGGGGCCAAGACGCGCAAGCGGATACAGGTCCTTCATCACCGGCGCGTCCTCGACCTTCGCGCACAAACCCATTTGCATCGCCTGGTACATCGGGCCGTCATCCATCACCGCGACGTTGATCTGCTGATGCCCTTTTTGCGCCTGCAATTTCGCTAGCGTGTCGCTGGAATTACCGGCAACGTAGACGATCTTGACGTCGTGCGCTTTCTCGAACGGCGGCATGATCTTCTCGCGATACATGGTCTCGTTCGAGCCGCCGACGTTCGCCACATACAGCGTGGTTTCAGCGTGTGCCAGCAGAGATCCCGACAACGCCCCTGCACAGCCAAGCGCAGCCAGCAGTGGCCGCAGATACGAACGAGAAGACGACGAGCAAGGGGTTTGCTGCAGTTGTTTCATGTGCGATTCTCCAGACTATGCAGGGCGGACGCTCAAGGAATGTGGTCAGGCGAAATTATTTTGTTCGCCGCAAGGCATATCGTCCAATACGAATAAAATAACTATCCATACAAGGGTGATATGGGTTTCGTTCAATGAATCTTAAGCACATAGAGGCATTCCGGGCGGTCATGCTGGCGGGTTCGATGACCGCGGCGGCCAAGGAATTGTTCACGTCTCAGCCCAATATCAGCCGCCTGATCACGCAACTTGAACGCGAAACCGGGCTCTTGCTGTTTCTGCGCAGCGGCGTCCGCCTGATTCCGACCAGCGAGGGGAACGCGTTTTTTCGTGAAGTTGAACGCGCGTATGTCGGCCTCCAGGGGCTGACTAATGCGGCGGCCCAGATCAAGAATTTGGGAACCGGTCGATTGCGCATTGCAGCAATGCCGTCTGCGGGATTGACGCTCGTGCCGCATGCGATCCAACGCTTCCAGGCCTTGCATCCGGAAGTCACCATCTCGCTGCACGTGAACACCTCAGGCACCGTCAATCATTGGACGAGTTCGCAATTCTGCGATCTTGGGGTCGCGGTTTATACGAGCGAAGCGTCCAACTGCGAGATCGAGTTGTTATCGAAGGTAGCGGCGGTCTGTGTATTGCCGGCAGGTCATCGGCTGGCGAAGAAAGCGACGCTCAAGCCCAAGGATCTTCATGGCGAGCGGTTTGTATCCTTGTGCCACGGCGACGGCACGCGCGCGCAAATGGACGAGGCCTTCGAACGCGCGGGCGTCGAACGGGTGCTCGCTATTGAAGCGCAATACTCCGCGATCTGTTGCGAGATGGTTCGCTGCGGCATGGGCGTGACGCTGGCCCATCCCATTGTTGCGCAGGACTTTGCCGGTCCAGCGATCGCGATCCGGCCGTTCACGCCGGCGGTCATGTTTCCGACTTATCTGCTATTTCCACCGCATCAGCCGCGGGCGCGTTTGACGCTTGAGTTCGTCGAGGTACTGCGGAAAACACATGACGAGCAATTGGCGGCGATGGAAAAACCTGAGAGGTTGAAGCGCGCTTGAGTGAACGTGGTCCCGGCGGTTACTGACCCACCAGCTTATGCGTCGGAATCGGTTTGATTGCGCTCTCGCATGCGGGCGCTCCGGTCTCCAGATGGACCACCAGGTCGTAGGTCGTCGAGCGACGGGTAAGCATCAGGCACGTCGACTCGCCATGAAGCACCCGGGTCGCGTGCCAGCAGTGCGGCCGCATGCAGACACCCTCGCCCTGCGGCACCCAAAACGCGCGCAGCGACTCCATATTTGGTTGGCCACCCTCGGTGCTCGTTGCAACGATCTGAATCACTGGCCCGGTCAGCGGCACGATGGCTTGCTGCGTGAGCCAATGGGCTTCGAGGCTTGCAACCGTTTCGTCAGCGTTCCTGTACTTCACCCACAGGACTTCAGTCTCGCCGGCCACGCCGGTATCGAAGAGATGTTCGCGCCAGAAATCCGACGCCGGACTGGTGTACGCGGGAGCGTGGCCATCGCTTTTAAGCGGTTTGCCCAACATCCAGCCATACGCGTCGAAGGCCTCGGCGCTGAGCGGTTGAATCGTGAGAGAAGGATAGGAGTCAGTAGGCATTTTTCGGCAAGGCGTCTGGATTTATCGGGGGGCTTGACGGTGAAATCGGCGTATCAGCTGTGTTGGGGAGCAGCGCGAAATCAGGGCCGTTGGCGAGGCTGAAATCGCGCACGACCTGCAACGCGAGGCGCGTAATGGACTCGCACAGCAGGCTGTCCGGACTGCGCCTGAACGCGGCAACGAGCGGGAGCGCCGGAACGCGGTGCGTTACCTGCAGCAATTGCAGGCGACCCGACTGCAACTCGTGCATGACAAAAGCAGTCGGCAGCACGGCTATGCCGAACCCATCGATGACAAGACGGATGATCGCCGCCACGGACGAGACGCAGTTGATCTGGACGGTGGTCTCGCCGCTCGCTGCGAACAACTCAGTGAGAAAACCATGCGGCGCCGAATGCCGCGCAAAACTGACGATGGGAAACGCGGCCAGTTCAGCCTCCGAGAGCGCTTCAGCCGATAGATTCAATGAAGGGCTCGCCACCCATTGCATGGGGAGCGTCCCAAGCGGAATGTTGACCGCGTCGCTGCCGGTGACGTTTGTGGTCAGCAACGCGACGTCGACATTGCCGTTGATGAGATGCCCGGACAGATTAGCTGTCGTGTCCGACGTAAGTTCGATCGTCAGGTTCGGGTATTCCTCCCGCACCCGCTTCAGCAGATTCGGCAACCATGTATGCACGACCGACTCGATCACCCCCAGCCGCAGCAACCCCGAGACCTTGGAGCGGTCGCTCACGCTTGCGAGCATGTCGCGGTTCAGCTTAAGGATTTGCTCCGCGAACGCCAGCGCCTTGGTGCCTTCCTGCGTGAGCGTCACATCGCGTGGTCCGCGGTCGAACAGACGCACGCCAAACTCCTGCTCGAGCGCAGATATCCGGCTGGAGATGGCGGCCTGGGTCGCGTGCAGGTGCTCGGCCGTCATCCGGAAATTGCGCAGCTTGGCGAGCCATACAAACGTTTCGAGAAAGCGGACATTCATGGCGCACCCCGGCTGATGCGTTGCGTGACAGAGCTGAGGAAGCTGACGAAGCGGCGGGCGGCGAGCATCGACCGAATCATTCCCGTGAGTTTATCGCCGGAAGACTGCCCGCGTGACAAGAAAAAGTGACCACATGAGTCCACATTTACTTGTTGGACTTCGCCGCGCCCTTCTTCAAGACTGTCATTCATTGAATCCAACCGGTGAAAAGTTTTGATGAAAACACTCGAATGCGGGATAGATAATGGCGCGGGTATCACGGTTATCGAGGTAACGGTGAGCCGCCTGGTCATCGCCGGCTGGGCGGGGCGTGACGCGCGCGACGTCGAGCACCATATCCACGAGCTGGAAGCACTTGGCGTCAAACGCCCGGCGTCGGTGCCAACGTTCTACGAAATCGCGCCAGCGTTGCTGACGACCGAGGACGCAATCGACGTGGTGGGCGCGCACTCATCCGGCGAGGTCGAGGTCGTGCTGATCCAGACCGCGAACGATGGCTTGCTCGTCGGCATAGGGTCCGATCATACGGATCGCCGGGTGGAAAGCTATGACGTCGCGGTATCGAAGCAGATGTGCGCCAAGCCGTTAAGCGCTGCGCTCTGGCGTTACGCCGATATTGCCCCTCACTGGGATTCGCTGATCGCGCGCAGTTGGCGAATCGACGGTGACGCCGACCCCTTGCTGTACCAGGAAGGCACGCTCGCCCGCTTGCTGCATCCGGACGAGTTAATTGAACGAGGTTTCGGCGCGGCCGCCATGCCGCCCGGATCGGCGATGTTCTGCGGCACGCAAGCCGTCCTCGGCGAACTAAGCGCAGGAGCGGGCTATGAGCTCGAACTACATGATCCGGTACTGGGACGCAGCCTCCGGCATCGCTACATGGTCGACGCGCTGACCCACGTTGAATGACAGCGATGATCGAACGCCAGGTTCATTATTCGCGCGACTTCAGCAAGGCATTAGATTTGTTTATTGCCGGCCAACAGAATTAGTCGCTGGACGGGGCAAATTGGCGTTTGAATACTGAGCCTCATTCGCCACCCATGTTGCGGCGCCGCCCTCCGCTCACTCTCCAAGCCCCAAGGATCTGCTCGTGACCTACTCCACCCCACTTCGTTTCTCGCGTCCCGCTTGCTCTGCGCTCGCCGCTGCGGTTCTTCTGGCTGTTAGCGGACCAGGTTTCGCCGCCGATCCGGCCGTCGTCCTGATCGGCCACGCTGCGCCGCTGACCGGGCAGCTTTCCCACATGGGCAAGGACAGCGAAAATGCTGCCCGGCTGGCGATCGACGAGATCAACAGCCAGCACCCCGTGATTGGCGGCAAGCCAGTCAAATTCCAGCTCGACTCGCAGGACGACGCCGCCGATCCCCGCACCGGCACGCAGGTCGCGCAAAAGCTGGTGGACGACGGCGTGGTGGCTGTTGTGGGCGACATCAATTCGGGCGTCTCGATCCCCGCGTCGAAGATCTACAGCGAAGCTGGCATCGTGCAGATTTCGCAAGGTTCGACCAACCCCACGTACACGCTGCAGGGATACAAGACCACGTTTCGCGTAGTCGCTACCGACGCGCTGCAGGGACCGGCGCTCGCCCATTACGCGCTCGATTCGCTGCATGCGAAGCGGATTGCGATCATCGACGACTCCACGGCCTACGGCCAGGGACTCGCCGATGAATTCGAAAAGGCCGCGAAAGCGAATGGCGGCACGATCGTCACACGCGAACAGACCAACGATAAGGCAACCGATTTTCGCGCGATCCTGACAAAGATAAAAGGCTTGCGTCCCGACGTCATCATGTACGGCGGTTCGGACGCCACCGCCGGGCCATTGGCCAAGCAGGCGGGCAATCTCGGGATAACAGCGAAGGTACTGGGCGGCGACGGCGCATGCACGGAGAAGATGATCGATCTGGCCGGCGACGCGATCGGCAATGTGACATGCTCAGAGGCGGGCCTTGCGCTCTCGAAGATGCCCAAGGGACAGGACTTCGAAAAACGCTATACAGCACGCTTCAATACGCCGATCGATGCGTATGCGCCGTTCACCTATGACGCCGTCTACGTGATCTACAACGCGATGAAACGCGCCGACTCGACCGATCACGCCAAAGTGCTTGCCGCGATGCCATCGACTCGGTATGACGGCGTGATCGGCCGCATTGCGTTCGATCCGCATGGCGATCTCAAGGACGCAGCCATCACGATCTATCAGTTCAAGGACAAGAAGAAAACCGTGATGGATGTCATCAAGATGTGAAGGCTGCTGCGGGCGTGAAGTTCATTGTCCCCGGGCAACGGCTGTCGCCCGGGAACACGCCGCGATCAGAACGCGTGACGTATCGCGAGCCGCACGACAACCTGCTTCGACGTGGACGAAGCATCCGCTGCACCGGGCACGTAGGCCTGATCCAGGGCGGTCCCGGTGCTGTCGCCGCCGACGGACTGGAAAGCAGCCTGGGCGTAGACATCGGTTCGCTTGGACAGCAGGTAGTCGGCCATCAATCCGGCCGACTGATAGTTCGGATGCGTGGTGCCGGTGCTGGCATTATCGGTAGCACGTGTATAGACATACTGCGCGCCGACAAAAAACGCCGGGGTGAATTGATACTTGCCGTTGATCTCGAAGTTGTTGAACTTGAGCGACGATATTGACCCGCCAGCCGGCACGATCGACCCCGAGATATAGGTGGTGGAAGTCGGGTCGGCCATGTTGGAGTTGGTGTACGCAAAGCCGACCGTGGCATTGCCCATGGTGTAGTTGATGCCCGCCCCGAAAATGCGAAGGCGCTGCGCGAGGAAGTTCTGGTCGGTCGTCGCAATGGCGCCGCTCGTCGTGCCGGATGGGTTATCCGAGTTCAAATAGGCAGCCGCGATCAGCAAACCGCCGTAGGTGTATTGCGCGCCCACGCTCATTAGCCGGTTGTCGGCAAAACCCCCAGCCACATTACTGAACCCGTACATGCCGCCGAACTGGAAACCGGCCCATGCCGGACTCGTGTATTTCACCGTGTTGTTCACGCGGAATGAATTGTCGGTATTGTCGTTATCGTACGGGTGCGCAAACAGATAACCCGCCCAGTTTCCGTTCGCCGTTGTCTGCGCAAGAAAATCGACTACGGAATCATATTGCCGGCCCAACGTAACCGTTCCGTATGTGGCATCGCTAATGCCCACGAAAGCCTGCCGGCCGAATTCAAGTCCGCCCTGGCCTAGTCGCCCGTTATTCAGATTGAAGCCATTTTCAAGGGTGAAAATTGCTTTGACGCCCCCGCCCAGATCTTCGCCGCCCTTCAATCCCCAGCGGCTGCCCTGCGCATAACCGCTCTGCATTTCATAGGCTTTATTGCCGTTGACGTTATTCGTATAGTCGAACCCTTCGTCAATAACGCCATACAGCGTCACGCTGCTTTGGGCATGCGCGCCCGCGACGAACAGGCATGACAAAGTCATGCAGATTGCTTGCTTTTTCATTGATGGCTCCAAAACCATGGACCCGGCGTATCGCCGGCGTAGACCTGCTTTTTTTATGACGCTTCTTTTATGCCGCTTCTTTTATTGATCGCCCGGTGTGGGCGTGTGTATCCAGGACCCTTGTTAAGGGCCCTGTTCTGCACTCAGTCAATCGCGTTAACTGATCCAGGAGTTACGCGACTCGTTCGGCGCGCCGCTCGACAAACCGCCGGACATAGTCGTTCGCGGGGAAACGCACAATGTCTTCGGGCGTGCCTTGCTGCACGAGTTCGCCATCGCGCAGAATCGCGATCTGCGTGCCCAGCCGCAACGCTTCATCCAGGTCGTGCGTGATGAAGACAATGGTCTTGTTCAACGTCCTCTGCAACTCAAGCAACTGATCCTGCATCTCGGTTCGGATCAATGGATCAAGTGCCGAAAATGCTTCGTCCATCAGCAGCACTTCCGTGTCGGCCGCCAGCGCACGAGCAAGCCCTACGCGTTGGCGCATCCCGCCCGAAAGCTCGTCTGGGAATTTATCGCCGTAACCATCCAGGCCCACTTTGCCGAGCCAGGTCCGGGCCTTCTGGTTCGCGACATCGTGGCGCTCGCCTCTGACACGCAATGCATACGCTGCGTTCTCCAGCACTGTTGCATGAGGCAACAGACCAAAGTTCTGGAACACCATGCTCACACGATGCCGCCGGAACTCGCGCAGCCCCGCCGCGTTGAGCGACAGGATGTTCTCGCCGTCGATCACGATCTCGCCCGCGCTCGGATCGATCAGCCGGTTGAAGTGGCGTACGAGCGTGGACTTGCCGGAACCGGACAAGCCCATGATCACGAAGATCTGACCCGCCTCAATATTCAGGTTGATGTTGTTGAGGCCGACGTTACAGCCGTTGTCGGCGAGCACGTCCGCCTTCGACGCGCCGTGCCTGAGCATGTCGATAACGCGTGCATGGGTCATCGTCGGCCCGAAGATCTTGTAGACGTTGCTGACTCGGATAGCTGTCATGTTCGCGCTCCGCGCAAGAAGAGGGAATGAGGTTTCAGACCTGACGCGACGCGGTATCGCCCGCCGTTTCCGGCTCGCCAAGACCGGCGCTTCGCGCGCTCTGGCGAGCCTGCACGCGCGCCCTTCTGTCCGCGCTGATCGCCATGCGCGCCCGGCGCTCCTGACCGTAACCCTGCGAGATCCGGTCGATGACAATCGCCAGGATCACAATGGCGATACCCGCCTGCATGCCCTTGCCAACATCGAGTGTCTGAATACCTGCAAGCACGTCTTCGCCCAGGCCACGCGAACCGATCATCGATGCAATCACGACCATGGACAACGACATCATGGTGGTCTGGTTGATACCGGCCATGATGCTTGGCCGCGCGAGCGGCAACTGCACGCCTATCAGCATCTGCCAGCGTGTCGTGCCGAAGGAGCGCGCGGCTTCCGCCACGTCACCGTCCACTTGCCGGATGCCCAGGTCCGTGAGCCGGATCAGCGGCGGCAGCGAATAGATCACCGTGGCGAAGATGGCGGGCACCTTGCCAAGCCCGAAGAGCATCAGCACCGGGATCAGGTACACGAAGCTGGGCAGCGTCTGCATCACGTCGAGCACGGGCAACAGCCCCCGGCGTACCCAGCGGTTCTGCGAGCACAGGATGCCCAGCGGAATGCCCAGCACGATCGACAGTACGGTGGCGACCAGCATCAGCGCGAGCGTCTGCATCAGCTTGTCCCACAGCCCGAACGCGCCAATTGCGTAGAGCAGCAGCACGAACAACGCTGCCAGCGAGAGCTTGCGCGTGGCATGCCATGCGAGCAGACCGGCGAGGATCAGCAGCAGCCACGGCGGCGTGATCCGCAAGCCGCTTTCCAGCGGCACCAGCAGGTATTTCAGCACGACCAGGCTGAACGAGTGGAAGGCATCGCCATAGTTCTGGACCAGCAATGCGACCTTGTCGTTAATCGGGTCGGCAAGCGATAGATGCGGAAAGATGGACGTCATGGTTCACTCGTTCTTGAGAAGGATCGCGCGGAGTGGAAAGGGGCCCGTTTTTAAGTGCCCAGCTTGGCCTGCACCTTGGCCGCTACGTCGGCCGGCACCCAGGTCTTCCACATCTCGGGGTGCGTGCGCAGGAACGTGGTGGCCATGGCGGAGCCGTCGATCTTCTTCGATGTCATTTCAAGAATCGTGCTGTTCAGGAAGTCCATCGGGAAGCTGACCTTCGAGAACATCGCCATGGCTTGCGGTTCGGCTTCGCTGAAGGGGGTCGAGACACCCACTGTCACGTGCGAAACCATATATGACGAAGCACATTGCTTCGTACTGCTTTCATCACGCAAGGTCTTCCAGCAGGCGTCGTTATACGGCGGCATCTTGAGTTCGACGAACTTGTATTTCGCCATCAACGCAGCCGGTCCCCAGTAATAAAACACCAGAGGCTTGCCGCGCTGATACGCCGATTCGATCGATGCATCGAGCGCGGCGCCCGTGCCCGGATGGAAGTTGGTGTATGACGCATCGAGGCCCAGCACCTTGAGCAAACGCGTATTCACGCGTTCGCAGTCCCAGCCAGTCGGGCAGTTCAGGAAACGGCCCTTCTCCGGTTCTTCGTCATCGGCGAACAGGTCCTTGTATTTCGGCAAGTCCGTGACTGAGACAAGGCCCGGCGCGCTGGCCTTGATGTTGCGCGACGCGTCGCCCTTGATCACGTATTCGGGCACGAACCAACCTTCCTTCGTGCCGCCCGGGAGCGTGTCGCCGACCAGTTTCACCTTGCCGGCAGCGACCGCTTTCGACGTGATTTCACTACGGCCGGTCCATTGCTCGGCCCAGACCTGCACGTCGTTGCTTGCCAGCGCGGTCTCGGTGGCGGCCGTGCTGCCGGGCACGACATCCGTGGCGCAGCCGTAGCCCTTTTCAAGGATCTGCCGCAGCACTTCGGTCGCAAACGCGCCGCTTTCCCACGTAATGCCCGCAAAGTGCACGGTCTTGCCCGAACTGCAGAAGGTCCCTGCGGCATGTGCCGTACCAGCGGTAGCCGCAACCACGACCAGCGCAGGCAGAGTAGCTTTGAAGAATCGTTTGAGCATCGTCTTGCACCTATGGGGTTGGTTTGTTATCGATCTTTTAATGACACGTCGCCTGCGAGGATCAGGCAAGCAACCTGGCCTCGAACGGATAATCCGAGAGCAGTTCGACCCGTCCGTCGTCGCGAATGTAGACCTGCTCTTCCAGCTTCACACCCTCGCCGCCTGCCTCGTGTCCAATATAGCTTTCGATACACAGAGTCATGCCCGGCTCGATCACGCCGTCATAACCCTTGGCCTCGTTGTCCTCTCTATGCACGATGTACGGATACTCGCCCGTCATGCCAACGCCATGCGCAAGCGCGAAATAGCGGCGTGCGCGGTATGGCTCGGGAATCTTCCACGCGCGAGCAATGAACTCCTGGAAAGTCGTGCCCGCGCGCACGTTCTCCATGTTCGAATGAATCTGCTCGTACGCAAGCTGGTAGAGATCCTTTTGCGCGGCTGTCGCCTGAACGTCGCCGCACAGGAACGTGCGTGAAAAATCCGCGTAGTAGCCGAAGCGTCCGACCACATCCGTATCAAGCCCGACCAGTTCGCCCGACTGGATCTTGCGCGGGCTGCTTTCCTGGAACCACGGATTGGTGCGTGGCCCCGAACTGATCAGGCGCGTTTCAATGTAGTCGCCATCGGTCGCAATGATGTGCTGATGCAGATGCGACCACAGCTCGTTCTCGCTGATGCCCGGCACCAGTGCCCCTTCCAGCTTGCGCACGCCCTCCTCAGCGGCACGCAGCGAAGCACGGATCATCTTGATCTCGTTGGGCACCTTGATGGCGCGTGCGCGTTCAAGCGGCTCCTGTGCGTCGAAGACCTGATAGCCGCGCGCCTGCAACGCGAACGCCGCGGCGGACGTTGCGCTCTCGATCGCGATGCGCTTGCCGCCGCCGCTTTGTGTCATGAGCTCATCGATCTCGGCTGCCCAGCGCTCGGTAACCTGGCCGAGCATGTCGTCGCAAAAGTAATAGGAAATCGCGGTGGCGGGGCGGACTTCATCGACAGTGTCCAGCCCTTCGGCCAGAAAATCGCAGCCTGCGTATTCGAACAGCACGACCTTGCCTTCCGCCGGGACGAACACATAGCGGGCGGGGTTGCGCATTGAATAGACCTGCATGTTGCGCGAGCCGGTGGCGTAGCGCATGTGGGTCGGGTCGAACAACACAGCGGCGGTAAGATCGCGCTTCTTCAACTCGCGGCGCACGGCAGCCAGCCGGTCGCGTTGAATCTGCGCAATTTCCGCGGCGGTGGGTTCGCAATCTTCAGGAAGATGGGTGGGGCGAATAATCGACATGTGAGCTTTGTATAAGGGTTAATCGACGAGTTAATCGACCAGGCTATCGGCGCGAACGAGCCGTTGCTCGGCTTCCAGATGAGCTTCCGAAACACGGCCATATAACTGGCGCGTCCGTTCAAGCCGTCCGATCACGCCAGGCTTTTGCGAGTACGCGAAGATGGCCGTGTGACGCTCGATTTCGCCCGCTACCTGCGTGACGCGGTGCAGCGAAAAGCGGCCCTTGAACAATTGCAGGTCGCCTGGACGCAAGGTGATGATGTTGATGGCTTCGCGGGTTTCCCCTCGTACCACGCGGCCGACGCCTTCATAGTTCTCGCCTTGCGGCGTGCGAATGTTCGGGCAGTACTCGAAGTCGCCGCCGGCGGTGGGCTGCTGGGTCATCATCGAAACAATGAATTCGTTCGTGTCGTAATGCCACGGCTGCTCGGTGCCGGGCGGCATCACGTTCTGCACCAGACCCGCATACGGATCGGCGTATTCCCACACCCGCGTTTCGCCCAGGCAATCCGCCACGAAACGTTTCATCGCCTGGGCAACATAGATGCGATGCACAATCGCGTCCGCCGGAATCAGGTCACGTGTCACGAAACCGCTGGTACGGTCCATGAAGATGCGGCGCGGGTCAGCGTCGGACAACGTGGGGTCGTCGGCGGTAAAGTAGGCGTTGACCTTACGGGTTGAAAAGTAGGTTTTGGTGGCCAGCTCGCGACCCTCGTTGCGGGCGCGCTCCAGCGCCTCCGGGCGCAGGAAGTCGTGCAGCACGGCGCTGCCGCTCGCAGCCAGTTCGGCGCGGCAGGCCGCCACTAGCTCGTTCAGGCGGGGGCTGTCCGGGTCGTGCAAGGGATAGCGGTCAGTGTTGACGATATCGCTGAGATCCAGGCATTCAGCATCGGCAAGTGAAACAGAGAGAACCACGGCAGGCTCCAAATCGATATTTTGGCGAGTGGATTTACGAGTCGACTTCAACAACAATCTGCGAACAACGGCCCGATCTTTTGGCGGCCAATTTCTTTTGGAAAGCGAGTATTTCCGATGGATTCCATTAGCGAACCCGATTGGTCGAAGATCGCTTCACTCGATGCGGAACTCGTGCGGGCGTTTGTAGTGGTGGCTGAAAGCGGAGGTTTTACAGCGGCGGCGCGCCAGCTTCACCGTACGCAATCGACTATCAGCCTGCGTATCCGGACGCTTGAGGAACGGCTTGGCGCGCACCTGTTCCTGCGCAATAGCCGTCATTTCGCGCTCTCAAGCGACGGCGAGAATTTCCTGATCCATGCGCGGCGAATATTGCAGGTGCAAAACGAGGCGATTGCTTCGCTGACGCGCGGCAGCCGCGGCAATGTGATTCGTTTTGGGCTGCCGGAGGATTATGCGGAACTATGGCTGCCGGAATTGCTGCGGGCGTTTTATGCGTTGCGTCCCGGCGCGCGGCCGCATATTCATTGCCGGACGTCGCTGGAATTGCTGGAGCGGCTGGGTGCGGGTGAGCTCGATCTGGCGCTGGTCGTGCGGCATGGCGAGCGTGCCGGGGGAAAACCCCTGGCGCGTCAGGAGCTGGTGTGGGCAGCGCACCGCGATTTTGTGTTGTGCGCGGATGCGCCGGTGCCGCTCGCGCTCTTCGACGAAAGTTGTACATATCGGCAACGAGGATTGCAGGCGCTGACCGCGATCGGGCGGGACTATCAACTCGTGTACACAAGCCAGAGTCCGACTGGAATCCGCATTGCGGTGAATCATGGTGCAGCGGTGACGATCATCGATCGCCGGACGTTGCCCGCGTGCTGGCGGACCTTCGGCGAATCGGACGGCTTGCCGGTGTTGCCGCCGGCGGAACTGGAGCTTCATATTGCGCCGACCATGCGTAACGAAGCAACGCGCGATCTAAGCGAGTTGATCGAGATGCTGGTGTCGGAGCATAGCGGCGTGATGGCTTAAGGTTGGTTATCGCTAACACTACGAGCTTTGACCACAATCTTCCTTTGAAAAGTGCGGCCCTACGAAAAGGCACATAATATCGCATCTACTGATGCTAAAATTCGTGCTTATCCGAACGGAGGTTTTATGCGCACTACAATAGCTCTCGACGACGATCTCCTCGCGAAAGCCCAAGCTTATACGGGGTTACAGGAAAAATCCGCGTTGGTCCGCGAAGCACTTAAGGCGCTAATTGAACGCGAAAGTGCACGTCGCCTTGCGCGACTTGGCGGCAGTGAACCCAAGTTGTCACCCATCCCCCGTCGGCAATCTTCAAAGGCATGATCCTCGTCGACACGTCGATATGGATCGACCACCTGCGCGCCGGCAATGCCGTTCTAACCGACCTATTACTCTCTGGCCGCGTGTTGACTCATCCTTTTGTTATAGGTGAGTTGGCGCTGGGGAATTTATCGCAAAGCGATCGAGTTCTGGAGAGCTTGTTGAACCTTCCACGCGCGGTGGTCGCAACGCCTGAAGAGACCGTTGACTTCATTAGCAGTGCTGCGCTATCCGGGCTAGGTATCGGCTACGTCGATGCGTCCCTTCTCGCGTCGACCCGTCTGACGCCCGACGCACGCCTATGGACGCGCGACAAGAGACTTCACGCTGCCGCCGACCGACTCGGCAGCAGCGCGACAGTTAGCCATTGATGCCTTGCGGTCCCGACCTGAAAGGCTACATTCCCTGTTCGCTTCAGGCGCCGCCCGTCCCATCGAAACTCACGTTCTTCCACCATGCCCCACTCCTCTGCCCTGGAAACCGAGCGCCTCATCCTGCGCCCGCCGCAACAAACCGATTTCGACGACATCTACGCCATGTGGTCGGACCTCGCGGTCGTGCGCCATGTCACCGGTGTCGCGTTCACCAGGGAAGAAGCGTGGGCACGCGTGCTTCGAAGCGCGGGCCATTGGGCACTGATGGGATTCGGCTATTGGGTGGTCAGCGAGAAGCGCAGCGGGAAGTTCGTCGGCGAGGTCGGCTTCGGGCAATACAAGCGCGGTATTGATCCGGCATTCGATGAAGCGCCGGAGATCGGGTGGATGTTGACATCCGAGTCGCAGGGACAGGGTTACGCGACTGAAGCCGTGCGCGCCGCGCTGCAGTGGGCGGATACACGCTGGCCCGAAGATGAAATCGTCTGCATCATCTCCCCCGAAAACGCGCCGTCGCTTGCACTCGCCAGGAAATGTTCATTCGAGGAAACTCGGACGACAACGTACAAGGGCAAGCCAACCGTCGTGTTCCAGCGCAATGCGCCTTTGCATGAAAGTAAAAGTTAAAGCCCTTCCAGGAAGTCTTTTTTAATCGATTTGGAGTAAGCGGAACACGCAACGTGCGCTGCGTTGGCCGCTGCATTGACCATCACGCTTGCATCGACGGGCTTGCACAACGACACAATGATCGGCGGCGGAACCGGCTTCAGCGGCAGCTCGACGAACTCGCCGCTTTGCAATTCCTTGGCGACAAAAAGACTGGGAATACCGGCGACGCCATATCCGTCTCGCACCAGTTGAACGATCGCTGCCACCGAAGGCGAGCATGTGATACGCGTTTGTTCGGGTCGCATGTTCTCTTGCCGGGCAAGCGTATGCACGATGCTTTCCAGCGCGACTTGCGGTGCCGTGCCACGACCGAACGTGACTATCGGCCGTTGCAGAACGCGTAGTGCGAGCCCTGTCGCGCGTCGCGACAATAGCCCGCGTCTCGCGATCCAGCGCACCGGATAACTCGCGACCGCACTCGATGCAATCTTGGTGCTGTCGATCCCTTCCACCCGTATGACGAGATCCAACTCGCCGCTTAACAAACGGCGCTGCAACACCGAACTCGAGTCAACGGTGAGATCGACATCAAGCTTCGGATAGTTCGCGTTGAGATACGTGATGTAGTGCGACAGCCAGCTATGCACCACCGTTTCGATCACGCCCAGCCGCAGCTTGCCGCCGACCACCACCTCCTGACCCGCCGCCTCGCGCAATGCACGCGCTGCGTCGACTACGTTCCTCGCGAGCCCGAGCAAGCTCTGCCCCGCAGTCGTCAAACGAAACGCCGTTGAGGTGCGGTCGACCAGCTCAGTCTTCAACTCGTCCTCGAGCGACTTGATGCGTAGCGAAATGGTTGCGGGCGTGGCGTGCAGGACACGCGCCGTCGCCCGGAAACTTTCCAGTTCAGCCAGCGTCACGAAGGTCTCGAGGAAGCGTGTATTCATGCAGGCGTCAGCCGGAACGACTGCATGGCGTCACCCAGGCGCAATGCCTGGTCGTTCATCGAACTCGCTGCAGCAGCGGCCTGTTCCACCAGCGCCGCGTTCTGTTGCGTGGTGCCGTCCATCTGCGCGATCGCCCGGTTGACCTCTTCAATCCCTACGCTCTGCTGGCTCGACGCCGTCGCAATGTCCTCCACAATTGTAGTCACGCGTTTGACCGCCGTGACAATATCGGCCATTGCCTTGCCTGCGTTTTCGGCGAGTCCCGCACCGCTTTCGATCTGCGTCAGCGAGGCATCGACCAGCACGCGAATCTCTTTTGCCGCCGCCGCGCTACGTTGCGCGAGGCTGCGCACTTCGCCCGCCACCACGGCAAAACCCCGGCCGTTTTCACCGGCGCGCGCAGCTTCAACCGCTGCGTTCAGCGCGAGGATATTCGTCTGGAACGCAATGCCGTCGATCACCGCCGTGATCTCGGCGACCTGCTTCGAACTGGTGGCAATCGCGCGCACGTTCTCGACCACATCATCCACCACGCTGCCGCCTCGCAGCGCTTGCGCCGACGCGCTCGCCGCCACCTGACTCGCTTGCGAGGCGTTCTCGGCGTTCGCCCGGACCGTGGATGTGATCTCGTCCATGGCCGCCGCGGTCTCTTGCAGCGCCGCTGCCTGCTGCTCGGTCCGGCTCGACAGGTCCGCGTTGCCGCTGGCAATTTCGGCTGCGGCAAGCTTGATGGCGTCGGCGGCATCCTTCACACGCGATACCGTGCCCGCCAGGCTGTCGCGGGTATAAGCGATCGCCGAGATGACGCTCTGCGTGTCGCCTGCCGTCACATCGATACGTCCCGTCAAATCGCCCGATGCAATCTGCCGCGCGAGTTGCGCAGCGGCGGCAGGTTCACCGCCAAGCGCGCGGCTCACGCTCTTGATTGCCATCGATGCGAACAGAGAAATGGCCGCGCCGAGTGCGAACAGCATGAGGAACGAGTGCATGAGCGTGCGATAGAACGCGGCCTGGATATCGTCCTGATACGTACCCGCAATCATGTCCCAGTCCCACGGCTTGTAACGCTTCGTATAACCCAGCTTTGAACTCGGTTCGGTCTCGCCCGGCTTCGGCCACCAATATTCGAGGAACCCTCCGCCGTCCGCCGAATTGCCGGCCGCGGCGATAGCCTTGTAGAGCTCATTGCCCTTCGCGTCCTTCCACTCCGACATGTCCTTGCCGTCCAGCTTCGGGCTGATCGGATGCATGATCATGACCGAATTCGCCCCGACGATAGTGACGTAACCGCCGCCGTCATACCGCAGGTCGCCGATCCGCGCGATGGCTTCCTGCTTCGCGGCGTCGACGGACATCTTGCCACTCTGCGCCAGCTTGTCGAGACCGGCGGCGATTGAATACGACATCTCGACAATATCGCCCAGATCGCGGTGACGCTCCGACAACTGCAGGTCACGCGTCTGATACGCGTGCCAGACGGTTAGCGTCAGAAGGCCGAACCACGAGAGAATCAGCGGCATCCATAACTTCTGGCGCAGGGACAGACGGTTCATTTTTGTTTTCCAGTTGAAAGGAACTGCGGTCAAGAGAGGCACGGGAGAACGAGCCCGCTCTTTCGCTTAACGGCAGCCCGGAGGAATTATTAACTCCGCCAAAAAAAATGCGCCTGCATACCCGATGTTTTTCGCAGGGTGTTTCTGAGCAGTTGATGCACTCCGGCGCATTAGAGTCTGCGCGTTAAAGCCCTGCTCACAAAGGCCCGAGGCCTCACTCAGCGCCTGTTTCTGCGACTGCGTGCGCCAACCCCGCTAAGTGGAAACCCCCACGATCTTGTTAAGAAAACCTTAACGCATGCGAGCGGAATAACTCGCTGGCGCTGCATTTTTTTCGCCCCTAACCTGCATCTCATCACTTGTTTAATCGCCATTTCAATGCATTCGTGAGAGACCTGAACCATGCCGCATCTTTTTCGCCAGCAAGTTCGCAGCAAGCGTTTTACCGGTCCAACGGCCGGTCACTGCGGCGAGTTTGCGCAAGCGAATCTCGCCATCATCCCCAGCGCTTATGCAGAGGATTTCCTGCGTTTTTGCGTGCGTAACCCCAAGGCGTGCCCGCTGCTCGGCGTGGGTGAACCGGGCCAGTGGAATGTCCCGGCGCTAGGCCGCGACCTCGATATCCGCACCGACGTTCCCGGCTACAACGTGTATCGCGACGGTGTGCTGTTCGAGCAGCCCGACGATATCGTGGAACTCTGGCGTGACGATCTGGTGGTGTTCGCCATTGGTTGCTCGTTTTCATTCGAGCAGATGCTGGGGCGCGAACGCATCCCGCTGCGGCACGTTGACGAGGGTGTCAACGTGCCCATGTACCGGACGAATATATCGAACCAGGCGGCCGGGCCGTTCGGCGGCAAGCTGGTCGTCTCCATGCGCCCCATGAGCGGTGCGCATGCGGTGCGGGCAATCCAGATCACGAGCCGGTTTCCTTCGGTGCACGGTGCGCCCGTGCATCTGGGGAGCCCGGCGGTGCTGGGTATTGAAGACTTGATGCAGCCTGACTACGGTCAACCGGTCTCCATTCACGAGCACGAGATACCCGTGTTCTGGGCGTGCGGCGTGACGCCGCAAAGTGCCATTGAAAGCGCGCGCTTGCCGTTCGCCATTGCGCATCGGCCGGGTCACATGCTCATGACCGATATCCCCAACTCATCGCTCGCTGTGCTCTGAGCACACGCTCACGAACCCCGGAGAAAGCCATGAATACTGAAGCCCCCTATGCGAGCACGCAAGTTGAAGCGCTACCCGATGAACCCGCCAGCAGCGGCATGTTCGGTTGGTACAAACACACGACCCCAAGCGAGAAGCGCGCGTTCTGGAGCTGCAAGATAGGCTATGGACTCGACGCCATGGACACGCAGTTCCTGAGTTTCGTGATCCCCACGCTGATAGCAACCTGGGGGCTGAGCAAGGGCGAAGCCGGATTGATCGGCACGGTGACGCTGCTCACATCAGCGCTGGGCGGCTGGGTGGCAGGCATTCTGTCCGATCGCATCGGCCGCGTGAAAACACTGCAGATCACCATTCTCTGGTTCGCGTTCTTCACGCTTGTCTGCGCGTTTGCTCAGAACTACACGCAGTTGCTGGTTGCGCGCGGCTTGATGGGCTTTGGCTTCGGTGGCGAGTGGACTGCAGGCGCAGTGTTGATCGGCGAAGTCATCCGCCCACGCGATCGCGGCAAGGCGGTGGGCATGGTGCAGGCGGGGTGGGCGATTGGCTGGGCGGTCGCCGCCGGACTCTATACGCTGGTGTTCTCGTTCCTCCCCGGCGACATCGCTTGGCGGGCGTTGTTCGCGCTCGGGATCTTGCCTGCGCCGTTCGTGATCATGATCCGCCGTCTTGTTGATGAACCGGAAGTTCACAAGCAACAGAAACAACGTGAGCTGGAAAGCAACGATCGCAGCTCGTTCCTTGAGATCTTCGGCCCTGGTATCTGGTTCACGACGTTGCGCACGGCTATTCTCGCGACCGGCACGCAAGGCGGTTATTACGCCATCACCACGTGGCTGCCGACTTACCTGAAGACCGAGCAGCATTTGAGCGTAGTTGGCACGGGTGGTTATCTCGCCGTGGTGATCGCCGGATCGTATGCGGGGTACCTGTGCGGTGCGTTTCTTAGCGACCGCTTCGGCAGGAGGCTCAACTTCATTGTTTTCTCGCTGGCTTCCATGATCATCGCGCTCGTCTATACCCGCGTGCCGATGAGCAACACCATGCTGCTGATTCTTGGCTTTCCGCTCGGCTTTTTTGCATCGGGGATATTTGCGGGCATGGGTGCGTTTATGACCGAGCTGTTTCCTACGCGGATACGGGGTTCGGGTCAGGGCTTTTGCTACAACTTCGGGCGAGCAGTCGGTGCGACGTTTCCATTCCTGATCGGTTTTGTCGCACAGAAAATGTCCTTGGGCATCGCGATTGGGACGTTCGCGGCTGCGGCCTACGGCGTAGTGATTTTGGCTGCGTTGACGTTGCCGGAGACGCGGGGCGCTAAGCTGGTTTCGTAGATTTTCTTTTCGCTCGCGCAGGCCGGGGTTGGGGTTTTGGCGGGCTCGGGCGGCCTTGGGGTTAGTGGTCGGGGTTGGCGGTCGGGTTGCCAGGTTCCAGGGTTAGTGGTCGGGGTCATTGCCGGGTTGCTAGGTTCCTACGTTAGCGGTCTGAGTCATTGCCGGGTTGCTGCTTTCGGCGTTAGTGGTCTGCCTGAGTCGGATATTCTCTTTATCACTATTAGCCACTGTGCGTGGCGGCACGTCATTTCTTTGTCCAAAGCGACAAAGAAACGAAGCAAAGAAACCGCTTTCAGAACGAGGGCTCATAAGTGTCCGCAGCGTGCAGTTTTCGTGCTTTTGGTACCCCAAAAGCACGGTGCTCGCCAGAACTGCGGGTGTGTGAACCCCTACTTCTCGCGAATCCTGACACGAACACGCTTCGCCCCCAACGCTCTCGGGCGAGCACTATTGCCAAGGAATCCGAACGGCCCTACACGTATTTAAGACCACGGCTTTTTGATAGGTTAGCTCCTCGTTCTGCGCGACCCTATTCGTGGATCACAGCTTGATGCGTATCAGCTCGGCGCGTATTTTCTGCCTCAGTTTTTGGTGAGTTGGTTACGCGGCCTACACGATCATCTTCGTTGGTTACGCCCTTACGCAGGGTGGGACCTTGTTACTTGGTCGGTTGGCCACGTGGTTCGACGTGCGCACATATGTGATGGTTGGTTTTACGCGGATAGCGCGGGGTGCTCCTTGGGCAGGTTCAGGCACTGGTGGCGAAGCGTGTGGGTATCCGCGTTCGGAGAAGGAGGGTTTCACACATCCGTGGCTCTGGCGAGCACCGTGCTTTTGGGGCACCTATGAATAGAAACTGCACGCTGTGGACACTTAGGGTAGCGTGGTTTGAAAGCGCTTTCTTTGCTTCGTTTCTTTGTCGCTTTGGACAAAGAAATGACGCGCCGCCACGCGCAGTGGCTAATAGTGATAAAGAAAACAGCCAACGCAAGCAGACCACTAACACTGAAAGCACCAACCCGGCACTGACCCCGACCACTAACGCAGGAACCCGGCAACCCCGGCACTAAACCTCGACCAACCCCGCCCATCGTTACGAACAAAATTTCTAAGTTATCCTTTCGAATAGGAGCTACCCATGTCGCAGACTAACCCCTCCCACGATCGCCGCTGGCAATTCTGGATCGACCGCGGAGGCACATTCACCGACATCGTCGCGCGCCGCCCCGACGGGCGCATCGTCACGCACAAGGTATTGTCGGAGAATCCCGAGCGATATCGCGATTCCGCCGTGCATGGCATCCGCGAATTGCTGGACATCGCAAGCCATGAAGCCGTGCCGGCCGAGCTGATCGATAGCGTGCGAATGGGCACCACGGTAGCCACGAACGCGCTGCTCGAACGCAAGGGCGCGCCAACGGTGCTCGCAATCACAAAAGGTTTCGCCGATGCGCTGCGCATCGCGTATCAAAGCCGACCAAAGCTGTTCGTGCGAAACATTGAATTGCCGACGCTGCTATATGAGCAAGTTGTCGAGATCGATGAACGGATCGGTGCGCGTGGCGAAGTCGTTCGGGAACTCGACGTCGAACAGGCTCGCCGAGCGTTGCAGAGCGCCTTCGATAACGGCATCCGTTCCTGCGCAATCGTGTTGATGCACGGCTACCGCTACACCGCGCATGAACAAAAGCTCAAGGAACTCGCCGAACAAATCGGCTTTACACAGATATCCGTCAGTCACGAAGTAAGCCCGCTGATGAAGCTGGTATCGCGCGGTGACACCACCGTGGTCGACGCATACCTATCACCCATCCTGCGCCGCTACGTCGGGCAGGTTGAAGCTGATCTCGGCGCCGTACCGCTGCAGTTCATGCAAAGCAACGGCGGCCTCACCGACGCCCACCGTTTCCAGGGCAAGGACGCGATCCTCTCGGGACCCGCGGGCGGCATCGTAGGCGCAGCGCAAGTATCGAAGCTCGCGGGCTTCGACAAGATCATCGGCTTCGACATGGGCGGCACATCCACCGACGTGACGCACTACGCCGGCGAATACGAGCGCGAGTTCGCCACCGAAGTGGCCGGCGTTCGCATCCGTGCACCGATGATGAAGATCCACACGGTCGCGGCAGGAGGCGGCTCGATCTGCAGTTTCGACGGCACGCGTTTTCGCGTCGGGCCGCAAAGCGCGGGTGCGAATCCCGGACCGGCTTCGTACCGGCGCGGTGGCCCGCTGACCGTGACGGACTGCAACGTGATGACCGGCAAGATCAGCGCGCGCTGGTTCCCCCACGTATTCGGACCGGACGGTGACCTGCCGCTCGACGCCGATGTCGTGCAACGCAAGTTCGCCGAGGTGGCGGCGGCGGTGGAAACCGCAACCGGCGTCGCGCGAACGCCCGAAGAAATCGCGGAAGGGTTCTTGAAGATCGCGGTGGAAAACATGGCGAACGCAATCAAGCAGATCTCCGTGCAGCGCGGCTACGACGTGACGCATTACACGCTCGCGTGTTTCGGGGGCGCGGGCGGTCAGCATGCGTGCCTCGTCGCCGACGCGCTAGGAATGACGCGCGTGTTCATCCATCCGTTGGCGGGCGTGCTGTCGGCCTACGGCATGGGTCTCGCCGACGTCCGCGCGCTGCGGCAGCAAGCGCTTGAAACGCCGCTCGACCGGGAAGCGCTCGCCGCTTGCGATCAAACATTTGAGCCGCTGGAAACGGCGGCGCGAAACGAAGTCGCCGAGCAACGCATTCCAACCGGCAACATCACGTTGCGGCGCACGCTGCATATCAAATACGATGGCACGGACACCGCGCTTGAGATCGATTTCTCGATGGAACCGGCAAGCATCGTAGAGACGTTCGAGCGTTTGTATCGCGCGCGTTATGGCTTCCTCATGCCGAACAAGGCGCTGATCATCGAGGCCGTCGCGGTCGAAGCCAGCGGCCGCACGCAGGATGCCGAAGACGAACAATGGCCGCTGGCCGAGCACGCATCGGTGAACCCGCAAGCGCTTGCGGCCACGCGCATTTTCTCAGGCGGCGAATGGCGCGATACCCCTGTCTTTGATCGCGATGCGCTGGCGCCCGGCGCGCGTATCGACGGCCCAGCTATAGTCAACGAACGTACTGGGACGACGGTAATCGAACCGGGCTGGCAAGTCGTGGTGAGCCGGCACAATCATCTCGTGGTTGAACGGACGACCGCGCTCGTCAATCGTCATGCTGCCGGTACGCAAGCAGACCCCGTTCTGCTTGAAGTGTTCAACAACCTGTTCATGTCGATTGCTGAACAGATGGGCGTGACACTCGCGAACACGTCGTACTCGGTGAACATCAAGGAACGTCTCGACTTTTCGTGCGCGCTCTTCGACACCGGCGGCAACCTGATCGCCAACGCGCCGCATATGCCGGTGCATCTCGGTTCAATGGGCGAAAGCGTGCAGACGATCATCGACCGGCGCGCGGGCACCATGCAAGCCGGCGATGTCTACGTCCTCAACGCGCCGTACGCAGGCGGCACACATTTGCCCGACGTGACCGTCATCATGCCGGTGTTCGTCGATGCCAGCCTCACGCCGACCTTCTATGTCGCGGCGCGCGGACATCATGCGGATATCGGCGGCATCACGCCCGGCTCCATGCCGCCGGATTCCACGCACGTCGACCAGGAAGGCGTGTTGCTCGACAACATTCAGCTCGTGGCGCAAGGGCGTTTTCTCGACCGTGAAATACGCGACCTGCTGACCTCCGGCCCGTATCCGGTGCGCAACGTCGAGCAGAACCTGGCCGATCTTCGCGCGCAAGTTGCCGCTTGCACGAAGGGCACGCAGGAGCTTGAACGCATGTGCGGGCAGTTCGGCCTGGATGTGGTGCGCGCTTATATGCAGCACGTGCAGGACAATGCGGAGGAGGTCGTGCGGCGGACGCTTTCGGTGTTGAAGGACGGCCACTTCGAATACGCGCTCGACGACGGCGCGAAGATCGTGGTGGCAGTATCGATCAACCGTGAAACGCGTTCGGCCGTGATCGACTTCGAGGGCACGAGCGCGCAGCAGCCGAACAACTACAACGCGCCATCGGCGATCTGCAAGGCAGCGGTGCTATACGTGTTCCGCACGCTGGTAGACGACGATATCCCGCTTAACGCCGGTTGTCTGAAGCCGCTGGAGATCCGCATTCCGGCGGGATCGATGCTCAATCCGAACTATCCGGCGGCGGTGGTGGCGGGCAATGTCGAGACCTCACAAGTTGTCACCGACGCCCTCTACGGCGCGCTCGGCGTGATGGCCGGCGCACAAGGCACGATGAACAACTTCACCTTCGGCAACGAGCAGTTCCAGTACTACGAGACCATCTGCGGGGGCGCGGGCGCGGGTCCCGCCTTTGCCGGTTGCAGCGCGGTCCAGACGCACATGACGAACTCGCGCCTGACCGACCCGGAAGTGCTCGAGTGGCGCTTTCCGGTACGTCTCGACGACTTCCGCATCCGCCGCGGCAGCGGCGGTGCGGGACTGCATGCGGGCGGCGACGGCACCGAGCGGCGGGTACGTTTCCTCGCGCCGATGACCGCAGTGATCCTGTCCAACCGTCGTCGCGTCGCACCGTTCGGACTCGCAGGCGGCAAGCCGGGCGCGCTCGGCGTGAACTGGGTCGAACGAGCAGGGGACAAGACGCGTGAAACCTTCGGCGCGCGACATCAGGCGCAGATGAATCCCGACGATGTCTTCGTCATCCAGACGCCCGGCGGTGGGGGCTACGGCGAAGAGAGATGAAGTCTTCTGTCCGCCTCGCTGCCGTTAGCGAGGCGGACAGGCAAAACCTTAGATCTCCACTTTCGATCCGAATTCAACCACGCGATTAGTCGGCAGCTTGAGATACGCAGAAACGTTGCCAACGTTGTGCAGCATGACGCCGAACAATCGCTCGCGCCAAAGCGCCATGCACCTTTCCCTCTCGCGCTTCGGTATCACGGTCGCGCGGCTCAGGAAGTAGGACGTCTCCGACTGCTCGAACACCAGACCGTATGCCTTGCATGCCTCAAGGGCACGCGGCAAGTTAACCTCGTCCTTGAAGCCGTATGTGATCGTGACGTGATAGCAGTCAGTGCACAACACTTGCACCTGCACCCGCTCACGCTCCTCAACCCACGGAACCTCCTTGTTCGCCACCGTCAGGAACACCACACGCCGATGCAACACCTGGTTATGCATGAGGTTGTTGATCAATGCATGCGGCACGCCATGGGGATCGGGAGACAGGAAAATCGCCGTCCCGTTGACCCGCACCGGCGAACGCGCCAGCAGAGACTCCAGGAAGGGCTTGAGCGGTGTAGTTCCGGCCCGTACCTTGGCTTCGCCCAGCATGATTTCCCATCCACGTCCCCATGTGGTCATGACGGCGAACATGAGCAGCCCAATAGCGAGCGGGAACCAGCCGCCCTGCGTGATCTTGAGGAGATTCGCCGAGAAGAACGTGGCGTCGATCACAAAGAAAAACACCGTGGCGCCCACGCACAGGAACCAGTTGTAATGCCACGCATAACGAATCACGAAGAACGTGAGCATGGTCGTGATGAGCATGGTGCCGGTAACCGCAATGCCGTAAGCCGACCCCAGCGCAGTCGATGAACCGAAGCCGATCACAGCCGCCACCACGGCAACCAGCAAGGTCCAGTTAATGCCCGGAACGTAGATCTGCCCTATCTCCTTCGCCGATGTGTACACCACGTTCATACGCGGCAGGAAGCCTAGTTGCATGGCCTGCTTGGTCATCGAATAGGTGCCTGAAATCACGGCTTGCGAGGCGATCACCGTGGCTATCGTCGACAACACGACCATCGGATAAAGCGACCATACCGGGAACAATCGATAGAACGGATTTTGCACAGCGGATGGATCGGCCAGCAGTAGCGCGCCCTGCCCCAGGTAATTCAGTGCGAGTGCGGGGAATACCAGACCGAACCACGTAAGCCGGATCGGCTGCGCACCGAAATGCCCCATGTCGGCATATAGCGCCTCTGCACCCGTCAGAGAGAGCACGACGGCCCCCAGTGCAACGAACGCCAACCACCGGTGATGCAGGCAAAATGCCAAACCCGCGAGCGGATTGAGCGAGACCAGGATATGCGGCGCGTTCATGATCTTGATGATCCCCGCCCCGGCCAGCACGATGAACCACACCACCATGATCGGCCCGAACACCGCACCAATGCCGGACGTCCCGTGCTTTTGCATCATGAACAACGTAATCAGTGCGGCCAGCGTAATGGGGATGACATACGGTTTGAGCAAAGGCGTCGCGACTTGCAGCCCTTCGACCGCACTCAGCACCGATATGGCAGGCGTAATCACGCCATCGCCGTAGAACAGTGCCGCGCCCATCACGCCGACGGCCAGCAGGACATGGCGAAGTCGTGGACGACTTGCCACCGACGACGCGGCAAGCGCCAGGAGCGCCATGATTCCGCCCTCGCCGTGGTTGTTCGCACGCAGGATGAGCGTCACGTACTTGAGCGAGACGACCACCGTCAGCGACCAGAAGATCAGCGAGACAATGCCGATGACATTGGCGGCATCCAGCTTCAACCCGTTGGCGGGATCGAAGACCGTTTGCAGCGTGTACAACGGACTGGTGCCGATGTCGCCATAAACCACGCCAAGGGCAGCCAGCGCCAGGCCATATACTGCTGGCCGGTGCGGCTGGGGCTCAGCGCCGGTTGCAGCGGATGCATGTAGTCCCATGTCTCCTCCAGATGGCCGCCGCCGGTAGCCTTTGGCCCCGGGGTTCGGATCGTCCGTTTGCCTGTTCTGGCGCGATCCGGAAGCCGGCTTAATTGTCAGGCAATTGCGGTTTGTTATCTCTGGTTGATCCAAGTATAGGAAAGCGAAAGCGGATCGGCGAATCGATCTGAGTGAGCGGGGGGACGTGCTAAGGGTTAACTCAAACGTCATCTGCTTTGTGTCGAACTTGTGACCAACAGACTCCTTGGCTAACACTACGGCTTCGAAATACTTACATCGATGCTTACGGATCTTGCATCTTGTCCCCGACGACGAGAACGCTATTGACGCAGCGGATCGGCTTATCGAGAATCCACGCAGCACCTAAGCAAAACAAAAACAGCCGGGACTAAGATGCGATCTTGTTTCTACCCAATGGTAAGCGGTCTGTTGAGCGGTCTGATCGTGCTTGGCCTCGCCAGCGGTCCGTCCGTGGTCTTGTCGCAGGAAACCAGCGCAGCACCGGCTGACACCTCAGTCGAGCCCGCCGAGACACAGGGGTCGCAGGAGTCGCCCGCCGGAACACCAGTACAGCCAGACGCGGCGAAACCCTCCGCCCAGGCCAACGCCCGCGCCGCGTCGGATGCGAACGCCAACCCCGCTCGCCGTAACCGCGCAAGCGCTGCGAGAACGTCGGCTGCGGCCAGCGATGCTGCCAGCGAAACGAAAGCCGACACCGCGATACCGGTCCCGCCCGAAACCACCTCAGTCACGCAGCATTCAATCAAGCTCGGCGGCCGCAAGATTGACTACACGGCCACTGCCGGCAATCTGCTTCTGCGCAACAACGCGGGGCAGGCTGAGGCCAGCGTTTTTTATGTTGCCTACACCGCGAATACGAAAAGCACCGCCACGCGTCCCATCACGTTTCTTTTTAACGGCGGCCCGGGCGCGGGCAGCATCTTTCTCCTGATGGGATCGTTCGGACCCGAGCGTGCACATACGTCGAGTCCGGCTATTACAGCACCGGCGCCCTACGTGCTCTCGGACAATCCGGACAGTCTTCTGGACACAACCGATCTTGTTTTCGTCGATGCACCCGGTGCAGGCTTCTCGCGAATCGTCGGCCACGCAACCGGGAAACGCTTCTGGGGCGTCGATGAAGATCTGGACGCATTCGAACACTTTATAGAGCGCTACCTGAGCGTGAACCAGCGATGGAATTCGCCGAAGTACTTGCTCGGCGAATCGTATGGAACGGCGCGCGCCGCCATGCTTGCTTATCGTTTGAGCCAGAACAACATTGCATTGAACGGGGTCGTCCTGATGTCCTCCATCCTCAACCCGGGAGCGCACGCGGCAGGAACGGATCTGGAGAGCGAAAGCTACTTGCCGACCTATGCGGCCATTGCGTGGTATCACGACAAGATCGTGCCCAAGCCGCCGAGCTTGCCGGCGTTCCTCGACGAGGTCCGCGCGTTCGCTTCCGGCCCCTACGCGCAAGCGTTGGCCGCGGGCGACTCGCTGCCCGATTCGGAACGCGACGCAATCGCCGCACGTGTGGCGCATTACACCGGGCTCGACGTGAATTACGTCAAGCAGTCGCGGCTGCAAATCTGGGCATCGCGGTTTCGCAAGCAGCTGCTGATAAGGGAATCGCGGACGGTGGGCCGCTACGATGCTCGATTCGAAGGCATGGACTACGACGACGCCTCCGAGCATCCCGATTACGACGCGTCGGTGACCAGCGTATCGAGCGCCTTCGATGCCGCGTTGCACGAGCATCTCGCACAAGACCTGCACTTCGAACCGAAAGATGCGTATCGGGTGTTCAACGACGAAGCGTTGAAGCAATGGAACTGGAAACATCGCCAGTGGTGGGGAGAGCAGCTTACGCTGCCCTATGCGGCCGGCGATCTTGCCGAGGCAATGCGGCAGAACCCGCGTCTTCGCGTGCTGTCTCTCAATGGCTACTTCGATCTTGCAACGCCATTCTTCCAGACCGAATACGATCTGGCGCATATGGGACTGGATCCGTCGCTGCGACCCAACGTGCAACGCACGTATTATCCGACGGGCCACATGATCTATCTCGACGATGCAGCCCTGCATTCGCTCAAGAGCGACCTCGTGCATTTTTATAATGCCGGCACGGCGGAAGTGCCCAAGGGTGGGTCGCAGTAAATGGGGAGTGAACCGCTTGTTCGCATTCCTGATGAATAACCGGCGGATTAGTCAAAGCAACGGCAATCCGGCATCGCGCTTGACCTCACGCAACGACAGCGTGGACTCGACGGCCGTAACGCCGGGCAACGTCCGCAATATGTCGCGCAGGAACGTGCCATAGTCCTCCAGGTCTCGCGCCACGATCTCAAGCAGATAGTCGGCGCTGCCGGAAATGTTGTGGCACGAAACAATGCGCGGTATAGCCTGGATTTCGCGCTCGAACCGGTCGGCCAATTGCCGGTCGTGCACACCAAAGCGCACCAACGTAAATGCGACCAGACCCAGCTTTATTGCAGATTTGGATAGGATCGCCCGATATCCTTCAATGTAACCTTCCGCTTCCAGCCGCTTGAGGCGCCGAGCGCACGGCGTTTCGCTTAAGCCCACGGCTTCGGCGAGGCTTGCGTTGGTTGCACGGCCGTCGGCCTGGATCGCTATCAGAATTGCGCGATCTATCTTGTCAAGTTCCATCCGTCATCCTCCATGGAGGATACGAATGTTAGTGCATTCCACTAAATCACGCAGTCGATCTGCGGGAAATGCCTAACTCGCGGATATGGTCTGACGTAATGAAAGCACGCCTTAAGCCTTCCAGGCAATGCATGCCAGACGCGATCGCAAAGACGAAGTATCAGCAAACGCTTCACCGAACGCTTAGGTTTCTAATCTAAGCCGGACGGTTCGCCAAGCCCGGAGGCAACTCGCCAATTTGACGGAACAAGCCTAGCCAGTCTTCGAGGTGCCAAGTCTTGGCAATGCGGTCATCGCGGAGTTCATGGAAAGAATGAATCGCGAAATCTACCGCTTTTGACGTGGCCGGAATGCCCATGAACGGTCCCGACTGCGTGCCCGTGATCTTTGCACGTACGCCGACCATGGCGTCGTGGATCAGGACATCGAGCAGGATGATTTTCATATCGGGCAGCGCATGCAACAGATCTGCAAGCATGGGTGCTAACTGCTCCACACCAATCGGTTGCCCCGATGCACCAGGAACATACTCCCAATCTGAAGTGACGGCCGTGCGCAGCAGCGGTATATCCGCAAGCTCGATGGCGCGATAAAAGCGCGTGATGACTTCCCTCGTGGCGGCGTACCCTGCTTCGTTCGATGTAGTCATGTTCCGTCCTCTCCGGCGCCGGTCAGACGCGCATAGGCAAGCAGTCGGCCCGCTCCCTTATGCTGCAATTCATCTGTACAGGAGAGGGTTTTAGCAATGATAAGCCACTTGGCAAACTACGCCTGACCACAGGACGCTACACCAAACCTTGCCTTTTCACGCAGGAAAGTCGGTCGACCGAGACAGCGCTTCCCAGGTCTGAAGCTCCTGTTCGACAAACGCATGCTTCTCGCGAACCCGGGCCAAAGCGTCCGTGCCCAACTGAAGCCGCAGCGGCGGATTCGCGGCGGAGACCAATGTCAGCAGCGCTTGCGCAAGCCGCTTGGGGTCTCCTGGTTGCCGATGGTTATATGCGTTCGCCGACACTCGAACCTTGCCGGCAGTTTCAGCGTAATCCGCGATTACATTCTTCGCTTCCATCGCAGACGAGGAATCGAGAAAGTCAGTTCGGAAATAGCCTGGCTCGACGACCGTGACATGAATGCCGAGCGGCAAAAGCTCTGCGTGCAGCGCTTCTGAAAGGCCCTCCACCGCGAACTTGGTCGAACCGTACACGCCGAAACCCGCACCGACCCGATAACCGCCAAGCGACGACATGTTGATGACATGCCCCGAACGCTGGCGGCGCATTTGCGGCAGCACGGCGCGCGTGACGTTGAGCAAACCCATCACATTGGTGTCGAAAATACTGCGGACCTCGTCGGCACTGGTCTCTTCAACCGCGCCGGCCAAGCCATAACCGGCGTTGTTGACAAGCACATCGATGCGGCCGAAACGCTCCACCGCCAGCTTGACGGCTTGATGAGCCGCGGACTTGTCGGTTACATCGAGGTCGAGAGCCAACAGGCCGGGCTGCAAGCCAAGTGCGTTGGTGACGGCGCTCGATTTGCGCGCCGTGGCAACCACGGCGTCACCTTGTGCGAGCGCCGCAGTGGTAATCTCGGCGCCCATTCCGCGCGATGCGCCGGTGATCATCCAGACACGCTTGAAGCTTGTTTGCGGGGTCATGTCGAACCTCTTTAGTTGGAACGGTGGCCGGGAATCCGGTTGCCATGACGCAAATCCTACGCATCCGATTCAGCTTGAAAAAGCGTATCGAGGTACATTCGCTATGAACCAAAAGTTCATAATGGAGCGGCGCATGAACAAGGATCTTCTGGATGGCGTGGCCATGTTCCTGGCGGTGGCCGAGCATAAGAGCTTTACGACCGCAGCCGCTCGCCTGCAGGTTTCGCCCACGGCGGTAAGCAAATCAATCCGGCTGCTGGAGCGGCGTCACGGCGTGTCGCTGTTTCAGCGCACCACCCGGAGAGTCGCGTTGACCGAGGCAGGGGTATCGCTGTTCGAGCGCTTGCGTCCGGCTGTTGAAGACATCGACGGCGCGTTTGAAGCGCTTAATAGCTTTCGCGACAATGCCTCTGGCACGCTACGCATCACGATGACCCGTTCTGCCTGCACGCTGATGATCGAGCCCATGATCGAACAGTTTCGCGTGGCCCACCCAGACGTGCATCTGGACCTGACGCTCGATGAGGGCGCCGTGGATCTGGTGGAAAGTGGCTTCGATGCCGGCATTCGCTTAGGCGAAGCACTCGCGAAAGACATGGTGGCTTTGCGGCTCACGCCGGACGCTGTGTGGTCGGTTGTCGGGAGCCCTGCGTATTTCGCGAGGGCGGGGCGTCCCCAAACGCCGCAAGACCTGATGAATCACGAAGGCATTCAGTATCGCTTCGTCAAATCGGGCGTCATCCACCGATGGGACTTTCAGGTCGATGGCCGCAAAATCATGATCGACATTGGCAGCCGTCTGACAGTCAATGATCGCGGCGCCTTGATGAAATTTGCTCGCATGGGACTTGGGCTTGCGTACGTCGCGGATTTCGAAGCTAAGCGTGAGTTGGCCGCGGGCGAACTCGAACAAGTGTTGCTGCCCTTTACTCCGCCTAGCGACGGCCTGTATTTGTATTTCCCGGTCCGCACGCAGTCGCAGGCGAAGCTAAGGGCGTTGATTGATGCGCTAAAGCCGACGCGCTTAACCAAAGGCTAAGCGCACGCACGCTTATTTAGCCGCCTGATACCCATCCGTCAGCGTATTCAAGAATGCGACCACGTCCTTGATTTCCGCCTCGTCCAGAGCTGGCTTTTCACCGGGCCTGCGATCGAAAGGGGGTTCCGTATTTACATTCGCCCAATAGCGCTTGGGCAAGTCGTCGAACTTCTGGACCTTGCCGTGAACGGTCGGATAAAACTTCTCGGGGTTCGTATCGCGTTGAACATAGAAGCGCACGGCTTCGTCCAGCGAGTGATAGATGCCGTTATGGAAAAACGCCTTGCGCGTGGCCACATTACGCAGTGACGGTGTTCTGAAGATGCCGCAATACTCCGACTGACCCTTGAGGTCCTTTCGCTCTGGACCACACGCACCGAGGTCGTAATACTTCGGGTCTTTGTTGACAGGCAGAGCCCGGTTGCGCGGAACGCCCAGCGCTATCAACCCGAAGTCGCTGAACTGCGGCGGCGAGCCGTCCTTCGCGCGCTGGCTGATATGACACGCGGCGCAATTGCCCTTCTTCTCATCGTTGAATAATTCGAGCCCGCGCATTTCTGCTTCGTTCAGCTTTGCGTTGCCCGCAAGAAATGCATCGAACTTGCTGGTGTACGGATAGAACTTTTGCGGCGTCTGCTCGAACGCCTCAAGCGAACGGAGGATGGCGTTAAAGGCTTTTTCGTCGTTATCGAAAATGGTCGCGCCGAACGCTTCGCGCAACTCTCCCGCATAGGGCGCGGCCTTGACCGCCGCGACCACTTGCGCCGGCGTGCTGCCCATTTCAAACGATGACGTCAGCGGAATCCGCGCCTGATCCGCACCATGATCGACCCGCCCGTCCCAGGTCAAACCACCGGTCGGACCGGCATCGACGCTCTCGTCGCCTTCGTCGTCGGAATCGTGGAAATGCTGCGTGAATTGCGGCACCGATTGCAAATAACGCAGCGACGGCACCGCACGAAATCCCGGCCGCCGCAAGTCGCTGCCGCCCAGTTGCACCGACAACGCGTTAGGCGGTCCGAACGCATGATCAGGACTATGGCACGACGCGCAAGCGAGTTTGCCGGACCCGGACAACGAAGGATCGAGGAACAACTTCTCTCCCACCGACGTCATCTGCTTAACCTGCGCAAAAACCTGTGCACGGGTTTTCGCTTCGCCTGAACTGTAAGGCCCGGCTTGCGCTGCCGTTGAAGAGGCGTGCGAATCGCAGCCGGTTAGCACGACGGCTGAAACGAAAAATGCGGCAAGGGGCAGTAACACAGAAGCGATGGATGGCATGTGCATAAGGCATTGGAAGGAAGCCGAAGCCTATGACGTTTATGTGTCACATCAATGACATGACAAAAGCCATTCGCTTATCTAATGAAACCTGACATATTATTACTTAATGAAAGCTAGTTTAAATGTTCCTGTCAAATGCGATTGGGACACTGCGGCACCGGCAAAAATCGCTTAACGGCTTAAGCAGCGGCTAGCGTAGGTAAGCAATGCATAGGCGATTCCCTCGCCGGTCCCCCAACGACAGAGACCTATCGATGAATAAGAAACTCGTCCTCGCCGTGCCACTCACGGCGTCGATCGCACTTGGCTTGTACGCGTGCGGCGGCAACGACGACAACCACGCCGACCTCAACTCGGTGAAGAACATTGTCGTGATCTATGCGGAAAACCGTAGCTTCGACAACCTCTACGGCAACTTCCCGGGCGCCAACGGATTGCAGAACGTTACTGCCGCGAGCGCTCAGCAACTTGACCGCGACGGCAGCGTGCTGGCCACGCTGCCGCCCATCTGGAACGGGTTGACCGCTACGGGCGTGACGCCTGCCGTGACCCAGGCCATGACGGCGAACTTGCCGAACTCGCCTTTCGCTATCGACGATCCGGCTGGTTTCAACACGCCTTTGTCGCTGACAACACGCGACCTGTATCACCGTTTCTATGAAAACCAGATGCAGATCGATGGCGGCAAGAACGACAAGTTCGCCGCGTGGGCCGACTCCGGTGGTTTTGTCATGGGTCACTACAACACCAACGCCGACAAGCTGCCGCTATACAAGATCGCCCAGCAATACACGCTCGCCGATAACTTCTTCATGGGCGCATTCGGCGGTTCGTTCCTGAACCACCAGTGGCTGGTCTGCGCGTGCACCCCGATCTATCCGAATGCGGACAAGAGCGTGGCGGCTGGATCGATTTCATCGGTGAACGCTGACGGGGTATCGTTGAAGCTGACGGCAGCCTCGCCCACTTCCGCCATCACGGGCATTCCGAAGTTCGTCAACTCGGGCAACCTGACGCCGGACTTCTACGCCATCAATACGATGCAACCGCCGTATCAACCGAGCGGCAACACGCCGGCGACGGGCGGCGATCCAGCGCTCGCCGACCCGACTGTTGCGACTACGCTGCCGCCGCAAACGCAGACTCATATAGGAGACCTGTTGAATACAGCGAACGTTTCGTGGGCCTGGTACGGCGGCTCGTGGGGCGCTGCGTTGGCGGATCGCACCAAGATCAGTGGCTCGGTGAATTCAGTGCCGAATTTCCAGACGCATCACCAGCCGTTCAACTATTTCGCTGACCTGGCACCGGGCACGACAAACCGCGCGCAGCACTTGCTGGATGGCGGCACGGATGGCGCGGGGTTCATCGCTGCGATCGATGCAGGCACTTTGCCCGCAGTGTCATTCTATAAACCGCAGGGCAACCTGAACGAGCACGCGGGTTATACGGACGTGGCATCGGGCGATGCGCATATTGCCAATGTGATTCAGCATTTGCAGGCGAGTCCACAGTGGAAGAACATGGTCGTGGTCGTGACGTACGACGAAAACGGCGGGTTCTGGGATCACGTCTCGCCGCCGAAGGGCGATCGTTGGGGTCCGGGTACGCGCATTCCGGCGCTGGTGATTTCGCCTTACGCGAAGAAGGGTTTCGTCGATCACACGCAATACGATACGACGTCCATCCTGCGTCTGATCACTACACGCTACTCGTTGCCGAAGCTGCCTGGCCTGACGGCACGCGACGCGGCAATGGTCGCAGCAGGCGGCAAGCCGATGGGCGATCTGACAGCGGCGCTGCAATTCTGAAAGTGAGCCTCAGCGTGGCGGCTGACTAGCTGTCATGTTAGTAAAAAAGCGCGATGGGCCTAGTGGCCCATCGCGCTTTTTTTGGGCGTCAGTGGTCGGTAGCGGTGCGGGGGTACTGCTCTCGGCGTTATCACAGTCGAGCAAGTGCTGACGCCGATCCCGATTTCACTATCCCCCTGGAAGCGTGGCGTTCATAGCGGGCGTTTTCCGCCGGCGTGTGCCTGTCTGTCCGGCCGGTTTGGCACGTCGATGCTATTCGCGCATTGCTGCAAAGTCCTTGATGCAAACCCTCATGGAAGTCACCGCCCGCGCGCACGTCCCTTTATTGAGATGCGCTCATGGAAAAGTACGTTAGCGTTACGGTCGTTGCAAAAACAAAACCATCGCTGATTTCCGGCAATTAGCCGTGTAATCGATGCGGATCAACAGCAAAAGTATAGGAGACGAGCGAATGACTCTGCCGTATTACAAGTGGAATAAGCTGTTGCCGTACTTTAGCAAAGAAGACGGCGCGCGCGTCGTGCGCGACGTGTCGATGTCTCTAGATCGTGCGCCGCCTGTGCGCGAGGAACCTAAGCCGTCGCCCGCACCCGTTCCGAAGGGGCCAAAGCCACAGCCGGGTGACGGATTAGTAAAAATGATGGAGTTGCATTCGCGCTTCAAAACTTGGATGGAGACACCTGATCCACCGAAAACACCGAAGCCGAAACCTGTCGAACAGGAAAAAACGGTTCCTCCATTCGACATTCAAGAAATTCCGGGCGCAATGCGCAAGCTGCATTTACCGGTCTCAGCCGCCCTTATGGAACGATGGTTCGCGGGGAGGCTGAACTATTCTCCGACGCCTGCTGATGAAAAAGCGGAAATAGATCAGGACGGCAAGCCTTACCAGGCTGATATGTACGACACCACCACGGTTAAAATCGAATGGGTCCGCAAGTTCACTCGTACAAATGAAAGCTTCGACCTACTGATAAACGAGCGCATTCGAACACAGAAGGCGTTCGACCAACTCCGCGTTACGCTCACCCCCTATAAAGAATTTAACGGCGATATTTTCCCCGAAAAACTTTGCAAGAATGACCCGATCATGCTGCACCGTCATTTTCAATTTCAACGTGTCGGAGTAGACGGTACATTCGCGCAAAAAATCAATCTGTTATTAACGTCGCAGTGGGAGCGCAGCGGCGCGCCTGACGATCTGACGGGCGCGCTCGGTTCGTTCAATATCTACGCCGCCGTTGCCCACGCGAACATTACTTGGGATATAAGGACACGGCGAAAGGTCGCGACGGTGACGGGTTTATGGGTATATGTGAAAGACAACTACACATTCACCGACAAGCAAGGCGACCGGTCCCAATACTTGGGTCACTGGAGCAGTAGCGGCGTTATTGTTATTCCGCTCGATGCTGTAGCTGAAACCTCGCCTTATGTACCCTATTCAGACTACTCCGTCACCCTTGGTAACCCACTTGTAAAAGGTAACGTGTACTACCCCGTTTACAACAGCGACTTTCGAAAGTGGGTGTTCAAGCACCAACGGGGCGGCGACTTCGTGACTTATTCGGATCGCTGTTATGTTCCACTTGTCCCACGAATCACGATACCTCTATGAAGCCCTTATACAAGCGCGCGGCGCTCTGCGCGGCGGTCGTCGGCGTGCTTTATTTCAGCCTCTTCGACACCACGCCGCCCGGCACCGAATGCGAAAGATCAACCTCGCCAAACGGTCTTTACATAGCCGAGCGGTGCGTGGTGCAGTGGATTCCCGGCGGGAATTCAAAATATGTTGGACGGGTATTTGACGCGAAGAGCAGAAGGAAGCTTGCACAGCATACATTCAGCACACCGGTTCCTCAAATCGCATGGTTTGAGTACACGGATGTATATGTGTCATTTTGCCTCTTTTGAATTTGGAGTGGGTGGGTTTGGCGGGTCAAGGGCGGGCGTGAGCCCGGCGCAGCGAACCCTTGAGGCGCGCTCACCCAGTAAGATGATTCATGGGTGATTGCGGCAGAATGCGGGAATCACCCATGTAAAGCCAATCAGCTATGACGAATCAATTGTTCGAATCCGCCCTCGGTATCACGGCTCCTTGGTATGTCCGAAGTGTTGACTTCGATGCTGCTCAGCGGCAGCTCAACATCGCCGTTGACTTCGTTGCAGGCAGCCGATTTAGCTATGCCGGGGTTGCCGGCGAGCATCCCGTGCACGACACGCAAATCAAGCGCCTGCGGCATCTGAATTTCTTTCAGCACGAGTGCTTCCTCGAAGTGCGGGTGCCCAGGGTGCGCCTGCCCGATGGTTCAGTGCGTTTGGTTGAGCCAGGTTGGGTGGGCCAGCTCAGCGGCTTCACATTGTTGTTCGAGGCGTTAGTGCTGATGCTCGCGCAGCAGATGCCGTTCGCCGCCGTTGCACGCGCGGTCAATCTGTCGTGGCATCGAGTACATGCCATCTGTTCGCGGTATGTGGAGCTGGCACTCGCGGCCGCCGACCTGTCGGGTGTGACGGCCGTGGCGATTGACGAAACCTCGTACCGTCGCGGTCATGAGTATCTGACGCTGGTCGCCGACATGCAGGCGCGGCGGGTCGCGTTCGTCACCACAGGCAAGGATGCCAGCACGATAGAGCGCTTGGCCACCTACCTGAGCGAACACGGCGGCTCGCCCGAGCAAGTGAGCTCGGTCAGCATCGACATGTCGCCGGCTTTCATCAAGGGCGTCAATGAGCATCTCCCCGAAGCGCGAGTGACCTTTGACAAGTTCCACGTCGTCGCTCACGCGTCCAAGGCGCTCGACACAGTACGTCGGCAGCAGCAGAAACTGGACCCTCAGCTTAAAGGCATGCGTTGGACGTTGCTCAAGGACGCCGACAAACTGAACCTTGCGCAACTCACCGACCTTGAGGCGTTGGTCAGTCAGTACACGACCAATCGCACCGCCCGAGCCTGGCTTTACCGAGAACAATTGCGCGACATTCTCGAGCGCAAACAAATCAACGTCGTCTCCGAGATGCTGCATCAGTGGTGCACCAACGTCATGCGCTCCAAGGTCGAGCCCATGAAGGATGTCGTGCGTTTGGTTCGCAGACATTTCGATGGAATCGTTGCCTGGACCCAGACCCGTCAGACCAACGGTTTCATCGAGGCCATCAACGGCCTGTTTCAGGCAGCAAAGCGCAAGGCTCGTGGATATGCACGCTTTGAAACCATGCGCACGGTCTTGTTTCTCATTGCCGGAAAACTTAACTTCACCGCGTTCAACGCGCATGCCCGCTGAGCCGCATTACCCACTGAGTTTTCAAAAGAGCCGTCATTTTCAATCGGCGACGATGGAGACGACTCCCCGTATATATCGCTTCCGCCCTCTAAATGGGACAGGCTGTTAGCATCCCGGCCACACTTGTAAGCCGCTCCCACTACACCGCCTTTGCGCTCATGACGGCGTGGCGGGGCTTATGCGGCTTTGTTAGCGTCATCGTGGTTCGGGGCTTGCTTCTCAAACCGCCCTTCCAACGTAACTATAGTGATAGAGAGAAAACCCGACTCGCGCAGGCCACTAACGCTGAAAACACCGCCCGGCATAGACTCCGATCACTAACCGTCGCAATCAAGCTCCGCCCCTACATGTTGATCTGTCCGCCCAACTCGACTACACGATTAGGCGGCAAGCTGTAGTACTCCGCCGCTTGCGCCGCATTGCGTCCAAGGAACGCAAACAGCTTCTCGCGCCAAAGCGCCATCGTCTTGCTTTCGCCGGTCGCACGAATCGTATCGCGGGCGAGGAAGAACGAGGTGTCGGCAGCGTCGTAGGTCCAGCCCGGAATCTGCTTCTGGATCAGCGTCAGAAGCACCGGCACGTCGGGGATCTCCATGAAGCCGTGACTCACCCTGACCGCATAACAACCATCACTAAGGTCCTCCACTACTGCCTTGTCGGCGTCCCTGACATGGGGCACGTTGGCGGTCGTCCCGGCGAGAAAGATGTTCGTCTTGTGCAGCACGCGGTTGTGCTTGAGGTTGTGCATGAACGCCGTCGGGGTCATGCCGGCCACGCCGCCCGGGAACACCGCCGTGCCGTCAACGCGCGACGGCGGGTGACTGCTCCTGCACAGCGAATGGATGATGTCCTTGAGCGGCAGGTTCTCCGCTTTCATCCGGTCAACCAGCATCTCGCGTCCCTTATGCCAAGTCGTCATGACCGTGAACAACGTAGCGCCTGCGAGCAGCGGAAACCAGCCGCCGTCGAGTACCTTGCTGACGTTACTCGATACGAACACCGCATCGACAACCGCAAAAGGCCCGATGACAAGCGCCGTATACAGCGGTTTCCAGCGCCAGAGGCAATGCGTGATGAAATACATCAGCAGGGTCGTGAGCAGCATGGTGGAGGCCACCGCAATACCGTAGGCGGACGCGAGGTTATCGGATGATTTGAAGAACACCACCAGGAACATGACCGCCGCGAACAACGAGAGATTGATGAACGGCACGTAGACCTGGCCGATCTCATGCGTCGATGTATGGACAATCGGAATGCGCGGCAGGAAACCAAGCTGAACAGCTTGCTTCGTCATGGAGAACGCGCCCGAGATCACCGCTTGCGACGCAATAATGGTTGCTGCTGTCGCCAGGATGACGAGCGGGACAAGCGCCCAACCGGGAGCCGATCCGAAGAACGGTTGCTTGAGCGTATCAGGATGCATGATGACAAGCGCGCCCTGACCGAAATAGTTCATGATCAGGCTCGGCCAGACGAGGAACATCCATGCGAGACTGATTGGCTTTTTACCGAAGTGCCCCATGTCCGCATACAAGGCTTCACCGCCCGTCAGCGCGAGGAAAACCGAACCCAGCACAATAAACGCAGTGCCCGGGTTATGCGCCAGGAACGATATGGCGAAGGTTGGCGAAGCCGCTTCAAGAATGAGCGGATGCTGGACAATGTGCAGCAAGCCCAGCGCAGCCAAGGTCACGAACCAGATCACCATGACCGGCCCGAAGACCTTCCCCACGGCACTGGTGCCGTGTTTCTGGATCGCGAACAAACCCGTCAGGATAACCAATGAAATGGGCACGATCCAGGCGGTGAGCTGAGCATCGACCAGCGTCACGCCTTCAACCGCCGAGATGACGGAAATAGCCGGCGTAATCATGGAATCGCCATAGAACATGGCCGCACCGAAGACGCCCAGCGTCAGCAGGACATTACGCAGGCGCTCGGGAGCAACGCCCGATGCCAGCGCGGTCAGCGCAAGAATGCCACCCTCGCCGTCATTGCCTGCCCGCATGACAAAGCTGACGTACTTGAGCGTGACCACGATCAGGATCGACCAGAGGATCAGCGACACGATGCCGAACACATTAGGCTGACTGACTCCGCCGGCGGCCTTGAGGCATTCCCTAAGGGTATAAAGCGGACTTGTGCCGATGTCTCCAAAAACGACGCCTACAGCGCCAAGCATTAAAACGGGTGCACCTTGAACAACTTTGGTCGAAGAATTTGCGACGGATGCTGACATATGCCTTTCGCTCGATTTGTTAATCATCACCGCTATCCGGGATCGCCCACAGGCTAACCGGTTTCATCGGCACGGACCTCAGCATTTACACCAAGCGCGCTTCAACATTCCCATGACGTCTCCATGACGTCCCCATAACAATAACCGCGAAAAATGACGGTGAGTCATGTAAAGGCAAAATGCGAAGCGCACGTTTGAATATGTGAGCAGCAGCAGAATCAGGACCACAACCAGGAGCACGACCAGGACCGCGACCGACATGCATGCGCCGCGCCCGCTGCGGCGTAACCTTGTTGTCTGGCACTGCGTCGGTTACGCTTGCCGCTGGCTCTTTGACCTGCGTACACACTATGAAAAAACTAGTCAGGCTGGAATTGCAGCAGATCCATCCAACGCAGATGACCGCCGGAATGCTGGAAGTCGACGAGAAACGCAAACACTTCGCGTCACTGCCCGCGGAGGAATTGAAGCGCGAACTCAAGGCCCTGCCTATTCCCGCCGTGTTGGGCCGGGATGGAACTCACTTCGCGACCGATCATCATCACCTTGCGCGGGCGCTATTCGACGCCCAGATTAATTATGCTTACGTTGAGGTTATGGCCGACCTGTCGAAACTGAAAGGCGATGCCTTCTGGCTCGAGATGGCAAACCGGCGTTGGGTGCACCCTTATGATGAACACGGCATCCTGCACGGCATTGCCGCGATTCCGCCCAATGTCTCGGGGCTCGTAGACGATCCGTACCGGAGCCTGGCGGCGTTCGTGCGTAACGCGGGCGGCTACATCAAGACGCCTGAGCCGTTTGCCGAATTCCAGTGGGCGGACTTCTTCCGGACTCGCATCCGCTTGTGGAGTACGTCTTTTCAATTCAGCGCGGCCGTGCAACAGGGAGTGCATCTTGCCAGAAGTCCAGACGCGTTGGTACTCCCGGGGTTCTACAAGAGCAAGGTCGCCAGTACAGCAACACCACGCCCTTGAAATTTGCGCTCGGTTCGCACCGGGAGCGGGAGCTACGATCTTCTTCGAGCAGTAAGCACTTAGAGCACCAAACAAAAACGCCGTTGGACCCTCTGCGAGTCCAACGGCGTCAACCTACCTTCCAGCGAGCCTTGCGGCAATCCTTAATGTGCCAGGAACGACCGCAACTTTTCCGACCGGCTCGGATGCACCAGCTTGCGCATCGCCTTGCTTTCAATCTGGCGAATGCGCTCACGCGTCACATCGAACTGTTTGCCGACTTCTTCCAGCGTATGGTCGGATACGGTGTCAATACCAAAGCGCATGCGCAGCACCTTCGCTTCACGCGGCGACAATGAATCCAGCGCATCCTTGATCGCCAGACGCATGTCGGCGTGCATGGCGGCATCGGCCGGGGATTCCGTGTTCGAATCCTCCACCATGTCGCCCAGCGTGGTGTCGCCGTCTTCGCCCAAAGGCGTTTCGAGCGAAACCGGCTGCCGTGCAATCTTCAGAATGCTGCGAACCTTTTCTTCCGACAAATCGAGGCGCACCGCCAACACCGACGGATGCGCTTCCTGACCCGTCTGCTGCAGGATTTCGCGCGATACACGGTTCAGCTTGTTGATCGTCTCGATCATGTGAACCGGCACGCGAATGGTCCGGCCCTGATCGGCGAGCGAACGTGTCACAGCCTGACGGACCCACCACGTAGCGTACGTCGAGAACTTCCAGCCACGCCGGTATTCGAACTTGTCCACAGCCTTCATCAAGCCGATATTGCCTTCCTGGATCAGATCCAGGAAATGCATACCGCGGTTCACATACTTCTTCGCAATCGAAATCACCAGACGCAGATTCGCTTCCGTCATTTCGCGCTTCGCCTGACGCATCTTGTGCTCGGCGGACGTCATCTGCTTATTCAGCGCCTTCAGTTGTAACAGCGGCAACATCAGGTTCGACTCGATCTGGATCAGCTTCTGCTGTTCCGCCTGAATGGCCGGGAGGCTGCGTTCAAGCGCCTTGCCATAGGCGTTCGACGCTGCCGCGTGACGGGTCGTCCACTCGAGATCCGTCTCGTGGCCCGGGAATACTTCCACGAACTTCTCACGCGGCATGCCCGCCAGATCGACGGCGATCTTCAGAATACGGCGTTCAATAGCGCGAACCTGTTCGACCTGCTCGTGGACTTCAGCGCACAACCGGTCGATGGTACGAGCGGTAAAGCGAATGGTCGCCAGCTCGCGCTGGATATGTTCCTGCACGCTTGGCCAGTCGCCTGTGCGCGAATCGTCGGCAATATAAGCCGCGTGGAACACGTCGAAATGGTCCCGCACGTTCGCAAAAATAGGCAAGCAGTCGCGCAGCAAATGCTTGAGGCGAGTTGCGTTCGCACGCGTTGCCTGCTCGTCTTCGGTCTCGCCGTCTTCGTCGTCGCTTTCCGACGCGAGTTCAGCTTCGTCGAGTTCAGCGTCGGTGTCGGCATCGGCCGCCACCGCGTCTTCGTCCAGCGTGGTGTCCTTGAAGCCGTCGACCAGTTCGTCGATGCGCAGTTCACCCGCGACAATCTTGTCCACGGTCGTGAGCAGCGTGATCACGGTCGACGGACACGTGAATGCCGCCTTGATCATCTCGCCGAGGCCATCTTCAATGCGCTTCGCGATTTCGATCTCGCCCGCACGGGTCAGCAGTTCGGTGCTGCCCATTTCGCGCATATACATACGCACGGGATCGGTCGTCCGGCCGAATTCCGAGTCAACGGTCGCCAGCGTGACTTCCGCTTCTTCGTCCGATTGCTCGTCCGACACCGCCGTGGGGGCGGAATCGTTCAGCAGCAGTGTTTCCGAGTCAGGCGCTTCTTCATAGACGGCCACGCCCATGTCGCGGAACGTGCTGACAATGGTTTCGATAGCCGACGTCTGAGCAAAGTTACCCGGCAGGTGATCGTTGATCTCTGCGTGGGTCAGGAAACCTTGCTGTTTTCCCAGTTGAATCAACGCGCGCATCTGGCGTTGACGTTCATCCGCCTGCTCGGGCGAGCAAACGCTTTCGTCCATTGGACGCGACAGCTTGTCCGCAGACCCACGGCGGGCTTTCGATTTTTTTGCAGGAGCGCCGTTGCCGGCGTTAGATTCGGTTGGATCAAAACTTGTCATACATTTCCTCGACAGCTTTGCTCTGTAAAGACAAACCAGTGCACAAGCGGTTAGACACGAGCACCACCGTGACGACCAACGGGATCATCACCTCGGGTTCAGCTATTCCAGCTAATCAATGCGTTGATTCGAGCAAAACTGAATCAGTTTGGAGGCGGGGCGCGCTAACGAGCGCAGTATTCGCGCGGGTCGTACAGTTTATAGCAATTTGCTTGCGACTAGTGCGGTAAACGCCAATATCGGGCGTATTTAGTAGCCGAGCGCTGCAAAACTACAACATTTAGCTCGGATACCACCACATTTGCGGACGAATTAGCCTGAATCAAGACCGTCTGAGCCTCATGAGGTCCACCAATCGGGCCCAAAAAGTAAAGCTTTATTCCGACCCCGATTAACGTGTTTGCCGAGTAAAGGACGATTCTCGGCGACTTTGCTTCCCGTGAGGTGGTTTTTTCGCGAAGCAGCGCTCTTCGAACCCGTGCGCACAAACCTCGCTGCCCGCCTCATCGGCAATAACGCCTACTTTAATCGCATTGCGATCAAAGGCATTTCAATGCGATTTTTTTCTCCCTATCCTCTTTTTCAGAAGCGGCGCTTATCGCTGATCCTTTGCTGATCCGGAAGGCCGCCGGTGCTTATCGAGGAACTCGACATGAGAAACGTCACGGCGTTGATCGCAGCCCTGGAAGCGGAACTCGGAGCCGATGCGGTGCTGACGGCCGAATCCGACCTCGCGCCTTTCACGGAAGACTGGCGAGGCCGCTACAAGGGTCCGGCGGCGGCGGTTGTCCAACCCTCGAACACCTTGCAGGTGTCGGCCGTCGTGCGCCTGTGCGCAACATATGGCGTTCCGGTCCTGCCGCAAGGCGGCAACACCAGCCTGTGCGCGGGCGCGGTTCCAGCGAACGTGGGCCTGCCGCCGGTCATCGTCAATCTGACACGCATGCGGCGTATTCGTCATATAGATGCCGCTAACGGCTCGATGGAAGTCGAAGCCGGCTGCGTGCTGAAAACCATCCAGGACGCAGCCGCGGCCGAAC
Organism: Caballeronia sp. SBC1; assembly: GCF_011493005.1. Lineage (NCBI taxonomy): Bacteria > Pseudomonadati > Pseudomonadota > Betaproteobacteria > Burkholderiales > Burkholderiaceae > Caballeronia > Caballeronia sp. SBC1. The sequence continues at coordinate 957,545 of NZ_CP049157.1, forward strand.
AACGCTTGTATGCAGTCAGTCTGGGCGCCGAGGGCTCGTGCCAGATCGGCGGGAATTTATCGACGAATGCGGGCGGCACCGCCGTCCTGCGCTACGGCAACACGCGCGACAACGTGCTGGGCCTCGAGGTCGTACTCGCCGACGGCACCGTCTGGAACGGTCTGCGCGCCTTGCGCAAGGACAACACGGGGCTCGACCTGAAGCACTTGTTCATTGGCACGGAAGGCACGCTGGGCATCATCACGGCAGCGACGCTGAAGCTGCACCCGCTGCCGGCGCAACACGCGCTCGCGTGGTTCGCGCCCACTGATCCCGCCGCCGCGCTGCACATCCTCGGGATGTTCCAGGCCGCGTGCGGTTCTCGGCTAAGCGCCTTCGAGATGATCAACCGCCGCCAACTCGAACTCGTGATCGAGCATGTTCCCGGCCGCCGCAATCCGCTCTCGGAACTGCATGAATGGCACGTGCTGGTCGAACTTGGAGACACCCACGGCGGCGAGGAAATGACCGCGCTGATGCAGCAAACGCTCGAACACGCAGCAGAAGCCGGGCTGATTCACGACGCCGTCCTCGCCAGCAACGAGACACAGCGCGCCGCGCTTTGGGAAATTCGCCATAGCGTGTCCGAAGCCAACAAGAAAGCGGGCGTGGGCCTGACGACCGACTGCGCGGTGCCGGTATCGGCGGTGCCGCTGTTTATCGAGCGTGCCACGCAAGCGGTGCATGCCATTGTGCCCGGGCTCGACATCATCGTGGTCGCGCATCTTGGCGACGGCAACGCGCACTTCATCCCCTTCTTCACCTTCGACGCCTGGCGCCAACTCGGTGATCGCTCCTCGATGGCCAACACCATGCGCCGCTGCGTGAACGACGTCGCGCACGAATTACGCGGCACGTTCAGCGCGGAGCATGGCGTGGGGCAAACCGGGCTGCCGGAGATGGCGCACTACAAATCCGCGACTGAACTCGGCCTCATGCGCGCGGTGAAGAACGCGCTCGATCCTGACAACCTGTTCAATCCGGGTCGTTTGCTGCCCTGATTTTCTGGGTCCCCTCGGACCATCCGATCCAGGCCAGGAGAAGAAGCCTGGACGTTCGCATCACAGCGTTTCTGTTTCTATCCACACCCTTGGAGCCGACATGAAAAAGCAGCCCGCACGCGATGAGATTCAACAGCTTGAACAACCCGGCCGCCGCACGGCCATCAAAACTGCCGTTGCCGGCGCTGCCGCCTTGGCGTTCCCGTTCGTCTGGACGCCGTCGCGCGCGGCGAACAAGCGGATCGTCATTCGCGACGATGGCGGCATCTACACCAAGGCGTACGGTGCAGTGTTCTACAAGCCGTTCACGGAGAAGACAGGGATTGAGGTGATCGGCGTGCAGGCGAATGCCGAACCGACCGCGCAGATCAAGAGCATGGTAGAGACCGGCAGCTACACGTGGGACATGGCCAAGATCAGCCAGCCGGCCATCCTTCTGTTGACGGGCGGCGGCAAGGAATACCTGGAGAAGCACGGGCTTGAAGCCGACCCGGTGATCGCGAAGATTCCAGCGCAATACATGTCGCCGTACGGTGTTGGCACCAACATTTATACGACTGTGCTTGCGTATCGCACCGACGCCTTCAAGGGTCGCAAAGCCCCCAATTCATGGGCCGATATGTGGAACGTCAAGGACTACCCGGGACGTCGCGGCCTGCGCAAATATCCGTTCGACACTTTCGAAGAAGCGATGATGGCCGCTGGCACGCCACCCTCGCAGGTGTATCCGGTCAACTTCGACAAGGGCATCGCAAGCCTCGACAAGATTTCCAAGCACATCGACGTATGGTGGACCACGGGCTCGCAAGTCGAACAGATGCTCGGCTCCGGTGAAGTGGACATGATCAGCACGTGGGTATCGCGCGCGCAATCGGCTATTGCGAACGGCGCGCCGGTGGCGATCGTCTGGAACCAGAACATCTGGGGCGTCGACAACTGGTCAATTCTCAAAGGCACGCCAAATGCCGCCGCCTGCCGCGAGTTCATCAAGTTTGCCTCCGATCCAAAACGTCAGGCATCGCTGATCGAGTATTTCCCGGCCGGTGTTACGCAGCCCGAAGCATTCAATTACATCAAACCGGAGATCGCGAAGAACTGCCCGACGTTCCCGGAGAACATGAAGAACGGCCTGCATATTGATGCGAAGTTCTGGCAGGCAAACCAAAGCGTCGCGCTCGAGAAGTTCAATAGCTGGATCCTGACCTGAGCGCTGTTTTTATCGCTTCTTTTGTGTTTTTACCGCCACGGATGCCGATTCCATGCCTGCCTCGAACCTTCAAATCACAGGACTCTGCAAGCGTTATGGTGACTTTGTCGCCCTCGCGCCGACTGATCTCGATGTCGCCCAGGGCGAATTCCTGACTCTGCTCGGACCCAGCGGCTCGGGCAAGACGACGCTGCTCAGCCTGATCGCGGGGCTCGCGCAACCGGACGATGGCCAGGTACGGATCAATGGCGTCGACGTGACGTACGGCGCGCCCTATGAGCGGGACATTGGCATGGTGTTTCAGAACTACGCGCTGTTCCCGCACATGACGGTAGCGGAGAACATTTCGTTCCCGTTGCAGATGCGCAAGACCGACGCCAAAGCGACGCGTGAGAAGGTCATGCAAGCGCTTGAGATGGTGCATCTGCCGCATGTGGCGGGGCGTTATCCGCGTGAATTGTCGGGCGGTCAGCAGCAACGGATTGCACTCGCGCGATGCATGGTCTACCGGCCGTCGATCATTCTGATGGACGAACCGCTCGGCGCGCTGGACAAGAAACTGCGCGATCAGATGCAACTGGAGATCAAGCGGATTCATCGCGACCTGGGCACGACCATTGTCTACGTCACGCACGATCAGGAAGAAGCGATGACCATGTCCGACCGCATCTGCCTGATGAACGCCGGTTCGATTGCGCAACTCGGCACGCCCGCGGATCTGTATTTCCGCCCGAAGAGCGTGTTTGTTGCGGACTTTCTGGGCGAATCGAACCTGCTCGATGCGGTCGTCACGGGGCGCAGCGGCGATCAGGTGCAGATCAGCGTGCAAGGCGGCGCTAACGTCAACGCGATGGCGTACGACTCGGTGATCCGCGACGGCAAGCCGGTGAAGCTGATGCTGCGTCCGCAGAACCTCCAGATCCACGATGGACCACCGGCCGCGTCGATCAACGGCGGCACGTTGTCAGCAAAGCTCACCGACATCATGGTGACTGGCAGCATGACGAAGCTTTATCTACAGTCGCATATCAGTGATGCCGCGCCGCTCGTCGCGGCGTTTCCCACCAACCGGCTCGGCCGCCAGTACGAAATCGGGCAGACGCTCGGGCTTTCGTGGCTGACCGCGGACGCTGTTGCTATTGCGGGGTGAGACATGAATCGTTCCGCCCTCGCCGCTGAGCAAATGCATCCCGACGCGCCGCCGCCACGCCCTGCTCGATGGCGCGCGTGGTTGCGGCCCGGCGCAATGAGCGCGCCGATCATCGTGTTGCTGTTGGTGATGCTCGTGTACCCCGTCGGCCAGTTGTTGTTGCTGAGCGTGCATAACGACAGCGGCTTCACGCTCGTGGAATACAAGCGGCTCTTTGCATCGTCCGTGTATGTGGATGTATTGCTGATCACGCTGAAGATCTCGTTGTGGACGACCTTCTTCTCCGTGCTCACTGGTTATCCGATCGCGTACCTGATTTCCTCGCTGACGCGGGAGCGCAAGAACCGCCTGCTGTTCTGGGTCCTGCTCTCCTTCTGGACCAGCTTTCTCGTGCGCACATTCGCATGGGTCGTGCTGCTCGGACGCAACGGCGTGATCAATCAAGTGCTGCTTGGACTTGGCATCATCGACCGGCCGTTGAGCCTGCTCTACAACTTTTCCGCCGTGATCGTGGGCATGGTCCACGCGCTGATGCCGCTCGCGGTGCTGACCATGCTCTCCGTGATGGAGAACATCGACCGCCGCTTGCCAAGCGCTGCCGCCACGCTCGGCGCGCGTCCCGGCACGGTGTTCTGGAAAGTGTATTTTCCGCTGTCGCTGCCGGGCGTTGCAGCAGGCGCCTTGATGGTGTTCGTCACGGCTATCGGCTTCTTCATCACGCCCACGCTGCTCGGTGGACGACATCAGACCATGATTACGCAACTGATCATCGACCAGGTGATGCAGGCGCTGAACTGGGGTTTCGCGGGAGCAATCTCCGTGCTGTTGCTGGTGGTCGTGTTGCTCGTGTTCCTGATCTATGACCGCATGGTGGGCCTTTCCACCATGGCCGGCGGCAGCTCGGCGGCACGCGGTCCGAAGCACGGCGGCGGCTGGAGCCGAAAGCTCGGCGATGTGATTCTGACCGCGCTCGGCAACGCGACCGATGCCGTGATTGGTCTATTTCCCAAACGTCGCAAACGCCGCGCCGCCAACGGCGAAAGCCTGACGTTGCGCGTGGTGGTGATCCTGCTACTTGTATTCCTGAGCGCCCCTGCGTTCCTGATGATTCCGCTCTCTTTCGATTCCGCGTCCGGGCTCGCGTGGCCGCCGCATGGCTTCTCGTTGCAGTGGTATCGGCAGATCACTGATTCGCCGTTGTGGATGCAGGCCATTACACGCTCGATGCTGGTGGGTATTGGCACCGGCATCCTCTCGATGCTGATCGGCACGCCCGCTGCATTCCTGCTTGTGCGCGGCGGCATGAAGGGCAAGGCGGCCATGCTCGCTTTCATCCTCGCGCCTGTCGTGGTGCCGCGCATGATCATCGCGGTAGGAGTGTTCTATTTCTTCGCGAAGATCGGCTTGATTGGATCGTCGTTCGGCCTCGTTCTCGGCCACACCGTGGTGGCTGTGCCTTACGTGGTGATTACCATGATGGCCGTGCTGCGCAACTACGACACGCGCCTGGATCTCGCCGCGCACAGCATGGGCGCGCGCCCGTGGGCCACGCTGCGCCGCGTCACGTTCCCGATTCTGAGCGCGGGGTTGATGTCGTCGTTCCTGTTCGCTTTCGCTACCTCCTTCGATGAACTGACTATCGCGCTGTTCTCGTCCGGCGGCTTGAGCACGACCTTGCCCAAGCAGTTCTGGGATGAAATCACGATGCAGATTTCACCGGTCATTGCAGCCGTTTCCACGTGCCTGTTCGTCTTTATTGCAGCTTTGATCTGGGTCGCGGACCGGTTGCGGCGCCGCAGCCTCGCTTCTTGAATAACCTTGTTTTCCAGGACTAACTCATGCTTTCAGCAAACCAACTGCGTGGCGTCTTGCCGGCCATTCCTACCCCCGTCAATTCCGACGACACCATCAATGCCGATGCCGCTCGCGCGCTGATGCGCTATCTGCTGAAGCAAGGCGTGGACGGAGTCGTGCCGCTTGGCGGTACGGGTGAATATGGCGCACTCTCGCGCGCCGAGCGCATTCGCATGGCCGAGATCACGGCGGCGGAGGCAGCGGGCAAGATCCCCGTGATCGCGGGCGTGCTCGACCCCGGTTATCACGACGCGATGCAAGCCGGAAAGAACTTCGCCGCGGCTGGCGCCGATGGTCTGCTCTTGCTGACGCCCTACTACACGAACCCGACGCAAGGCGGCATTCGGGATTACTTCATGCGTTACGCCGATGAATCGCCGCTGCCGATTCTTATCTATGAGATCCCGTACCGCACGCGGATTGCGATTGCGCCCGAGGTGCTGCACGAGTTGTCGAAGCACGAGCGGATCATCGGCATGAAGGCGTGCAACACGGACATGTGGCATTTCCTGCGCACCGTGGCGGGCGTGGACGAATCGTTCGCGGTGCTAAGCGGTGAGGATACGTTGTTCCCGTTGCACGTGGCGGCCGGTGCGCGCGGTGGGATCGTGGTGACGGCAACGCTGCTGCCGACTGCGTGGCGAAAAATTTATCAGTTGGCTTCAGAGGGGAAGACGCAGGAAGCGTTGACGTTACATCGCTCGCTGATTCCGCTAATGAACATGGCGTTCGCCGAGACCAATCCCGGCCCGATGAAGTCCGTGATGGACCTGATCGATGTCCATGCACCCGCGATGCTTGCGCCGCTGGTTCAGGCGGAAGCGGGGTTGTCGGCGCGGTTGCGCGTGGAACTGGAGAAACAACTCAACTTGTTTGAGCGAGGGCTTTGACGCCCTGCCAAAGAAGGGCTCAACGCTTGTAAGTCGACAGCCGCGCTTTCGAAATCGAGGTCGCGGCAACTTGCACGTGCTGCGCGAGTTCAGCTTCAACGCGTTCGATCGACCACCGCGACGTGGGCACCGAGATGTTGATCGCGGCAACAGCCATGCCGCCGTGATCCGTGACCGGCGCGGCGACGGAAATATCGCCGAGCACGGTCTCGTTCTCAATGACCGCGTAACCCCGGCGCGCGACTTTACGTACGCGTTCGAGCAGCTTGTCGGGATGGGTTTCGGTGTAGTGCGTCAGCGGGTCAAGCCGCGTTTGCGCCAGGATTTCGCGCACGCGCTCGTCCGACAGACGCGAAAGGATTGCTATGCCCGCAGCGGTGAACATGGCCGGCAAGCGAGCGCCAACCACAATGTCGATGTTCACCAGATGCTGCCCCGGAAAGCGCGCGACGAACACGATCTCGTGGCCGTCGAGTTCCAGCAGGTTGGTGGTTTCGCCGAGACGCCGGCTGATATCGAGCAGATACGGCGACGCTTTGTCGATGAGTTCGTTGGCGCGTACGTAGTTGTACGAGAACTGCAACACCTTCGTCGTCAGACCGTAGTTGCGCGTTTCGGGCACCCGGTAAAGGTAGCCAAGCGCTTCGAGCGTATGCACAAGGCGCTGTGTCGCGCTGCGATCGAGACCGGATGCCCGGGCGATATCGACAAGGGTCATGTGACGGCTCGGACCGTCAAAGGCGTGCAGGACCTGGAAGGCTTTTTCAGTCGATCCGACGAACAACGACGAGCGCGCGGCCCTTGTCTCGTTCGGCTCTTCAGGCGTGCCAACGGCGCTTTTGGACATGCTGGTGGGGGCTTTGAAAGTATCGGATTGTGATTGTCCCAATTGTAGTGCAATCGAATCGTGGGTTTATGACCGATTGCTATTTCGTGGAGCATGGATGCTTGCCTCTGTCGCTGAGTACCGGATCGCTGCAAGGCGGCGTTTGCCGCGGCTTGCGTTTGACTACCTGGATGGCGGCGCCGAAGACGGCAACGCACTGCGCCGCAACACTGATGCGTACGGGCAGTGGCTGTTCAAACCACGCGTGCTCACGGATGTGTCTCGCTGTTCAATCACAACGCATTTTTTTGGTCGCGAAGCGGCCGCGCCGCTGATCGTGGGACCGACGGGTCTGAACGGACTCTTCTGGCCGCGCGCCGACGAACTGCTTGCACAGGCCGCGAGCCGCGCGAGCTTGCCGTTCGTGTTGTCGACAGCATCTACGTCGCTGCTGGAAGATGTGCGCGCCGCCGCGCCGCAAGGCGACCTGTGGATGCAGCTCTATGTACAACAGGATCGTGGCATTGCCGAAGACTTGATGGGGCGCGCAGCCGCTGCGGGTTATTCAACGCTGGTGCTCACAGTCGATGTCCCCGTGCACGGCAAGCGCGATCACGACACGCGCAATGGCTTCCGGTTGCCGCTACGAATGTCGCCCAAGCTTCTCGCCGATTGCCTGGCGCATCCGCATTGGTGCTGGCAGATGGCGCGCGCGGGTTCGCCGCAATTGAAGAACATTGCGAAGAGCGTGGGCGAGCATACGGATTTATCGCGTCACGCCGCCATGCTGAGCCGGCAGATGGACTTGACGCTGGGCTGGACGGATCTGGATTGGGTACGACGGCACTGGAGCGGCAAGGTGATCGTCAAGGGCATCATGAGCAGGGAAGACGCACTGCTGGCCGTTGCGCATGGCGCGGATGGCGTGGTGGTATCGAATCATGGCGGGCGGCAGTTGGGGAGCACGTTCGCGCCGTTGGAGCTGCTGCCGGGGATCGTTGCGGCAGTGCGCGGAAAGACGGAGATTTTTATCGACGGCGGTGTGCGGCGCGGCAGCGATGCATTGAAGGCTGTTGCGTTAGGCGCGCGCGGGGCGTTGCTCGGCCGGGCGCCGTTGTATGGCCTCGCTTCGCGCGGAGCAGCCGGGGCCGGCGAAGTGCTCGCGCTGATGATGGACGAGATGCTGATTTCGCTGCGCTTGCTAGGGTGCCAGGGAGTCGGCGAACTTGGCCCGGCGTTTGTCGGGCGCGATGGTTCGCGTGGCTCGGATTTAGTTTAGACAACGCAGTCAGCCAGCCCCTTATAATCCCGGCCGCCGGAGCGCGCTCGCGCCTCCTCGACTGTTACGATTATTTGAAGGAACTATGTCTACATTCCCAGCCTGCCCACTATGCGCGATGGAGAACACCTACGCGGACGCCGATCGCATCATTTGCGCTGACTGCGGTCATGAATGGTCAGCGTCAGATGCCGCGCCAGCCGATGACGACACGAGTGCCGTGGTGAAAGACGCCAATGGCAACGTGCTTGCCAACGGCGACTCAGTAGTGCTGATCAAAGACCTGAAAGTGAAAGGCTCGTCCATTACGCTGAAGGTCGGTTCGAAGGTGAAAAGCATCCGGCTGGTGGGCGGCGACCACGAAGTCGACTGCAAGATGGACGCCGGCAGCTTTATGCTGAAAGCCTGCTATTTGAAGAAGGTCTAAGGGGCAGCCGGAGGTCGAAAGCCATCGCACGGCGATGGCTTTCGAGGGTCCATCGCTCGCGTTCACCCTCCCGTGATGGGATTGCCTTGATCGTCGGTATCGAAGGTCTGCGACTGGAACGCAAAGAAGAACGCGCGCCATGTGTTGTCTGCATACGCGATCATCAGCGCTCCGTCCTGATACACGCCGTTATCCTGCTCGTACTGCCCGCCGTTTCCCTGGTTCATATGGATGTCGTGGACGCCATTGCCCGGCACGAATTTGAAATACTGATCCGGTTTGTTTTCTTCAGGACCCCATCTCGATCCGAATGCGTAAATAATCGACCCTTCCATGGCCATCGCCGCAACGACCGCGCTTTCCAGTTTGTCTTTCAGGTCGTTGGTCGAGCCGGGTGCGTCGGCGGGAACGGGTGTCATTGCCTTGATATCGACAAGGCCGCTGCGCACATAGTCAATCGCAAGACCGCCGGGCGTGGACGGCAGCTTGGTGAAGCCAGGCGTCAGCGCACCCAGACCGCTCGTTAATCTTTCGGGCAACGTATCCAGCTCTTCGAACAATACCGTTGAAGGCGCGTGCGGCGCCGACGACTTTACGTTCGACGCAATCCGGAAAACCGTCGTTCCTGCGTGGACCAGGATTTGATAATGGTCGTCATCGGCATTGCGAAGATGACCGGTCACGGTGCCCTTGAGCACCCCATAGTTCACTGTCATGCATCCTCCTCGTAGTAACACCGGCAGCAACCGCTGCCTCTCGTGCATTGCATTTTCTTGCACCTTACTCCTGCGAGCGCCCTTGCTCGAACCTTGCACGCACCGTCGCCGCTGCTGCCGGATGACCGAGATCGGGCGCTTCAAAATGCGCGATCTGGCGGGTGGCGAGATCGACCGTGACATAGTCGCTGGGCGCCTTCGCCGCACTCCCATTCGATGTCGTCGCGTGATACTCAATGCGAAGCTGCGCCTGCGTCACGACAATACGCAAATAGCCGTAATGGGTGTCGTCGTAACTTTCGAGAACGACCTGATCCGTCGAACTGCTGGCCGCCTGGATGACCTGCGGCGCGCGTAACGCAGGGGCGCCATGTTTTGCCAGCTTCACGAGACCATGGCCGCCGTTTCCGCACACCAGATACGGAATATGCGTACCGTCGGCGCTGCGCGTGCGCGTGAAGCGCTGATAGTTGTGCGCGTGCCCCGACAAGAATGCGTGCGGCCAGATCCCGTTCGCGGCGCAGACCTTGTCGATCTGGGCCAGCAACTCGACGCTCCATCCGTGCGGCGCGACGGTGTAGGGCGGATGGTGATCGGCAATGATCAGCGCGCCCTGATAGTTCTCCGCCCTGACCCGTTTGAGCGCGGCATCGAGGAACTGAAGCTGGCTTTTTCCTATATGCGAGTCCGCGATCACACCCGGATCTTCCAGCGTATTGCTGTACAGCACCAGCACGCGCACAAACGGCGCTTCGAACGTGAAGAACACGCCCGGCTGGATTTGCGCCGTACGCGACAAACCGCCCGCTTCCGGCGTCACGACAACTTTTTGCGAGCAGAAATTGCGCAGGAAAGCGGCGAGGCTCTTGGCATGAGCTTCCGGCGAAACCATGCCGTCGTGATTGCCCGCGCAAGCGAGGATCGGCGCCGGATAGTCCCGATACGGTTCGTAGAACTGGTCGTAGTAGTACTTGGCCTCGCCGAAGCTGTAGACCACGTCGCCGAGCAGCAACGCGAACTGAGGCACTTCGTTCGCGGCCGTCTCGACGAAGTCGGCGGTCATCTTGTCCGCTACCTGGTTCTCGGTAGCCGGACCGCTTGTGTTGCCACAATCGCCCGTTGCATGAAAGACGAGTTGGCCGCCCGCATTGATCCGGTCGGCGGCGTTCACGTTGCCGCCCATCACGTCGGCCAGTGTCAGCCGTGGCTCCACCCCGCCTCGCGGCGCAGGGAATGGCAACGGGAACAGCTTGTGTTCCGCATTGAGCTTGTCGATCTCCTTGTAAGCCGCGTCATCGGAGGGATGGGGAACGCGAAATACAGTTGGATCGGCGGTTGGTTGTGGCTGCGCAAAAACCGGCTGGGCGAGCCCGCGGGATCCCTGCGGATTTTTCTTGCTGGCCACGCCATGCGCATGCGTTTTGCCGCCGTGCTTTCCTTCCGCGGTCCCGCGGCGCGTGGCCGACGATTTGCGGCTTGCTTTCTCGTGACCACCCTTCACGTTCGACTTCGCTTTCGTCGGCATTCATCCTCCTTGCAGCAATCGATCGATGTGTGCGAGGCGAGGCGCGCGTTGCGCTCATCGCCGGCCGGTTCGACAGGCCGCCTGACGAGAAGTGCCATGGAAACCGCGAAGGCCCCGAAACATCTGCTCAATGTTCCATTGCCATCAAAACGTCATTAAAAACGTATAAGCGGCTGTCGGTCCCCGAGCCTTTCGTCTTATGTACGCTCGCAGACACATCCGCATTTTTGAGGGGTATGTAATGTCACCATCGCGACTTTTTCATCGCGTACAGTGCGCCGTTCGACCACCGTAACCGTCTATCAGGTCCTGCGACATTCATGAACGCACCTTCCCTTTCCGACCACCACGTCAGCGACGCCCCCGAGAGCCAACGGGTCGGCCGCGCGTTCGCGGCCAGGCTCGACATGACCATCAAGCGTTCCGGGCTTTCGTCCGGGCGCGTAGCAAAATCTCTGGGTGTCACCGAGGGAGATGTGGCACTGTGGCGAGCAGGTATCACGCTGCCGCGAGCCGCCGACTGCCGCCGCTTGTCTGAACTCCTGCACGTGGAGATGGCGTGGCTGAACGGTGGATCGAAGCCGGTGGGCGAAAGCGAGCGCAGGTCCGACAGGGTGAATGCCATTGCCTAGCGGCAATGCGATTCACAACCGTTTTCTGCCTTCGTATCATGCGTCGGACAATTGCCCGGCATGATCCGCCATGTAAATCGCGCGAGCATGACGAGCTGATGGGCGGTGCGGCACCGCGCTAACGTGTGCCGCACCGCAACTTGAGTCCAGCGCGCGGTTAAGCGTTTAAGCGCGCCGCCGTATCGAAGAATTCAATCCAGCGTGTCAACAAACCGTCCTTGACCGTGCAGATGTGAACCCACTCTGTCTCGAATGGCTTGCCGGTTTCGCTAAGCATCACCCGGACAAAACCGAGAACGACAATCTGCTCGTTCGCGTCGATAAACTCCCGGGGTTCGAACGCCGTGATCTCCCCATCCGCAGCCAGCGCCTTGAAGAACTGGCCGACCTCCTGCCGGGTACGGCATTGCGTTGGATAAGGTAGCGAGGTGGGGCCTACGATCCGCCAGTCGACCGTCGGCGCGATGCACTCGAGGACTGCCTCGATGTCATTGCGCCCGAACGCCTGATAAGCCCGCTTCACAACTTCCATGGGCGTGTCCATGAATTCCTCCTTGAGGTAAAGGGTGGCGCGGAACGGTCCGATGGGCGAATCGGGTTGTCGCGCAGGTCGATGCTCATGGGTGCGCGCTTTCGCCAAGGCTGCACCGTCACCAAGCGGTGACCGTCGTCTACGTCCGATACGCCGTCCCACGTGAGACGGTCAGCCTCGCAATGCCTTAATTCAGCGGCAGCATCGATAACAACGGTTGCCAGCTTGTTAAAGCTCGGCTTGAATGACCGGGGGTTTCTCCCGCTTCAGGATTCGCAGGTCATGAAGCGAGAAGAATCATCATAAGAACGGGCATGAGCGGGGTTCTCCAGCCATGCAGGACCTTAAACGCGATGTGTTAACCAGCACGATGAACGGTGTTATAGGTTGCGCCCGGATATAAATCCAGGGTGTCGAGTGTGGACCGACAGCAGTAACAGCCGGACCCACTGAAGCAAGGATGCCTAAGTATTAAGCCGCTTACTTCGAACATCCGCTGCAAGGGGAATACTGGGGGCGATAGGCCTTTTTTTGTGCCGTGGCCTGCACCATCGCGTTTTGAAGTTTGATCACAACATTCGCCGACCGGCGCTCAAAGGGCCGCTTCCGGCTGAGTCCGATCCGATCCAAACTCAGCCGACTAACCCACTTTCTAATTTTCCCTGTCTCGGAGCTTGCGCCTCAAGATCTTTCCCACATTGCTCTTGGGCAGTTCGTCGCAGAACTCGACGGCCTTCGGTCTCTTGTAACCGGTCAGCCCCTCCCGGCAAAACGCCAGGATGTCGCCCTCGGTGAGATCCGGGTCACGACGCACGATGAAAAGCTTCACAGCCTCGCCCGAATGTTCGTCGCGCACACCAATTGCCGCGACCTCAAACACACCAGGATGCAGGGCAACGACGTCCTCGATTTCGTTCGGATACACGTTGAAGCCGGACACAATGACCATGTCCTTCTTGCGATCGACAATCCTCACAAAGCCGCGTTCATCCATGATGCCGATATCGCCCGATTTGAAGTAGCCGTCCGGCGTCATGACGCTGGCGGTTTCATCGGGACGATTCCAATAGCCCGCCATCACTTGCGGCCCGAAAATGCAGATTTCGCCGGGCTCGCCGTGGGCAACGTCACGCCCGTCGTCATCGCGAATCGCGATGAGAGTCGACGGCAGCGGCACGCCTACGGCACCGCTGAACGCAGTACCGTTGGACGGGTTGCTGGTCGCGCACGGTGAAGTCTCGGACAGCCCGTAGCCTTCAATGATCGGCTTGCCCGTCCTCTCAAACCAGCGCGCGGCCACCGCTTGCTGGATCGCCATGCCCCCGCCGTTCGCAAGCATCAGCCTGGACAGATCGAGCGTCGCAAAACCGGGGTCGTTCAACAGCGCGTTGTAAAGCGTGTTGACGGCCGGAAACGAGTTGATCGCGTAACCCTGCAGCGCTTTTATCATCCCGGGAATATCACGTGGATTCGGAATGAGGATACCGAGTCCGCCGGCCCGCATGCTCAGGAACGCGCATACCGTCAGCCCGAAGATGTGATACAGCGGCAAGGCGACCACGGTGACAATCGGATCGGCATCTGGACGGTGCCGGGTCAAGGGCTCACGCCACGCTTCGCTCTGCAGCACGTTGGCAACCAGGTTCCGGTGCAGCAGCATCGCCCCTTTGGAAACGCCCGTTGTGCCGCCGGTGTATTGCAGCACGGCGAGGTCATCGGGCTCGAGATTGACACGCTTGAAAGGGCTGCGAGCGCCCTGCGCCAAGGCCTCGCTGAACGTAGTGCGCGGGGTAGGCGCCGGCTCGTCAGACGCATGCGAGTCTGTCACGCCCATCATCTCGCCGATCGACGTCACCACGACATGCAATATCCGCGTGTTGCGTTGAACCGCCCGCAGGACTGCATCGAATGGTTCGAGCAGGACAATTGCCTCAGCCCCGCTGTCGACCAGTTGATGTTCGAGCTCGCGCGGCGTATAGAGCGGATTGACGTTCACGATCACATAGCCGGCGCGCAGGATAGCCGCCATGGCCACCGGATACTGCAGCACATTCGGCATCATGATGGCCACCCGCGCGCCCCGGGCGAGCCCCTTCGATTGCAGCCACGCGCCAAGGTTGCGCGACTGCGCGTCGAGTTCCGCATACGTCAGCGTCCGGCCCATGCAGGCAAACGCTTGCCGTGACGCGAACGCCTCGAAGCTCTCGTCGAGCAGGTCCGGCAGCGAACGGTATTGCGTCGGGTCGATATCCGCGGGAACGCCGGGCGGATAGGCCTTCAACCAGATTCTTTCCATTGTGCTTCTCCTCGATGCCTAACGTGCCGCAAGCGCGGGCAAGCGTCGCGACGGCCGATCAAAGCAGCCTATAAACGTACGCAGTTGATCGGGGGTGCCGCGCTCGAGCAAGACGGTTCCTTCTTGAAGAAGTTCCGGTATCTGGCCCGCGATGTCGCGCAGCATTGTGTACAAAGCGGCGGTATTGAGTGCGAGCTGGAGGTGAGCATTTGGCCACGGGCGCTCGTGCACCTGCAGCACCCCTTTGCGCAATTCAAGCGTGAACGTGGCGTCCCGATCCGTCAGCCAGAGCACGAGGGTCATGTGTACATCGGCGGAAACCACGGGATCGACACACACGCAGAGCCGCTGTAATACGTTGCCCAGCGGCTGCGCGCGCATTACGTCCATTGATGCCAGCCCACCACCGCCCGCGAACGGCAGTTCGTCGTAAGCATGTTCCAGCTCGCGCGCCGCGCTCAAGTACCAGTTGCGCCAATTCGTGTTCTCGGTGCGATACCCCAATTCGCGCAACGCCTCCGCCTTGATCGTGCGCGCGTCGTTATCGGTTGTATCGAGTCGCACGAGCAACGTGGCAAGCTCGGCAGCCCAGCGCCAGTCACCGTCCCCGAGCGCCACACGGGCCGCCGCGCGCACGGCTTCGGTGCCGTTCATCATGTCGACCGTGCGACGAGCCCGCTCTCCGCGTGACAACGGATCGAGAGAAGCGGGATCGCCGTCGAACCACCCTAGTTGTCCGGTGTACACCTGCCGTACGGAATGCTTGACCGTGCCGTAGTACTCACCCAGCCACGCATGCTGTGCGAGATGCGGCGGCAGCGACGGAATGGCGTCGGCAAGTTCGTCCTGCGTGAGGCCGCGATTCATATAGCGGATCGCCTGATCGTGGATGAACTGGATCGCGTCGCGATACACGGACAATACATCTGCCACGGCCGCTTCGCCCGACACCGGACGGCCATGCGCCGGCACCATGTGCGCCGCATGGAACTCGCGCATCATGTCAATCGTGCGATACCACCGCACCGGATCGCGATAACGCGTGCCGCGCAGCGTATGCACGTTCGCAAGACACTCGCCCTGGATCACCTCCGCCGACAGCAGGACGCCAAGGTCGGGCAGCCACATCACGATCTCGTCATCGGCTTCCGATGGTGCATAGCGGAACTCGAAACGTACACCGGCAAGCACGATGTCCAGGGTATCGTCGAACACGCGCGTGGGCGCGAGGAAACTCGCCGCTTCGGCAATCAGCACCGGCCCGATTCCTGCATTGACCTTGCCGGTCGCGCCTGCGGGCAGCAGCGTGCCAAAGCTGTACGCCGAGCGCGCGGCGAGGATGGGCGCTACCAGGTTCGCGTTGTTGATGACCGTTTCCATCAGCGAGCTGTGCGCGATGATTTCGACACTTCCCGCCGCGATTTGCGCCTCGTCGGCGAACGCACGCACGCCGCCCGTGTGGTCCGTGTGGTTGTGGGTGTACACCACCGCCCTCACCGGCAATTGCGCGTGACGCGGATCGATTGCGCAGAAGTCCTCATAGATTCGCTTAGCCGCGGACACCGCTTCGGTTGTATCAATTACCACGACGCCGTCGTCGCCGACCACGAAGATGATGTTCGCAATCGCATAGCCGACAGCGCAGTACACGCGCTCCGCCACCCGATAGATCCGCTGAGCCATGCGCCGCGAATGCTCGGTCAGGCGCGGCGGGACAGTGGGCGCGGCAATCGCAAAGGCGAGGTTGACGCCAGCGTCGAACGCGACATCGAGCGGCTCGCCAATGTGTGGCGCGTCAAAAGCGGGTTGGCGCGACAAGCCGGCGCAACATGGGGTCATGGATGTCTCCTTGCAGCAGTCAAAAAGCAAAAACGGAACCGGAATTTTGATTCCGTTTTTTGTTGAAAAAATCAGAGGGTGGCCAAAACCAGGCAACGGCAAAACTGTGTTTTAAGCCAGGGTGCGAGACGGCGACTCGCCAGCGACAACGGGCCGGGATCGTTCAAAACGCTGTTGACCAACATGCCCAGGATCAGTTGCAGCGCGGCTTGTACCTCGAACTCGATCGACCCTGCGTCCAATTTTTTCGCATTGCGTTCTTTCACGATCGCGGCGACGAGCGGCGGCACGATCAACGCAAGCACGTCGCGGTTCGCTTCCTTGACAATGTCCCACGTCGCTTTCGGTCGCGACACGCGCAACAGCGATGCGTGGAACAGCCCGCGGTTGCGACGAAACAACTGCACATACATCTCGACGATCGCGTCCGCGACTTTTCGTGCGTCGCCCGAGCGCCATTCGGAATCGCTTGCCACCATGTCGCGAATACGGTTGCGACCTTCGGTCATTGCGCGGTCGAGCACCACGTCGAAAAACATGTCCTTGCTGTCGAAGCGCCGATAAAACGCGCCAATAGAAGTACCCGAGCGTTCAACGATATCCGTGATGGACAGATCGTCCAGATTGCCACTCGCCTCGATCAACTCGCGGCCGGCCTGCAGCATCTTTTCCAGCCCGATCTGGCTGCGCGCCTGCCGCGGCACCGCGAGGGCGGATTCAACTGCTGCGCGGCTGCGTGGCTGGGGTCTGGTCATGGGGCCTTGTGAGCGGTCTTGCATGGAAACGGAATCGGGATTCCGGATCCTCGGCGAACACCAACGCTTTGTCAACCCGGCCAAGGGAAAGCCCTATGTCTGCACGCCTGACATGTGGTGACTACGTCAACCCCGCTCATATCAACCCGAGAGCGGCCGTATTCGCGTCGTCCATGACTTGCTCGGTCAACGCCAGCGCCGCGCTGGCGGCTGGCGAATGCGTTCGCTCAGCCAGGGACACGAGTGCGAAATCAAGGCTCAGTTTCGGCAGATGGGTAAGCGCAATGCGCGCGAGACGCTGGGTCTCCAGGTCACGCCGGACTGCCGAGGCCGTCGCGAACAACACCGCGTCCGTTCGGGCCACGACCTCTTTGAGCACAGCAACATCATTGCACTCGACCTGCAACGGAATTTCCTCGTGCGCGCGATACTTGAGCAGACGATGCAGCGCATCTTTCATAAACCCCGGCAGCGACACGGACACGAGCGGAAACTCCCGCAACGCGGAGAGCGGCACCGGGCCGCTCGCCAGCAGTGGATGATCGGGCCGCGCAAACCAGCCGCCTTCATGACGCGGCAACCGGTGCAACGCCAGGTCGGGCGCGACGGGCGGAACCCGCCGGTCCGTCACCACGAAATCGACACGTTCCGTGCGAAGTTTCTGCATCAGTTCGTCGCCTTCGCTCAGCTCGATCAGCACCTTGATCTTGGGAAAGCGCCGTGAGAACTCGACCAGCAGGTCTGGCAACAACACAACAGCCGCGTAGGGCCCCAGGCCGATCTTCACCTCGCCGAGTTCGTGCGCCTTGAGCAACTCGACATCACGGAACATGCACCGTGTTTCGAACAGGACGCGCCGCGCGCGCTCGACCAGGAGGCGGCCGGCTGCCGTCAGCGCGACGCCTCGTGCGGCACGATCGAAGAGCTTCATGCCAAGTTCGTCCTCAAGCGCCTGGATGCTGCGGCTCAGCGCGGGCTGGCTCAGATGAACCCGGCCAGCCGCGCGGGCGAAACTTCCTTCCTCAGCCAGCGCAACCACATGGGAGAGCCGACGCGAATTGATTTCATGCATTGTTTGCAATGTTCCGATAAAGAGATTGCACTTGAACTATTGCGTTATACCACCTCAAATGGGCGCAAACCTGCGGCCAGGACCGCCTTAATAAGCCCAATACAGAGCCGCACACAGGAGACGTTATTGAAAACCGCAACATTGCGCACCGCTCCAAAACCCGTCTTGCCCGCCACCGTGTCCATGTGCTGACATCGCCATCTATGACGTATCGGGGTACGAGTTTGCTGCCCCACTGCCAGGGCATTCTCAGGAGCATTTGATGTTTGAAGCAAAAGATTCCGGATTCATGCTGGACCGCTCTGCACCCGTGGCAACAACGAGCCGCCGGCGCTGGGTGATCGTAGCGACGCTCTTTCTTTTCATGGCCATCAATTTCGCCGACAAGGCCGTGTTGGGTCTCGTCGCGCTGCCGCTCATGCGCGACATGCAACTGACGCATGCGCAGTTTGGAATCGTCGGAAGCGCGTTCTTCCTGCTCTTCGCGCTATCGGGAATCGGCGTCGGGCTGGTTGCCGACCGGCTCAATGTCAAATGGCTGATGGCGGGCCTTGCGCTGGTGTGGGCGGTCGCGCAATTGCCACTTGCATGGCCGACCAGCTTCGCCGTGCTGCTGGCCTGTCGCATCCTGCTCGGCGCGGGAGAAGGGCCGGCGTCGCCGCTCGCGCTTCACGTTGTGTATACCTGGTTCGAGGATCATGAACGCAGCCTGCCCACCACCATCGTCCAGCAAGGCGCCACGACTGGCATCATCCTGGCGGGGCCGGTGCTCACCTTCATCGCTCAACGCTGGTACTGGCATGCGGCTTTTCTATCGCTGGGCGTGGTCGGCGTCATGTGGACCATTCTTTGGCTAGGCGTGGGAAAGAGTGGCGATGCGCACCGCCGCCAGCCGCTCGGGAATGCGTTGCGCGCCGGCTGGGCGCCGGTCCTCTCGAGTGTGAGTTATCGGCGCCTTCTCACCGACCGGACCGTGATCGGCGTGCTGCTGCAAGGACTTGTCGGGTATTCGGTGATAGCGATCGGGGTAACCTGGGTACCCAGCTATTTCCGGGTAGCGCTCGGGTTCAGCGCTACCGAGGCCGGCTGGCTCTTCGCGCTGCAAGTGGCGGCCCAGATCCCCATAGGGCTCGCACTCGCCATGTGGTCCCATCGGATGCTCGCACGCGGGGTATCGTCGCGGCTGGCGCGTGGCGCACTGGTTAGCAGCGCATTCGTAGTGAGTGGAATAGCCTACTGCATGCTTTATTTCGATGCCCCGCCGTTCGCGAAAGTGGCGGTGATGGCACTAGCGAGCGCGCTGGCGCTCCAGGCGTTCACGTTCGGCCCGCTGCTGGTGGCCGAAGTCACGCTGGATGCGCGGCGTGGCGCAATGCTGGCGATCACGAATTCAATTGCCACGTTGGCGGGTTTGATTGCCCCTGCGGCCATGGGCAAGGTGCTCGGCGTGGTGGCGAATAATCGAGGGTACGAGTTGGGCTTTACCGCCACGGGCGTGTTGTTGATCGTGGTGGGTGCAGCGGGATTCCTGCTGCTCGATCCGCAACGCTCGTATAAGCGCTTGCAGCAATCTCCCCACGCTTGAAAACGCGTTCAATTTCGAGCACGTTGTTTCTAAAACGCTGAAACAAAAACTGCGGCGCCCGGCATTTAACCGGGCGCCGCAGTTTTTTGAGCTGGCCAGCAGTATCGTTAGAACTGGTGACGCAAACCTGCCATCGCGCCTAACTGGGTACCCTTCTGAGCCAGCCCGACGCCGTTGACACCTTGCAGTTGCGCGCCGATCAGGTCTCCCCGGTATTGCGAGTAATCTGTTTCCAGGTAAACGTCAGTACTCTTGGACAGGTTGTAGTCGGCCACTAGCTGATACTGCCACGCCGACCCGTCCTTCGATTGGGTCTTGCCGTCCTGCAGCGTACGCCACAAGTTCGCCGCAAAGTGCCATGCAGTACCCACCTGCTGCGTCACGCCCCCCATGATCATGCGACGCTTCGCAAAGTCGGTGTACTTGAGTGCCGTCAGCGCAGCCGCCGTGAACGGCCCGTTAGCGAAGTTGGAGAAACCGGCATCGTTCTGGTCTTCGATGTACCCCAGCGCAAATCGCGTCTTGTCCCATGTGTACGATCCTCCGAAGGTCCATGACTTCGAATCGCTGCCGTTAACTGAGTCTTTCGATTCCTTATAGGCGCCACCCAGCGAGACCGGACCGCCCGCTGGCGCGTAGGCGGCGGCCACGCCGACCTCGCTGCCATACGACATGTGACCGGCAACACCGCCGAACGCATAGCCCGCCGAGACCATGAGGTCGTGCGCGTGAAACTGGTACTGAACCTGATTGCTCGTCCAGATCCCACCGGTCATTGTGACCTCGGGCTGGAAACTGAAGTCATACGGAACCCACGGATTGCTGCCGTATCCGCCAATGGTGACCCCTTCAATCATCACGTTGTACTGACGACCTATGATGACCTGACCATACGTGCTCGAGCGTATTCCAACCTGAGCCTCATTGAAATACGGCAACGTGGGATCGCTTTGGCCGTTGTTAATGTCGAATCGATTCTCGAGCTTGAAAATGGTCGACCAGCCGCCCCCCAGATCCTCAACGCCCTTCAGGCCCCAGCGGCTTTGTGTCAAGCCGCCATTGCCAAGCGCCACGCTTGAATCACCCGCCTTGTTGGCGTTCGTCATGTAGTGAATGCTTTCATCGACCACGCCATACAACGTGACGCTCGATTGCGCATGCGCTTGGCTACAAGCGAGCGCGACCGGCAGCAAGGCATAACGCCACTTGCTCAACTTCCTCATACTGTCTCCCCTTTTTTGCGTTTCGCTTTCTGCGAATTGGTGGTTTTGCGCCCGGATCGACCGCCCTGTGCACTGCCGCGCAAAGGCTTGTCCATCCCTCCTGCTGAGTTACAAGACGTTGCTTGCGTCTTCAATTTGACGGTAAGCCAACGATAATTCCAGTGCATTGTTGTTATCGTCTGAATGCATCGACTGCATGGAATGTGTGGGGTTCGCGGGAGGACTGGCAGCTGCTTTGAGCCCGGATGGGCCGCCACCCGCCGCCCAAGGGCTCTTTTGCAAATCGGCAAGGAGAGGTGATCACGCGCGCGCCGGGACAAGACGCAAATTGGCGATGCGCAATCTGAGGAGGCTGAGAGACCGCGACCGTTGTATAGCCGCCGCAGTCCTGTCTTCGAGGAGTGGGCCCCGCAAGCATCGCCGCCCGATTGCAACATCGTCGATGCGGATCTCGCACGCTTCGTCGAATCAGGTAACTCAAACCGGATGCTGCACCAGCCGCCTGTCCGCCTTGACGCGCACAGATTTCCGCACTCAGGACCGGCCGCCGGAGCTGAATGGTGCCGATGCAATAATCTCTATACTTGGAAATCGGGAGGAAAGCGGATGGCGCCGAGGCCGGAAGCGGAATGTAGGGAGACGCCAACCTTCCCGACACGATCGCGGCGTAAGGTTTCAGTGCGCACAACGGGGTTCTTGACTTGACCCGCGTTCACTATTCTA
This sequence comes from Caballeronia sp. SBC1, assembly GCF_011493005.1. Taxonomy (NCBI): domain Bacteria; kingdom Pseudomonadati; phylum Pseudomonadota; class Betaproteobacteria; order Burkholderiales; family Burkholderiaceae; genus Caballeronia; species Caballeronia sp. SBC1. The sequence continues at coordinate 979,116 of NZ_CP049157.1, forward strand.
CTTACGCCCCTGCGGGGAGCCTACGGTGACCCTGTCGGAGAATATCTGCCGGAAGCGGTGAAGCGGACTATGAGGAGAGCGATGCGCGGCCCAACCAAAAAGCAACTGACTTTAATCGAACTAGTCGACCAGGGCTTAAGCGTCGAGGAAATTGCGACGCGCACCGGGAAGCTGGTGGCGTCGGTTCATAAGCAATTGAACCGGGTTCGACGCAAAGTACGCGAAGGGCATTTTGCACCTTCCCCTCTGCCCATCGAGCGCGCTGCGGCCACCCCGCGCGTCTACCTCGCGGGCTTCGACGTCTTCCGCAGCGACGCGCTCAGTCACGGCCTGCATCTGAAAGCACTTTGCCAGGCCCGCGGCATGATCGGTCTCTTTCCGCTGGACGGACAGGTTCCCGACGAACTTGAGCCCCGAGCAAAAGCGCAGTGGATTTGCCGCGCGAACATGGACGCCATTCGTTCGGCCGATGTCGTGCTCGCCAACCTGAATGATTTTCGCGGAGCCGGCGAGCCGGACAGCGGCACCGCGTTCGAAGTTGGTTTTGCCGCTGCGCTCGGCAAGCCGATATGGGCGTATATCGATGACGACCGATCGCTGCTCGAGCGTGTATCGGTAAAGACGGACGAATCCGCTGCATATTGCGCCAACGGTTTTCTGGTCGAGGACTTCGGCTTGAACATGAATCTGATGCTGGCATGCACCGCCCGTATTGTCGTGGGCGGCCCGCAAGCGTGCCTGGACGCCATGCTCGCAAGCGGACAGTTCTAGTCGTCAGCGGTAGTTCGATTAACGAAAGCCGCCTAGCGAAATAGCGGGCTTGCCGTCGAGCCTTTGGCGGATATGCAAGGCAAGCAGATCCGCAAACGTCCCGCTGGATCCGCTGGCGGTATTGGAAAGCACGATCACCGCGTAGTCCGCTTGGCGGTTGAACATCGCGTAGGACGTGTACCCGCCGGTTCCGCCATTGTGCCAATACATGTGCGTGCTCGGGTCATAAAGCCACCCGAGCCCGATGCGGCCGCCCGGCCACGACTCATCCCTCAGTTCCTGAGCCTGCGTGAGCGCCGCCGACATCGATTTGCTTTCCAGGCTTCCCGTTGCCACATATTTTTCTGGATGCAGGTTAGCGTCGAGATACGTGAGCATGTCTTTGGCCGACGAACGAATCGCGCCGGCTCCGGCCAGCGCGGTCAGGTCCCACGCAGAGACCGGTTGATGGTTCCCGTCGTGCCCAACGATGAACCGCGAACGTAGTTCCGGACGTATCGTCACGACGGTCTCAGTCATGGCGAGCGGACGCGTGATCTCTTGTTCCAGCAAGTTCTCGTATGACGTTCCCGCGCGGTTCGCAAGCGCCTGCCCTAACAGTCCGACTCCCACATTGCTGTAAAGAAACGACGCGTCAGCAGACTTTGCCACGCCGTGTTTCGACACGAATGCGTACAGGTCGGCGGTCCCATAATCCGCGTAGGGATTGGCGATATCGGCCGGATTGAAATTGTCCGGCATACGCGGCAAACCGGAATGCTGAGTCGACAAATCCACCAGCCGGATCTCGTCACCCGGGGGCTTGGCTACCGTGCCGGCGGGCAGCAGTTCACGGACCGGCTGGTCGAACCGCACTTTCCCTTGCAAGACCATTTGCGAGAGCATCAGTCCTGTAAAGGTCTTGGTGATCGACCCAATCTCATAGATGGAATCGGGCTGCGCGGCCCCGTACGCGAATATCGCTTGTACGCCATGCTGCGACACTCCCACCGATACGCCCGCCCCCGTCCCCGCCTTCAAGGCGCCGGACTTTAACGCTGTTGCCAGGTCGCGGGCGAGAACCCGCCCGATCTCGGCCACGGGGACAGGCGGCATCGCGGCATCGAAAGTGGGCCGCGGTCTTGGCGTGACCGTCAGCGCCTGCGCCTGCCGGTCGAAGTCGAGCGTCATCGATCCGTTCTGCGTCCATGTTCCCTTGAGCGTATTGCGGTTGGGCGAAAGCGTTCCGGCCCAATGTCCTCCGATCCCCGGCACATCGAAGGAAAAGCCGCTCCCTTCAAACGCGACGTTCGTGCATGTCAGATCCGCCGCGTGCTCGTCAAGGCTGTCGAAACGACAGAATTCATGCCCCGCTTCATCGCTCCTGATGGTGATCTGGATACGCAGAGGGTTAGGCTCGATTGCCAGTGAGCCTAGCCAGAATCCATCGACAGGTGACGGGTTCTTGGCCGCAACAAAGGTATCGCGCGCTAATACGATTGGTGTTGGCGTGCCCTGGTTCCAGATACCAGAGAGCGTCAGACCGTTGCTTTCAATCTTGCCGTTCCAGGTGCCATGTATTGATGGAATCGTGAAGCTTAGCGAGTCGCCGTCGCGATGAAAGTCCGCACAAGGGATGCCCGCCGCGCCCTGGTTCGGACTATCCACCGTGCCGCTAAGTGTCCCGTCGGAACCGTCCTGGATCAAATGCAGTTTGATGCGAAGCCCAGCCAAGTCGCCGGCGTATTCCCCGCTTATATTCGCTGGTTGCTGTGCCATGGCCATGGAATGAGTGAGGACGATGAATGCGATGAGACCGACCTTCCGTGCAAGCCCTGAAAAATAGCGTCTCATGCAACGATCCCGTGAAGTCGGTTCAGGAGTGACCGCGCTTTTGTTTCTTCGCTTCGTTTCTTCGCTTGTTCTTGACTAAGCCCGCACTATCGTAATGCCTGCGTCCTCTAGCGGCTTGGTCAGTGCAAGCTCTGTTTCCCGCTCGACAATAATTGTCTGAGCCAGCGTGATGCTGCCGATCACGTACTGCGACGCGGCATTGATCTTATCCGATGAAGCCAGCACCACCGTTTCCGCTGCGCGAGCGGCAAGCGCGCGCTTCACAAACGCTTCCTCGAAATTGCCGGTGCTCAAGCCCGCCGTCGGATGCACGCCGGTCACGCCCATGAAATAAATGTCTGCCTGGATATGCGACATAGCTTCAACGGCGGCGGCGCCCACCGTCACGATCGAATGCTTAAAAAGCCGGCCGCCGATAACAATCACCTCGATCAACGGATGATCGACAAGCCCGACGGCAACGCTCGGGCTATGCGTCACCACTGTTGCCGATAAATCGCGCGGGATCTGGCGGATGAGTTCGGCGGAGGTCGTGCCGCCGTCGATGATCACTACCTGCCCGGTTCCGATCATGCCCGCCGCCGCTGCGGCAATCGCGCGCTTGGCCGTTGACTCCAGGGCCCGCCGCTCGGCGAACGGCGCCACGGCCGTGGAAGCGGGCAGCGCGCCGCCGTGAACGCGCTGCAGCAAACCCTCGCCGGCCAACTCGCGGAGGTCGCGCCGCACCGTGTCTTCGGACACCCCGAACGTCTCGCTAAGTTGCTTGGCGAGCACTTGTCCGTCACGCGCCAGGGTCTTGAGGATCGCTTTCTTGCGTTGAGAGGTCAGCATGGTGTTTGCACGAAATATCTTGATATTGCACGAATATGCACGATACCATGACTACTCCTTTTGCGCGATGCGGAGCTGACGAAATGGTGGCTACCAAAGACAGGGTTCGGATTATCGACACGACCGTTCTCTCCAACGACTGGTACGTGCTGAAGCAGACGACGTTCGACTTCCAGCGCCGCGACGGCGCCTGGCAGCGTCAGAGCCGCGTGATCTACGACCGGGGTAACGGAGCAACCATCATGCTGCTGCAGTTCGCCGCCTTGAACCCTGTGCTTGAAAGGAGCGTGTCGTGAAACCTCAACTGATACTCATCGCGGGACCGTACCGCAGCGGGACCAACGGGAATGCCGCGTTGATTGCTGGCAATCTTCATCGGCTTGAAGAGGCGGCGTTGCAGGTCTACCGGCTCGGACACATGCCGATGATCGGCGAGTGGGTAGCGCTTCCGCTAGCGGCTGCAGCAGGCTCCGAAGCGGTGGGCGATCCGATCAGCGAAACGTTCTTGTACCCCGTCGCGAATCGCTTGATAAGGCAATGCCACGCGGTGTATCGCATAGAGGGCGCATCCCAAGGCGCCGATGCCGATGTCCGTCTTGCTGAAGAACTCGGCTTGCCGGTTTATAGAAGTCTTGAGGATATTCCGGCCGCGCTAGCGACTGTCTAGCATCAGGTCCGGGAGCTTGGCGCTTTCCCCTAACCAAGCTTCAAAACAGACACAACTACGCCAGAAAACGCTCATCGATTAGCGGCAATATCAACCCTTCGAAATGGAGGTTGGATCATGGTCTCGCTGCAATTGCTGCTCGTCTTTGTGGGTGCCCTCGCGGTCGTGTATGCGCTCCCCGGCCCGGACATGGCGCTCATCCTGCAGACCAGTTCATCGCATGGCCTGAAGCACGGACTTTCGACCGCTGCCGGCTTGGCGATTGCCCGCAGTCTGCACGTCACGTTGTCGGCGCTCGGCGTCGCGGCGCTGCTGCGCAGCGCGCCGTGGCTATACGACGGTGTGCGTATTGCGGGAGCGTTGTATCTCGCTTACGTGGCGATCCAGATTTTTCGCTCGCCGGCGTTCGGTCTCGATGACAACAACACGACATCGAGAATACGCCCGCCGTTGCGCGCCGCCTTGTCGAAGGGCGTGCTGAGCAGTCTGCTCAACCCGAAAGCGCTGCTGTTCTGTTCGGTCTTGCTACCGCAATTCGTGCATCCCGACGCGGGCGCGGTCTGGTCGCAGGTTCTTGAGCTGGGCGTAACGCTGGTCGTTATAGGCGCGGTGTTCGACACAACACTCGCGTTTTCCGCCGTGCGGTTATCGCGCTGGCTGCGCAGTCATCCGCGCGCTCAGGTCGTGCAGCGCTGGACGTTTTCGGCCGCCTTGCTGGCGTTTGCGCTGAGGTTATCGATTGAGTGAGAGGACCTTTGGCCTGCTTCACCAAGATTAAACCAGCGGGCCGTCGGCTTGCTTGCTCCTGATCGCGACCAGTATTGAACTGCCCACAATCAGCAGGATGCCCAGCAGCGAGACCATGCCGACTGTCTCTCCCCAGATCACAAACCCAAAGATCGCTGCCCAGACAATGCTCGTGTAGTTATACGGCGCAAGCGCGCTTGCATCGGCTTGTCGAAACGCCATGGTCAACAGCAGTTGCCCGGTGCCGGCCAGGATGCCGAGCAAGCCCATTAGGGCGAGGAAATCCAGCGTAGGCGTTTGCCACGCGAAAAAGAGCGAGAGCCCGCTGACGAGTGCGCCGATCAGAGTGAAGTAAAGCACGGTGACACTTGAATCATTCGACGCGCGGATGCGTTTGATTTGCAGAATCGATAACGCCCCGAAAATCGCGCTTGCTAAAAGAAGCGCGGGACCGAGCCAACTTGTCTGATCGCTGCTTGGACGCACGACCAGAAGCACGCCGATAAAACCGATCGCAGCCGCGCCGGCGTCACGACGTCTTAGCGTTTCCTTGAGAAGCAAGGGCGCGAGCACGATCACGAAGATCGTCTCCGAATAGACGATGGCAACCGCTTCGCTCAAAGGCACGTAAGGCAAGCCCGCGAAGAACAGTCCGAGTGCGCAAAGCAAGGTAATCGCGCGGAGTGTCTGCGCCCGAAAATCCAGTGTCCTTAGTCGCTCGCTCAAGGGTTTCCCTTGCAGGCACATCGCAAACGCTGGCAACAAGCCGAAGATCATCCGAAAGAACGTGATCTCGTTAGCGGGGTATTTCAGGCTGACCGATTTTGCCAAGGCATCAACCACTGCAAAGCAAAGCATTGCCGCGAGGATTTGCGTGATGCTGCGCAGCGGCACCGCTCTGCTTTGGGCAATGGTTGCAGGCATAGGGATTCACTAGAGAACGAAACGCGGCGCGGTTGCCGTGCCAAGCCCGATGCAAGACGGGTTAAGTCGAGCGAACCTAATACGAGAACCGACTTGTCTGGACATCGCGTAGCTTATCACCTGATGACTGGGCATCAGTTGATGCTTTTGCTCACGATATTGATCAAATGCGACGCGGTGTTTTTGCGCGGTGACGGACTAAATCACCTTGTTGGCGGCTTAAGGCATTCCTCTAGAACGGGAATGTGCTTAGCGCTATGGGTGAAGTTCAGACGCCCGGCAAGCCGGACGTCTTTTCGAACATTGACTCAGATCGTTACATCACTGGCAATAATGGCGCCTTCTTCTTTTAGCGCATGAATACGTTCATTGGAGAAGCCGTATTCCCGCAGTACTTCTGCCGTGTGTTGACCCAGCAGCGGCGCGGGCAATGGAGATTGCGCGAGTCCATCAGAGAAATGAATCGGCAGGCCCAGACCGCGCATGCGCCCCGCTACCGGATGCGTCGTCTCTACAATCATTCCGCGCGCCAGCGCTTGTTCATGCGCCGCCGCTTCGGGCACGCTGAGCACTGCCCCTGACGGCAGGCCGATCGCATCGAAAACGGCAAGCCATTCGTTCGTCGTCCGCTCGACGAGGCGCGTTGTCAGGATTTCGACCAGCGCTCCGCGATATTTCAAGCGCCCGGCATTCGTCTTGAATCGCTCATCTTCGGCGAGGCCCGGTATATCCAGCACGCCTACCAGCCGCTCGTAATTGCTCTGATTCGCCCCGCCGATATTCACCCAGCCATCACGCGTCCGGAACGCCTGATACGGCGCGCTGGTTGGATTCGCCGAGCCTGCCTTGGGCAACACCGTGCCATCGGCGAAGTAGTTGGCGAAGGCCCAGTACATCTGCTGCAAACCGGCTTCGAAGAGCGAAGTGTCGACCATCTGGCCCAGCCCGGTCTTTTGCTTGCCTGCGTAAGCCGCGCAAATTCCAAGCGCGGCGAGAATACCCGCGTTGATATCGGTGACTGGCGAGCCTGCCTTGATCGGCGCCTGACCGGGCTCGCCGGTCATGCTCATGAGACCGCTCATGCCCTGCGCGATGAGGTCGAAACCTCCCTTGTCGGCCATGGGTCCGCTGCGGCCAAAACCCGAGATCGCGCAATAGATCAAGCCGGGATTTTCCGCCTTGAGCGTTTCATAACCCATGCCGAGTTTTTCCATCGTGCCGCGACGGTAGTTCTCGGTGACTACGTCGGCGGTGGCGAGCATCTTGCGCAGCACTTCGCGGCCGCCATCGGTCTTGAGGTTGATCGCGACGCCGCGTTTATTGCGATTCACGATCATGAACGACGCTGACTCTCCGCCTTCCAGGATGGGCGCGAAGCGGCGGCAGTCGTCGCCGCCGGGGATCTTTTCGACCTTGATGACATCAGCGCCCATGTCGGCGAGCATCATTCCGCAAATGGGCCCGGACATGATGTGAGCCAGTTCGATCACGCGCATCCCGCTAAGCGGGCCTTTGCTGCCTGTATCAGTTCCGAGCATTTCAACGCCCCTTGAATTCGGGTTTGACCTTGTCGAGGAAGGCTTGATAACCCGTGCGAAAGTCCTCCGTGCCAAAGCACGCGAAACCTTCGTCACGTTCCTCGGAGGTGAGCGGCGCCGGGTTCATCACGCGCTTCACGAACTGCTTATGCCAGCGTGCGACCAAAGGCGCGCCTTCGGCAATCCGGCGCGCCGTTGCAAGCGTTTCGGCGGTGACCTGATCGTCGGCTACGACCCTCGTGACGAGCCCTTTGGCTAATGCCTCTTGCGCACCGAAAATGCGTCCTTCAAGCAAGATTTCGAGCGCGATGGCCGGCCCCGCGAGTTGCACGAGCGCATCGAGTTCCGCGTGTGCCATCACCAGGCCGAGGTTCTTGATCGGCACGCCAAAGCGGCTGGATTCCCCGCAAATGCGCAGATCGCACATGGCCGCAATCTCAAGCCCGCCGCCCACGCAGATGCCGTGAATCATCGCGACAATCGGATGCCGGCAAGCATTAAGCGACGCCAGCGTGCGATGCATGATCGCCCCATAAGCGCGGGCTTGTTCGACGTTTGAACGATCGGTGCGGAACTCGGCTATGTCGTTGCCCGGCGAGAAGGCTTTCTCGCCGGCGCCGCGCAGAATGATGCAGCGGATGGAGTCATCGGCAGAAAGCGCATCAATGGTTTCGCCCAGCGACTGCCAGAGCGGTTTGGTCATCGCGTTGAGCTTCGCGGGCCGATCGATGACAACCGTCGCGATGAACTCATCGCGTTCGATCAAGATGGATGGTTCAGCCACATCGTCTCCTGGAGAAAGAAATTACAGCTTACGGCGCGCCCTACCAGACGAATCTAGACGAATTTTCTCGCGGGCTCTGCGCCGTCCTTTCCTTTCGCACCGGCAGCAACGTCGTCTAGCGCGTGGTCCGGCCGCATGGTGAACGAGAGCACAATGCCGAGGGCCATCAGGATCATGGAAACCGTGAAAGGCAGGTTCCAGTTTCCGGTCTTGTCGATCAGGAATCCGCCGACAACCGGACTGATGATCGCGGCCAGCGCGGAACCTGAATTCATGATGCCGCTAGCGGTCCCGGCGTGCTTCGGCGCGATGTCCATGGGTACGGCCCACATGGGTCCGATCGTCATCTCGTTGAAGAAGAACCCGCCGCTCAGGCAAACCGCGGCCAACGTGATCGACATATTGGACACCAGCATGATGGGCGCAAGCGAAAGCGCCGTCAGTAACATGCAGACACCGACCATCACATTGCGGGCCATGCGGAGGTTGCCGCTGCGTCGCAAGATGCGATCCGTGACCGAGCCACCGAGCCAGTCACCCAGCACGCCAGCAAAGAATACGCCCGAAGCAAACAGCGCCGACTTCCCCAACTCCATGTGATAGTTGTGGAGAAAGTACTGCGGAATCCAGCCGAGGAAGAGCCACAACACCCAGCCGTAGCAAAAGTACACGGCGGTCACCGGCGCCATCCGTCCAAGCAATGCACGCCATGGAACCGGCACGCGTTGCTTGACCCCGGAGAACGATGAAAGCGTGGCGCACTCGTCCGCGGTAATGCTCTTGTGGTCACGGGGGTTGTCGCGGAAATAGAAGATCCAGACAATCGCCCACAGAAAGCTGATGACCCCCGTCACAATGAAAGCACCGCGCCAGCTTGTTGCGATCATCAACCAGACGATCAACGGCGGCGCCACCGCATTGCCAATCCGCGACGCGGCATGCGTGGTCCCTTGCGCGAAGCCGCGTTTGTCGGCCGGCATCCAGTTGGACATGGCGCGGGTAGCGGTAGGAAACGTGGCGCCCTCGCCCAGCCCGAGCATCAGGCGCGCAATGATCAGCGACACAAACCCGCCAGCCAGCCCGGTCATGATCGTGGCGGCCGCCCAGATCACGGCGCAGACGGCAAGCGTCCGACGCGGCCCGAAACGATCTCCCACCCATCCGCCAATAATCTGGAACACAAGATACGGATAGGCAAATGCGGAAAAAACAAAGCCAATTTGAACGTGCGACAAGTGCAGTTCCGCGCCGAACTGCGAGGCGGCGGTACTGACGTTGACACGGTCTACATAGGTAATGAAATACATTGCGCACAGCAACAACAGAACGCGCGTCGTAGCTCGACGGAACATCATCGTCTCCTTGGTAGTGCGTGCTTCATCAAGGCGCGATGGGCGCCTGAAGCGAACTGCATCCGGAACTTCGATAAGGCTTTACTGAATGGGCGTTAAGGCGAGGGTGCGAATCCTGGGTTTGCGCGGTCGTGCCATGCTGGTCTCCAATGCGCGGAACATGACGTCGTCCGCTGTTTATGTGAACCCGTGCTGATCAATAATCCCTTAGCGCCGCAGCCAATACCTGGGCAACATGCAGCGCCTTTGCGTCGCTGCCATCGGCTATCTGGTGACGGCAACTGGTGCCGTCGGCGACAATCACGGCGTCCTGTGCCTTTCGTGCTTTCCGCACGGCGGGCAGCAGCGACAACTCCGCCATCGCATTCGATGCTTCGTAGTGCTCGGCTTCGTAGCCGAAACTCCCCGCCATGCCGCAACAGGACGATTCGACCACCGAGACTTCGAGCTGAGGAATCCAGCCGAGAACAGCCTGCACTGGACGAAACACATCGAAGGCCTTTTGATGGCAATGCCCGTGAACGAGCGCCTTCGGCTGAGCGAGGGGTTTCAGCGAAAGCCGCAGACGTCCGGCTTCTTTCTCGCGAACCAGGAATTCTTCGAACAAGAACGATGACTCCGAGAGCTTGCGCGCTTCATCGCCATAACCGTAGTCGAGGAATTCATCGCGGAAGGAAAGCAGGCACGATGGTTCAAGGCCGACTACCGGCACGCCTCGTTCTATATAAGGCCGCAATGTGTCCAGCGTGCGGCGCGCTTCAGCCTTCGCTTCGTCGACCCGTCCCGCCGAGAGGAACGTGCGCCCGCAGCACAGCGGCCGCTCGCCCGCCTTGACGTTCAGATGAACCGTGTAGCCCGCCGCCTCAAGCACGCGCTTCGCGGCACGAGCGTTGTCGGGCTCCATATAGTTGTTGAAGGTATCGACGAAAAGCAGCACTTCCTTGTCGCCCTGCGCGGGTGGCAAGGGCTGCAAAGCCGTCGATAAAAACGACTTCACGAAGTGCGGAAACGCGCGTTGCGGCGCAAGGCCGAGGCGAGTTTTTAACCAGCCTGCAAAACGCGGCAAACGCTCGACCGATCCGAACAACGACGGCATGCGGCTCGCATACGGCGCGTAACGCGGCAGAAAGCCCACTAGCCGGTCGCGCATGCGCATTCCGTTCGCGGAGGTCCACGCGGCGCGCGCTTCAATCTTGATCTTCGCCATGTCGACGCCCGTCGGGCAATCGCGCTTGCAGCCCTTGCACGATACGCACAGGTCCAGCACATCCTTCACGTCCTGGCTTGCAAGACCACCCTCGCCGAGTTGCCCGCTGATCGCAAGCCGCAGCGTATTCGCGCGGCCTCGCGTGACGTGCTGTTCGTCCTTGGTGATGCGATAGCTCGGGCACATGGTGCCTGCATCGAACTTGCGGCAATGGCCGTTGTTGTTGCACATCTCGACGGCCTTCGCGAGCCCACCGGTGCGATCGTCGCCCGTTCCCGGTCCGGTCTCGACACCCGTCAACGGATCGCGCGTCACGTTCCATTGCGACCAGTCGAGTTGCGTTTCGATCTCACGTTCGCGATACGTTGGCGGGAAACGAAAGTTCGTCGCGTCGTCCATCTTCGGCGGATTCACAATGCGATCCGGGCTCATGCGATTCTCGGGATCGAATAGCGTCTTGATCTCGCGGAACGCCTCGTTAAGTCGCGGTCCGTACTGCCACGCGACCCATTCGCCGCGGCACAAACCATCGCCGTGTTCGCCCGAATAGGCGCCCTTGTACTCGCGCACCAGCGCCGACGCTTCTTCCGCAATCGCCCGCATCTTCTGCGCGCCGGTGCGGCGCATATCCAGAATCGGCCGCACGTGCAGCGTCCCGACGCTCGCGTGCGCGTACCAGGTGCCTTCGGTATCGTGCTTGTGGAAGACCTCGGTGAGACGCGTGGTGTACTGCGCGAGATGTTCGAGCGGCACGGCGCAATCTTCGATGAACGACACCGGCTTGCCGTCGCCCTTCATGCTCATCATGATGTTGAGGCCGGCCTTGCGTACTTCCCACAAGGCTTTTTGTTGCGCGGCGTCGGGCATCTCGACCACCGAGCCCGGCAAGCCCAGATCGCCCATCAGCTCCACGAGCTGTGCAAGCTTCGCGAGTTGCACGGCCTTGTCCACGCCGGCGAACTCGACCAGCAACACGGCTTGCGGCTGGCCGACCAGCGCACGCTCGATCACCGGGCGGAACGCCGGATTGGACATCGACAGGTCAATCATTGTGCGGTCGACCAGTTCCACGGCGACCGGCCCCAGCTTGACGATGTGCTGGGTCATGTCCATTGCGTCGTAGAACGTGGGGAAGTTCACGACGCCAAGCGTCTTGTGCTCGGGCAGTGGCCACAGTTTCAACGTGAGTTGCCGGCTGAACGCGAGCGTGCCTTCGGAGCCCACCAGCAACTGCGCGAGATTCGGCTCGCCATCGGCGCTGAAGGGCAAGGGGCTCTGGCAATCGAAGAGATCGATGTTGTAGCCCGCTACCCGCCGCAATACCTTCGGCACCTGTTCGCGGATTTCATCGCGTTCGCGTTGTGCTACGCGCTGCACGCCTTCGACCAGCGAACGCGTGCGAGCGTCGGATGACATGGCATGCAATGCCGCGAACGTCGCTTGGTGACCATCGGCCAGCACGGCATCGATAGACGCCACGTTGTGCACCATGATCCCGTATTCCATCGACCGCGAGCCGCACGAGTTGTTGCCAGCCATGCCGCCAATCGTGCATTGCGCACTGGTCGATACATCGACGGGAAACCACAAGCCGTGCGGCTTCAGCCACGCATTCAGATGATCAAGCACTACGCCCGGTTCCACCGTCACCGTGCGCGCTTCAGGGTCAAAGTGGACGATATTGTTGAGCCACTTGCTTGTATCGATCACCAGCGCTTCGCCAATCGTCTGGCCGCACTGGCTCGTCCCCGCTCCGCGGGCGAGCACGGGAACACGCGCGTCGCGTGCAATCTCCAAAGCAAGCAGCAGGTCGGCCTGATCTTTCGGCACGACCGCGCCCAGCGGCATGATCTGATAGATCGACGCGTCCGTCGCGTAGCGTCCGCGCGCCGCCCGGTCGAATAGCACATCGCCTTTTAACTCCTGACGCAGGCGCATGGCCAGCGGCGACAGCGTGGCGCGCGCCGAAGCCGGCATCAGGTGAATCGGCTGGACGAGTGCTTCGGAAGATTTGGTCAGCATCGGCGTCTACGCGCGGTTGAGTGAGGGGAGATGCGGGGAGTCTCTAATGAGAAGCCGGTCATGCGTTGCCGCCGGACCGGCTTCGCGTCACGCCGCCGCCTTCAATGCCGGTGCTGCGCTGTGGCTCGTCAAGTAGTCCATTGCCGCTAGGACACCGCTGCCCGCAAGCTTCACGCCGGACAACTTGATGCCCATTTCACAGCCTGTGAGCGTCGCCATCAGCGTGAGGTCGTTGCAGTCGCCCAGATGCCCGATGCGGAACATGCGGCCCTTGAGCTTGCCGAGGCCAGTGCCGAGCGACATGTCGAAGTTCTCGTAGATGGTCTTGCGGATTGCATCCGCGTCCACGCCTTCAGGCGTCATCACGCCCGTCAGCACCGGCGAATAAACGGCCGGGTCCGCGCACTGGATCTCGAGTCCCCATGCGTTGACCGCCGCGCGGCAAGCCGCAGCCAGTCTTTGATGCCGGGCGAAGACCTGGTCGAGTCCTTCGTCGCCGATCATCTCGAGCGCTTCCGACAACCCGTACAACAAATTGGTGTTCGGCGTGTACGGCCAGTACCCACTCTTGTTCATCTCGATGATCTCGTCCCACGCCCAGAATGCACGCGGCAACTTTGCGTCCTTGCTTGCCTTGATCGCCTTCGGCGAGACCGCGTTGAAGCTGATCCCCGGCGGCAGCATCAAGCCTTTTTGCGAACCGGACACGGTGACATCCACGCCCCATTCGTCATGCCGATAATCCGCGGACGCAAGACCCGAAATCGTATCGACGAGAAACAGCGCCGGATGTCCAGCCGCATCGATCGCGCGCCGCACGGCTGCGATGTCCGATGTGACGCCCGTCGAGGTTTCGTTATGGACGACGCAAACCGCCTTGATCGTGTGCTGCGTGTCTTCACGCAGACGCGCTTCAATCATGTCCGCCTGCACGCCGCGCCGCCATCCCTCAATGCCGGGCAGCCCCAGGAATTCAGGCTTCAGCCCGAGGTTTTCGGCCATCTTTTTCCAGAGCGTAGCGAAGTGGCCGGTCTCGAACATCAGCACGGTGTCGCCGGGGCTGAGCGTGTTGCAGAGTGCCGCTTCCCAAGCGCCCGTGCCCGATGACGGATAGATCACGACCGGTTGCGCGGTCTTGAATATTGCCTTGATACCCTCCAGGACTTTCAGGCCCAACGCGCCGAATTCCGGCCCGCGATGGTCGATCGTCGGATAACTCATTGCCCGCAGGATGCGGTCGGGAACCGGGCTCGGACCCGGAATCTGCAGGAAATGGCGACCAGCGGGATGGAAATCGAGCTTTAACATGATGCGTCCTTTGAATTTTGCATGCAAAATACTTTAGCGCACCGTTGCGGCGATCGGAAGCGATAAATGATGGTTTTTCTTAGGTGGAAACCCGCCCCTCCAAATTTACCGGTGTCGTAAGGTAAAATCCCGCCAACAGAATGGGTTGAGGTATTGAATGCAAAATGATCATCTGCAGGATTCACAGATCGCGCAGATTTCGCAAATCGCAGCCACGCTTCCAAAAGTTGAGCGGCAGCGGTTGCACGACACGGTGGTTGAGCACCTGCGCAATTTCATTGTGGAGGGCTTGCTCGCGCCGGGCGTGAAGCTCAACGAACGCACGTTGTGCGAGACGCTGGGCATTTCGCGCACGCCGTTGCGTGAGGCGCTGAAAGTGCTGGCGTCCGAGGGCCTGATCGACATCCTGCCGAACCGGGGCGCGTCGGTATCGCAGATGAGCGAGGCGGAGATTCGCGAGACCTTCGAACTGATGAGCGGGCTGGAAGCGTTCTCGGGTGAACTCGCGTGCGAGCGGATAACGCCAGCCGAGCTGAGCGAAATCAAGGCGCTGCATTACGCCATGCTGGCGTGCCGGGAGCAGAACGACCTGTCGGGGTACTACAGCCGCAATCAAGCCATTCACGACAAGATCAACGACGCCGCGCGCAATTCCGCGTTGCGGCAGACCTATGTATCGGTGAACCGGCGGCTGCAGGCATTGCGGTTCCGGTCCAACTTCCAGACGGTGAAGTGGGACAGCGCGATCCGCGATCATGAAGCCATGATCGAGGCGCTGGAAGCACGCGACGGCAAGCGCATGGCGGCTATCCTTCGTGGCCATTTGCTGGCCAAGCGCGATGCGGTTTTGGCCGAAAGAACCATGACGACGGTGCGCACGCGCTCGGAGGGCGGCACGCTGCCTGACGCCCCGCCAGGTTAAAACGCGTTGGGGTTCGAAACAACCCAAGGCCGATTTCGCGGACGCCGTCTGCGAAATCGGCCTTGCCTTGTCCGCTGACAGTCCACCTTCGCGCCGGCAAATAAAACGCCCGGCACGCTCGTCTTCAAGTCTCTTCGCTCCCTCGCATTTCCCGCGCACGGCCCCTTGTATAAATGCATTTTGGATTATCGCGAGAACGACCGGCCACCGGAATTGTTCTGGAAAGCGTATCGCAACGACCGGGACGCGGGCTTCAAGACCAACGCACATGCAGGCACCGCCCGCCTCCCATGCAACCCACTGCGTCAATTCCGCTTCAAGCACGAGTATTCGGATTGTCTTATCATGCGGCGGGCTTCGCCCCAAGCAGAAAGAAGCAATCCATGCATATTGGCACAGCCGCCTTTTTCCCAGACCGCGCCCATGCACCCCGCAGCAGACCACCTGATTCACGCCCCGAAAGCCAAGCCCACCCGTATCGTCCTGGCTACCATCATTGGTAACGCGTTTGTCGCGTACGACTTTACGGTCTACAGCTTCTCCGCCGTCATCATCGGCAAACTGTTCTTCCCGTCGCACAATCCGCTCTCGTCGCTGCTGCTGTCGCTGGCCACCTTCGGCGCAGGCTTTGTCATGCGCCCGCTCGGAGCAATGATCATCGGGCAGATAGCCAACAGCCGGGGCCGGAAAGCCGGCATGGCGTGGTCGCTTACGCTCATGACGCTCGGCACATGGCTGATCGCATGCTTGCCGACGGTTGCTTCCATTGGCCCGGCTGCGACGGTGCTGATGGTCCTTGCGCGACTCATGCAGGGGCTCGCGGCAGGAGGCGAAATCGGGCCGGCGTCGGCGGTGTTGATGGAATCGGTCCCGCGCAACCGCCGCTGTTATCTCACCAGCTGGCGTGGCGCGAGCCAGGGCGCGGCCGCATTTGCCGCCGCGATGGTCGGTGCAATCACGACCGCGTGGCTCTCGCCGGCCGACATGCACGACTGGGGATGGCGGATTCCGTTCGTGCTCGGTGGGTTGATCGGCCCCGTCGGCTGGTATTTGCGCCGGCACATGCCTTCGGTCGTCATCGATGCTCCCAAACGCCCCCGGCTCGCCAGCATGTTCGCGGAGCACGCACGCACGCTGTTCTACGGAACATTGATGATGGCCGCGCCGTCGATCGGCATCTATATCACCGTGTTCTACATGCCGAGCTATCTGGTGCGGACGTTGCACCGCCCCGCCGCCATCAGCCTGCTGACCGCCAGCCTGTCTGGTCTCGTGATCCTGGTGGTGAACCCGCTGGTGGCCCGGATCGCCGACCGGCAAAAGCGGCGCAAGCCAATCCAGTACCTGGCGCTCGTGATCTGTCTTGTGCTGACTTATCCAGCCTTCCTGGCATTGAGAATGGGCGTAGGCAATGTCGCCGCGCTACTGATCATCATCGGGTATGTGGCAGTCGCGCTCAGCAATGCCGGTGCGAGCACGGTGACCATGCTGGAGGCCTTTCCGCCGCAACATCGCGCGGCCGCGCTGTCCATCATGTACAGCTTCGGCGTGGCGATTTTCGGCGGCTTCTCGCCGCTCATCGTCACGTGGCTGATCGCCAAGACCGGCAATCCGATGATGCCCGCGTGGTATCTGATCGCCGCCATCTGCGTCACCCTGTTCGCCCTGCACCGCTTCCCCGAAAGGACGCTCGACTGACTTGTATCGGGCTAATCGGGGTCATCGGGCTAATCAGCGTATAGCGGCGCTATTTGCCGCCGGGCCCGTACGATGACAGCAGATCCAGCCTGCTCGCCCGCTGCAGCTCGAACGCACGAGCACGCGCATCTTGCGGGCTCATGCCGTAAGCGCGGCGAAACGCGCGCGTGAAATCCGACGCGCTGTTAAAACCCAGCCCGAACGCAATATCGATAACGTGAAGATGCGGGAAGCGGACCAGTTCGTCGGCCGCCTCGCGCAAACGGCGATTGCGGATATACGCCCCGAGTCCGCCCTCATGCTCGAACCAGCGGTAGATCGTGGCGCGCTTCAATTGCAGTGCATCCACCACGCTCGAAGGCGAAAGACCCGGCTGGTTGAGATTCGCTTCAACATACCGCCGCACCTGGCTCATCACGGCCGCCTGCACGGCTGCGCGGGCGTCGCCGGTCAAACTCGCCTGCTTGCGGAAAGCCGCGAGCAGCAGTTGCGCGCCGGCATCGAGTTCATGCGCCGCCTGCGCCGCGTTCATTTTTGGCAGATCGCGGCTCAGGGCCAATGCGTGGTTCATGATGAGCTGGGTCAGCGGCGCTCCGTGCTGGACTACCCGGCCATGAATAGCTTCGGCGTCGGGCAACGTGGCCTCCACGACCGCTCTAGGCACGAACATCGTCAACACGTGGCACTCGGACCGCTCGAGGCGAAATGGCTGATCCATGTCGAAAACGATTATTCCCTGCACCGAATCCACGGCGCTGCGCTTCTGCTGCGCGCCCATTTCCGTCCTGACCGTTCCCTGCGCGAAAACGTGGAAAACGTAGTTGCGCCGCTCGTCGGTGGAGACTCTTGCGACCGAACGCTCAAGCGACATGGCGTCGGTGACGGCATCCGTAAAGACGAGGTCGCCGACCGAATACCGATCGATACGGCCGCGAAAGCCATCGGCGAGCTGCTCCTTCGAAGGCAGGACATCCACGACATGCCCAACCCGATCCCGCCAGGCGAGCATCTGCTGGTTCACCTCCGACGCATACGTGCTGAAGCTGCTGCGGACAATGCCAGCGTTCGCAGCAATTTCAGCGCGCCCGTCTCGACGGGTATTCGAAGACATGGTGTGTACCTGATAGCGCCCCAAAAAAGCCAATCCATCCGGCGTGGGACGCGTTGAACAAATTTAATTCGAGAACTGAGACACACGGTCAAGACCGTTTAAACCCCTACGGTATCTTCACATCAATAGCATCGCCGTCCATTCCGTACTGTGAGAGGACATGCCTGGTTTACGGCATCGCAAGAAGAAATTGCAGAGTCTTTCCATCAAACGTGGTGGTACGGAATCACAGGGATCGTTCACGCCATCTGCACAGCGAGACGAGCAACTTGATCGGCGATATCCGGACGAATTGAACGCAACACCCTTCCTGAGAAGCTCAGCGAAGCACGATGAGATATCAGCAAATGAGCGCTTTAAAGAAAGCACCGTCACCTAATCCCGGCAACTTGACGCCCGCAAGTTTAGCCGATCGGCAACTCGACCATATCGAGCGCATGGTCAGGTCCGTCGCACGGGCCTATCCGGCTGGACCCGTCCACGGCATGGACCAGGAGTACTGGGAAAGCCGGCTTCACGCCCTGATGAACGAGAGCGATCTTGTTGCAGTGCAACAACACCGGGTGCAACGATTGTTGCAGGATCTGGCCAAGCGCGCACGGCCGAACGCACTGAAACGAACGGCCGCGTGAGCCGCGGGGGACGAGCGAGGGTTTGAAAATGGCTTTACTGCCCGGTCAGGCTCATTCCGCGGACTTCGGTTGTAGCCCGACATAACGTGCGCGAGGCCGGATCAGGCGGCCCATTTGCGCTTGCTCCAACGCGTGCGCGAGCCAGCCGGCGCAGCGTGCAAGCGCGAAGAGTGACAGCGGCGCATGCGCCGGCAGATCAAAAGCAGCGGCAAGAACCGCCAGCGCGAAATCAACATTCGGCCGCTCGCCGACCGCCCTCTCCACGCACGCCGCAAGTTCTGCGTAAAGCGGCGGCACGGTCACTGTGTTGAGCAGAGCGCTCGCCCTGGGATCCCCATCGGCGTATAGCGGATGACCGAATGCCGGAAACGCGCGGCCTTGCGCCAGCCAGTTGCGCACAGCCGCTTCCGGGCCGATATCGGTTGCCCACTCAATCAGCCCGCGAACCGACGACGATGCGCCTCCATGCAACGGTCCTGTGAGCGTAGCGAGGCCAGCCAGCACGCCAGCCGATAACGACGCGCCCGTGGAGACGGTGACGCGCGTAGCGAAGGTCGATGCATTCAGTTCGTGATCGGCGAGTAAAACGAGGGCGCGCCGGATCGCGTCTTCCGCCTCGCTGCATCTCCACGATACGGCAAGCCGCTCGCTTAATGTGCGTCCCGCGCGCAAAGAAACAGTCCCGCCAAGGATGGCTTGTGCGAGCGTCGACAGCACACTGGCGGCCTCGTCTCGTAGCACAGCGGGGGTGCGTCCGCTCGATGGCAAGTCACGCGCGCTACGCCTGGCCAATGCGACGAGACTCGCGGTCAAAGGATCGTCGGCGCTGGCAGCCTTGCGCTTGATCGGCGGCTCGATGCAGACCGCATCG